>NZ_JAFMJZ010000153.1 GCF_017853185.1 Mycolicibacterium sp.
CGCGAGGCCTTCGGCGTCACCCTGGTTCCGGAGCCGGTTCTGATCGGCTGCGCCTTGTGATCAACCGGCGTCGGGTGTTGAGTGCGGCGGCCCTGGCCGCCCTGGCACCCGGCGCTCTGGCTGCCTGCCAGGGTGACCGGGGTCGATCGGCGTCGGCGGCCAACCCGGTGCTGACCTACGCCCCGGCCGACGGGGCCACCGGCCTGGTGCCGACGGTGCCGGTGTCGGTCCGCGTCGACGACGGCTGGTTCCAGCGGATCGCACTGATCAATCCGGCCGGTAAGGCCGTCACCGGCACGCTCAACCGCGACCGCACCGCCTTCGTTGTCACCGAACCGCTGGGTTACGGCGCGGTCTACACCTGGCAGGGGTCGGTCGTCGGCCACGACGGCCAGGCGACGCCGGTCACCGGATCGCTGAGCACCCTGGCACCCACCAAGGTGGTCAACGCCGGTTTCCAACTCTCCGACGGTCAGACCGTCGGTATCGCCGCGCCCATCATCATTCAGTTCGATGCGCCGATCACCGACAAGGCGACGGTGGAACGGGCGCTGACGGTGACCACCACCCCGCCCACCGAGGGCAGTTGGGCGTGGCTGCCCGACGAGGCCCAGGGAGCCCGGGTGCACTGGCGCAGCCGGGAGTACTTCGCGCCCGGCACAGCAGTTCACGTCGACGCCAAGCTCTACGGGGTGGCTTTCGGTGACGGCTCCTACGGGGCCGCGGATTCGACGCTCGACTTCGACATCGGCCGCAGCCAGGTGGTCAAGGCCTCAGCCCCGTCGCATCGCATTCAGGTGGTGACGAACGGTGCGGTGATCATGGACTTCGCGTGCAGTTATGGCCAGGCCGACAAACCGCGCAACATCACCCGCAGCGGCATTCACGTCGTCACCGAGAAGTACTCGGACTTCTACATGTCCAACCCGGCCGCCGGCTACGACCGCGTCCACGAGCGTTGGGCTGTGCGGATTTCCAACAACGGCGAGTTCATTCATGCCAACCCGGCCAGTTCCGGGGCGCAGGGCAACACCAACGTCACCAACGGCTGCATCAACCTGTCCACCGGCGACGCCGAGCAGTACTTCTACACCGCCATCTACGGCGACCCGGTGGAGGTCACCGGCACCTCGATCGATCTGTCCTACGCCGACGGCGACATCTGGGACTGGGCGGTGGATTGGTCGGAGTGGACCGCGATGTCGGCGTTGTCGGGCCAGCCGAACACGAATGCCCCGAGCGCCGCCCCGGCCACCCCGACGGATGCGCCGACGCTGTCGGGGACCCCGACCCCGACTCCGACGGCACCGTCGGGGACCCCGACTCCGACGGCACCGTCGGGCACACCGACTGCGACGTCCCCGGCTAGACCCGGCGGTTGAACCGGCTGGCGCTGGCCTGGTCGCGCGGGCGGATGACGATCTGGTCGAGGTTGACGTGTGAGGGCCGGGAGGCGACGAACCCGATCACCTCGGCGACGTCCTCGGCCTCCAGTGGGGTGATGCCGGCGTACACCGATTCCGCGCGCTGCGCGTCGCCGTCGAAGCGCACCAGCGAGAACTCCGTCTGCACGGCGCCGGGGGCGATCTCGGTCAGCCGGACCGGCTTGCCCAGCAGTTCACCGCGCAGGGTGCGGTGCAGCGCTGCCTGGGCGTGTTTGGCCGCGGTGTAACCGGCCCCGCCGTCGTAGACCTCGAGAGCCGCGATCGAGGTCACCGTGACGATCAGGCCGTCGCCGGAGTCGATCAGCTTGGGCAGCAGCGCCCGGGTGACCTGCAGCGTGCCGATCACGTTGGTCTCCCACATCCAGCGCCAGTTCTCCAGGTCGGCCTGCGCCACCGGTTCCAGGCCGCGGGCGCCGCCGGCGTTGTTGACCAGCACGTCCACCCGGGGGAGTTGTTCGGCCAGGGCGGCCACGGCGGCGCCGTCGGTGACGTCGGTCACCACGGCGGAGCCGCCGATCTCGTCGGCGAGCCGCTGGATCCGGTCGGCGCGGCGTGCCACCGCGACGACGTGAAAGCCAAGGGCGGCAAGGGTTTTCGCGGTCGCCGCACCGATGCCAGAACTGGCCCCGGTGACGACGGCGACCCGCGAGTGTGCGTCCGGTTTCGTTTCCATCGCCCTCAACTCTAAAGAAGCGTGCTACTTTCTCCCCGTGATTCTTCGTGGTTGTCAGGCTGCGCACCGCGCGTGTTGTTGTCGCGCGTTCCGCTGCGCCTGATTTCACGCTGACCTCGGTCGCGGGCGCGGCATTCCAGCCCCCCCAGCCCCGCCCCGAGAAGGATCCACCATGACCAGCACCCTCGTTGAACCGCAGCTTTCTACCCGTGTGCATCCGTTGCGCACCCGCCACAGCGTCTCCAAGAACGGGGTGCTGGCCAATGTCGTCGCCCCCGCACTGCGTGCTCCCGAAGCGGCCGTCGCCGCGGTGTTCGCCGCGATCCGCCAGCGCGGGCCGATCGCCCGGGACGCCATCGCGACCCGGACCGGTCTGTCCATCGCCACGGTTAATCGGCAGGTCAGCGCGTTGCTCGAAGCACAATTGCTTCGGGAGCGTCCGGATCTCGCCACCGTCGGGGCGATCGGCCGGCCGCGCATCCCGGTCGAGATCAACCACGAGCCGTACCTCACGCTGGGTGTCCACATCGGTGCCCGGACCACCAGCATCGTCGCCAGTGACCTGTTCGGCCGGGCGCTGGACGCGGTCGAGACGCCAACCCCCGGGGGGACGCAACCGGCCGCTTTGTCCGCCCTGGCCGACAGTGCCCGGCGTTATCTCAGCCGCTGGCACCGCCGCCGCCCGCTGTGGCTCGGTGTCGCCGTCGGCGGTGTGGTGGACAGTGCCGACGGTCACGTCGACCACGCCCGGCTCGGCTGGTCCCAGGCCCCGGTCGGCCCGGTCCTGGCCAGCGCGCTGGGGTTGCCGGTGTCGGTGGCCTCGAACGTCGATGCGATGGCCGGTGCGGAACTGCTGCTGGGCAAGCAGGAACTTCGGGGGAGTGGGCTCTACGTCTATGCGCGCGAGACCGTGGGCTTCGCCCAGGTGATCGACGGCCGCGTACACAGCCCGGCCAGCGGTCCGGGTACGGTGGCCGGACTGCCGGTTCAGTCCGAATTGCTCGGCGGCAGTGGGCAATTGGAGTCGACGGTGAGCGACGAGGCCGTCGTGGCGGCCGCGCGCCGAACCGGGATACTGCCCGCCGGGGGGCCGAACTCGACCATCGCGGCGCTGCTTCGGGTGGCCCGTCAGCAGGATGCCGCCGGGGTGGCTGCCGGTGAGCTGTTGGCCGAACGAGCCCGCGTCCTCGGTGGGGCGGTGGCCCTGTTGCGTGACGTGCTCAACCCGGACGATCTGGTCGTCGGCGGTCAGGGGTTCACCGAGTACCCGGAAGGGATGGATCGGCTGCGCGCCGCCTTCGCCGAACGGTCACTGCTGGGGCCCCGGGCTATCCGGGTCTCGGCGTTCGGCAACCGGGTTCAGGAAGCCGGCGCCGGTGTGGTGTCGCTGAGCAGCATTTATGCCGATCCGTTGGCGGCGTTGCGGCGGGCACGGCAAACAGCGGAGCGCCGCGCGGTGTAAACGGGCCTGGCCCGGCGGTGTAAACATGAAGGCGTGATGCCCCGCCGGGTGGCTGTGCTTTCCGTGCACACCTCCCCCCTCGCCCAGCCCGGCACCGGCGATGCCGGTGGGCTGAACGTCTACGTCCTGCAGACGGCGTTGCACATGGCCCGCCGCGGGGTCGAGGTGGAGATCTTCACCCGGGCGACGTCCTCTGCCGATCCGGCGGTGGTGCCGGTGGCGCCGGGTGTGCTGGTGCGCAATGTGGTCGCGGGTCCGTTCGAGGGCCTCGACAAGTACGACCTGCCGACCCAGTTGTGCGCGTTCACTGCCGGGGTCCTGCGGGTCGAGGCCAATCACGAGCCCGGGCATTACGACATCGTTCATTCGCACTACTGGTTATCCGGTCAGGTCGGCTGGCTGGCCCGCGATCGCTGGGCGGTGCCGTTGGTGCACACCGCGCACACACTGGCGGCGGTGAAGAACTCACTGCTCGCCGAGGGCGATGCTCCTGAGCCGCCGCTGCGGGCGGTCGGTGAGCAGCAGGTGGTCGATGAAGCAGACCGGCTGATCGTCAACACCGAAGACGAAGCGCACCAACTGGTTTCGCTGCACCATGCCGACCCGGACCGGATCGACATCGTTCATCCCGGCGTGGACCTGCAGACCTTCACTCCGGGCGACCGGCAGGCGGCACGCGCGGCCTTGGGGTTGCCCGCCGACGGACGGATCGTGGCGTTCGTCGGTCGCATCCAGCCGCTGAAGGCACCCGATGTCCTGGTGCGGGCCGCTGCGCTGCTGCCCGGTGTCCAGGTGCTGATCGCCGGGGGACCGTCAGGCAGCGGGCTGGCCGCCCCGGACAGTCTGGTGAAGCTGACCGCCGACCTCGGCTTCGCGGACCGGGTCACCTTCCTGCCGCCGCAGTCCCGCGAGCAACTAGCCGACGTCTACCGGGCCGCCGATGTGGTGGCCGTTCCGAGTTACTCCGAATCCTTCGGACTGGTCGCGGTGGAGGCGCAGGCCTGCGGCACACCGGTGGTGGCCGCCGCGGTGGGCGGGTTGCCGGTCGCAGTGGCCGACGCGAGCACCCTGGTCCAGGGGCACGACCCCGACCGCTGGGCACAGGCGCTGGCCGCCGTGCTCGACGCCGACGCCGACGAACTCAGCCGGGTCGCCGTCGCGCACGCGCAGCGCTTCTCCTGGGACAGCACCGTGGATGGCCTGCTGGCCAGCTACGCCCGCGCCATGACCGACTACGGCAGTACCCGTCGCCGGCGCGATCTGACCGCACGGCGCAGTGGGCGGCGCTGGACCAAGTTGCGCGGGGTGCGGGCGTGAGTTCACCCGTTCAGCAGGTGATCGAGGACGCCCTGCGCGAGAACGGACTGAACTACGCCCCGTACGAAGGGGCTCGCGGCGGCGGGCTGATCGTCGAGCTTCCGGGCGAGCGCAAGCTGATCACCAACACCCTGCTGAGCATCGGGGACCACTCGGTGCGCGCCGAGGCATTCGTCTGCCGCAAGCCGGACGAGAACTTCGAGGGCGTCTACCGCTTTCTGCTGCGGCGCAACCGCCGGCTCTACGGGGTGGCCTACACGCTGGACAACCTCGGTGACATCTATCTGGTGGGCCGGATGTCGCTGGGCTCGGTCACCGCCGACGAGATCGACCGGGTGCTGGGCCAGGTCGTGGAGGCGGTGAATTCGGACTTCAACACTCTGCTGGAACTCGGTTTCAAGACCTCGATCCAACGGGAATGGGCCTGGCGGGTGGCCCACGGCGAGTCGCTGAAGAACCTCAAGGCTTTCGAGCATCTCATCGAAGACGGCGAGACCGAGCCAGACCTCGCGTGAGAGAATTGCCCTCATGGCTGACACCTCCACGCTGATCCTGCTGCGCCACGGCGAAAGCCAGTGGAACGCGTCGAACCAGTTCACCGGCTGGGTGGACGTCGACCTGACCGACAAGGGCCGGGCCGAGGCGCTGCGGGCCGGTGAGCTCATCGCCGCGCAGGACCGTCTGCCCGACGTGCTTTACACCTCGCTGTTGCGCCGGGCGATCACGACCGCCAACATGGCGCTGGACAAGGCCGACCGGCACTGGATCTCGGTGCACCGCGACTGGCGGCTCAACGAACGGCACTACGGGGCGCTGCAGGGTCTGAACAAGGCCGAGACCAAGGCCAAGTACGGCGAGGAACAGTTCATGGCGTGGCGGCGCAGCTATGACACCCCGCCGCCGCCGATTGAGAAGGGCAGCACCTACAGCCAGGACACCGATCCTCGGTACGCCGGGATCGGTGGCGGACCGCTGACCGAATGCCTGGCCGATGTGGTGGCGCGGTTCGTGCCGTACTTCGAACAGACCATCGCACCGGACCTCAAGGCCGGCAAGACCGTACTCATTGCCGCGCACGGGAACTCGCTGCGTGCGCTGGTGAAGTACCTCGACGGCATCTCCGATGAGGACATCGTCGGCCTGAACATCCCGACCGGCATCCCGCTGCGTTACGACCTTGACAGCGACCTCAAGCCGATCGTCTCCGGCGGCACCTATCTGGACCCGGCGGCGGCCGCGGCCGGGGCGGCCGCGGTGGCCAACCAGGGCGCCAAATAGAACATCAGGTGAACAACAACCGAACTCCGCGATAGCGGAGTGTGATGTTGTTCGTAGAGGTCACATCGTGTTTCCGTGATGTTGATCGGGTGCGTACGCTCAGCCCGTGAGTGTCTTTCGGCGCCGACGTGGCGGCACCGAATCTCCGCCTGCCGACGCGCTGACGGTGGGCGAGATGCTGCAGCAGGCGGTGGCGTTGGCCCCGGCCGGCGTGGTCGTGGTCGACGACCTGCGCGACGTCCTGTTGAGTAACGACCGCGCCGTCGAACTCGGTCTGGTGCGCAATCAACTGCTCGATGACCGGGTATGGAAAGTCGCCCAGCAGACCTTCGCCACCGGCGAGGACACCGAGGTGGATCTGTTCGCCACTCGAGCAGTTGTGGAGGGCAGGGCGCCGTTGTCGGTGCGCGCCCACGTCCGGCTGCTGAACCCGAACAACCCGCGATGCGTTGGAATCTACGCAGAGGACCAGTCCGAGCAGGCCCGGATGGAGGCCAGTCGCCGTGACTTCGTGGCTAACGTGAGTCACGAACTCAAGACTCCGGTTGCGGCGATGGGAGTGCTGGCCGAGGCGCTGCTGGAGTCGACCGACGATCCCGAGAATGTGGAGCACTTCGGACGAAAGCTGCTCACCGAGTCGCAGCGGCTGGCCGGCATGGTCGGCGAGCTGATCGAGTTGTCCCGGCTGCAGGGCGCCGAACGCCTTCCCGATCTGGTCGGCGTGGATGTGGATTCCGTTGTCCACGAGGCGATCTCGCGGCACAGGGTGGCTGCCGAGAGCGCCGATATATTGATTGCCACCGACGATCCCAGTGGCCTGCAGGTACTCGGCGACGAGGGTCTTCTGGTGACAGCAGTGGCCAATCTCATCTCCAATGCGATCGCGTACTCGCCCGACGGTTCGACGGTCTCGATCAGTCGAACGCTGCGTGATGATCAGGTGGAGATCGCCGTCACCGACCGGGGAATCGGAATCGCGCCGGCCGACCAGAATCGGGTGTTCGAGCGGTTCTTCCGGGTCGATAAGGCGCGCTCGAGGGCGACCGGTGGAACCGGACTGGGCCTGGCGATCGTCAAACACGTTGCGGCCAACCACAACGGCAATATCCGGCTGTGGAGTCGTCCGGGCACCGGTTCCACGTTCACCCTGTCCGTGCCCGTTTGCCTGTCCGAGGACACCGAAGAAGATCGACGAGTCGAGGAGATGAATTGACCCGCGTCCTGATCGTGGAAGACGAGGAGTCGCTGGCCGATCCGTTGGCTTTCCTGCTGCGAAAGGAGGGCTTCGAGGTCGCCATAGCCTCAGACGGCCCCTCTGCGCTGGCCGAATTCGACCGCTCCGGTGCCGACA
>NZ_JAFMJZ010000026.1 GCF_017853185.1 Mycolicibacterium sp.
GCGTTCGCGTGAGACCCGTTCCACCGACTCGAGCTGGTCCTCGAAGATGCTCTTGGAGTCGTACAGGAGGCGCCCGATGAGCGTCGACTTCCCGTCGTCGACCGACCCGGCGGTGGCGAAGCGGAGCAGCTCGCTCATCAGAAATAGCCTTCCTTCTTGCGATCCTCCATGCCGGCCTCGCTGATGCGGTCGTCGGCCCGGGTGGCTCCCCGTTCGGTGATGCGGGTGGCCGACACCTCCTCGATGACGTCCCACACCGTGGCGGCGATCGACTCGACGGCCCCGGTGCAGGTGGCGTCACCCACGGTGCGGAACCGCACGACCTCCTCGTAGGCGCGCTCGTCGTCGTCGACGGAGATGAACGGCGTGACCGCGATCAGCATCCCGTCGCGCTGCACCACCGGGCGGCGGTGGGCGTAGTAGATCGACGGGATGTCGATCTCCTCGGTGGCGATGTAGCGCCAGATGTCGAGCTCGGTCCAGTTGCTCAACGGGAACACCCGCAGGTGCTCACCGCGGCGGTGACGGGTGTTGTACAGGCTCCACAGCTCGGGTCGCTGGGCCTTGGGGTCCCACTGGCCGAACTCGTCGCGCAGCGAGAAGATGCGCTCCTTGGCCCGGGCCTTCTCCTCGTCGCGGCGGGCGCCGCCGAACACCGCGTCGTAGCGGCCTTCCTCGATGCTGCGCAGCAGGGTGACGGTCTGCAAGCGGTTACGGCTGGCCCGCGGCCCGGTGTCCTCGACGGCCCGGCCGGCGTCGATGTCGTCCTGGACGTGGCCGACGACCAGCTCGATGCCGATCGCCGCCACGGTGCGGTCCCGGTACTCGATGACCTCGGGGAAGTTGTGGCCGGTGTCGACGTGCATCACCGGGAACGGGACCCGCGCCGGGGCGAAGGCCTTGATCGCCAGGTGCAGCATGACGATGGAGTCCTTGCCGCCCGAGAACAGCAGCACCGGACGCTCGAACTCGGCTGCGACCTCGCGGATGATGTGGATGCCCTCGGCCTCCAGCGAGCGCAGGTGGCTCAGTTCGTACTGCCCCGGCATGGGGGGTTCGACAACAGGGCTCGCCATGTTTCCTCGTAAAGTTGGTTGAATTAACCAGGTTTATAGGTAACCCTAATTAACCCACCAGCCATGAGCCCTGTCAAACGTCATCGACAGTGCGCCCAGATCGCGATTTCGCGCGGAAACGCGATCTGGGCGCACTCTCGCCGCGGGTCGTCCGCCCCCTTACAGCGTGACCTCGCGAAGCTTGCCTGTGGCGACGTCGAAGACGAACCCGCGCAGCGAGACGTGCTTGGTGACGAACGGGCTGTGCTCGATGCGCCGCAACGACTGACGGACGTCCTCGTCGATGTCGGGGAAGGCCTCCGCCGCCCACTCCGGCTTGATGCCGGTCTCGGTCTGCAGGTCGCGCTTGAACTCGTCGTCGGTGAACGTGAGCATGCCGCAGTCGGTGTGGTGGATCAGGATGATCTCCCTGGTCCCCAGCAGGCGCTGGCTGATGGCCAGCGAGCGGATCTCGTCGTCGGTCACCACACCGCCGGCGTTGCGGATGACGTGCGCCTCGCCCTCGTTGAGGCCGAGGATGCCGTAGACGTTCAGGCGGGCGTCCATGCAGGCCACCACGGCGACGTGCTTGCTCGGCGGCAGCGGCAGCGGACCGTTGAAGGTCTTGGCGTATTCGGCGTTGTTGGCGATGTACTGATCGGTGACGGTCACGACGGCCTTTCATTCGTAGCTTTTCCGACGCGACGTTAGCCTCCGCGCCGCAAGGGGTCACCCGTGGGGATCAGCGTGATCGAAAACCGCGTCACTTCTTGCCGAACGGCGGGGCCTTATCGGTCGGTGACGCCGACGCGGTGGCCAGCGTGGTGGGCGGAGGCGCCGTCGTGGACGTACTGGCCTGATCGAGTTTGATCGTGACGGCGGCCGACGCGGGCTGGGTCACGCCCACCGTCACGGCCAGGGCGCCGAGGCCGACCACTGCCGCAGCGCCGATCGCGGCGCCGGTTCGCTTGCAGATATTCATCAACACGCCGCAAGTACACCGACGCGGCTTGGCAGCGCACTGGACTCCGCCTGACAGTTCCCTGGGCAGTTCGGGGTTTACCCTGTGCTGCATGACGCGGTTCCTGGTGCGCCGCCTGCTCAACTACCTCGTGCTTCTCGCGATCGCGTCGTTTCTCACGTTCAGCCTCACCTCGCTGACCTTCACCCCGCTCAACAGCCTGCTGCAGCGCAATCCGCGGCCGCCGCAGGCGATGATCGACGCCAAGGCCGCCGAGCTCGATCTCGACAAGCCGATCCCCCTGCGGTACGCGCACTGGGCGTCCGGTGCGGTGCGCGGCGATTTCGGCACCACGGTCAACGGCCAACCGGTGTCGGCGGAACTGTGGCGACGGATCGGGGTGAGCCTGCGACTGCTGGTGCTCGGCTCGGTGCTGGGCACGGTGATCGGCGTGGTGGTCGGCGCCTGGGGCGCGATCCGACAGTACAAACTGTCCGACCGGATCGTGACGGGACTGTCGCTGCTGATCATCAGCACGCCGACGTTCGTCCTGGCCAATCTGCTGATTCTGGTTGCGCTGGACATCAATTCGGCGCTCGGGGTGCAACTCTTCGAATACACCGGCGAGACGTCGCCGGATGCCGTCGGCGGGGCCTGGGACCAGTTCGTCGACCGGGTGCAGCATCTGGTGCTGCCCACGCTCGCGCTGGCGCTGATGGCGATCGCCGGCTACAGCCGGTACCAACGCAGTGCGATGCTCGACGTGCTCGGCCAGGACTTCATCCGCACCGCCCGGGCCAAGGGCCTGACCCGGCGCCAGGCGTTGCTCAAACACGGCCTGCGCACCGCGCTGATCCCGATGGCCACCCTGTTCGCCTACAGCGTCGCCGGCCTCGTCACCGGCGCGGTGTTCGTCGAGAAGATCTTCGGCTGGCACGGGATGGGCGAATGGGTGGTGCAGGGCATCACCACCCAGGACACCAACATCGTCGCCGCCATCACGGTGTTCTCCGGGGCGGTGGTGCTGCTGGCCGGTCTGCTCTCCGACGTCATCTACGCGATCCTCGACCCACGGGTGCGGGTGACATGACCGCGACCACGGAAGGGGCACAGTTCGTCTCGCGGCGCACCCTGGTCACCCGGCGCTTCCTGCGCAACCGGCTCGCGGTCGTCTCGCTGGCGGTGCTGGTGGGAATGTTCGTCGCGGCCTACGCCCTGCCGCCGCTGCTGCCCTACTCGCACACCGACATCGACTTCTACAACCTGCAGACCCCGCCGAGCACCGAGCACTGGTTCGGCACCAATGCAATCGGGCAGGACCTGCTGGCGCAGACGTTGCGCGGCATGCAGAAGTCGATGCTGATCGGTCTGGTCGTGGCGGTCATCTCGACGCTGATCGCGGCGACGGTGGGCTCGGTGGCCGGCTACTTCGGCGGCGGCCGCGACAAGGCGATGATGTGGATCGTCGACCTGCTGCTGGTGGTGCCGAGTTTCATCCTGATCGCCATCGTCTCGCCGCGCACCAAGAACTCGGCCAACGTCGCGCTGCTGATCGTGTTCCTCGCGGCGTTCAGTTGGATGATCAGTTCACGCATGGTGCGCGGTCTGACGATGAGCCTGCGCGAGCGCGAATACGTCCAGGCCGCACGGTATATGGGCGTCCCGAGTTGGCGGATCATCGTCCGCCATATCGTTCCGAACGTCGCCTCGATCCTGATCATCGACACCGCGCTCAACGTCGGCATGGCGATCCTGGCCGAAACCGGTTTGAGCTTCCTGGGATTCGGCGTGCAACCCCCGGACGTCTCGCTGGGCACGCTGATCGCCGACGGCACCAAATCGGCGACGACGTTCCCGTGGGTGTTCCTGTTCCCGGCCGGTGTTCTGGTGACGATCGTGATGTGCGCCAACCTCGTCGGTGACGGTCTGCGCGACGCACTGGACCCGGGGTCGGCGAACCTGCGGATGCGGAGCGTCAAGCGATGAGCCTGCTCGAGGGCGGGAGCCTGCTCAACGTTCGCGACCTGTCGGTCACCTTCCCCACCGACGGCGGGGATCTGCACGCGGTGCGCGGTCTCAGCTACGACATCTCGCCGGGCGAAGTGGTGGCGATGGTCGGCGAGTCCGGGTCGGGCAAGTCCGCGGCGGCGATGGCGGTCATCGGCCTGCTGCCCTCCTACGCGGAGGTGTCCGGCTCAGTGCTGCTGGAGGGCCGCGAACTGCTCGGCATGTCCGACGCGGAGCTGTCGAAGATCCGCGGCGCTCGGATCGGCACGGTGTTCCAGGACCCGATGTCCGCGCTGACGCCGGTCTACACCGTCGGCGATCAGATCGCCGAGGCGATCACCGTGCACCACCACGACGTCTCCCGCGACGAGGCCCGCCGGCGTGCGGTGGAGTTGCTCGAACTCGTCGGGATCACCCAGCCCGCCCAACGCGCGCGGGCCTTCCCGCACGAACTGTCCGGCGGCGAACGGCAGCGGGTGGTGATCGCCATCGCGATCGCCAACAACCCCGACCTGATCATCTGCGACGAGCCGACCACCGCCCTCGACGTCACCGTGCAGGCCCAGATCCTCGACGTACTGCGCACCGCCCGCGACGTGACCGGCGCCGGGGTGCTGATCATCACCCACGACCTCGGCGTGGTGGCCGAGTTCGCCGACCGGGCCCTGGTCATGTACGCCGGACGCGCGGTGGAGGTCGCCGGGGTCGACGAGCTGTACTCCGATCGCCGGATGCCCTACACCGCAGGGCTTCTGGGGTCGGTGCCGCGGCTGGACTCAGCACGCGGATCGCGGCTGGTGCCGATTCCGGGCGCTCCCCCGTCGCTGATCTCGTTGCCGCCCGGATGCCCGTTCTCGCCACGTTGCCCGCTGGCCCTCGACACCTGCCGGACCGCCGAGCCTGATCTGATTCCGGTCGGCCCGTCACACTCGGCCGCCTGCATCCGCACCGAGGAGGTAGCCGGGCGCAGCGCAGCGCAGATCTACGGTGTGGCCACCGAACCCCCGGCGACCGAGGATCACCCGCGCGAGGTGGTGGTGCGGGTGCGCGATCTGGTCAAGACCTTCACGCTGACCAAGGGTGTGGTGTTCCGCCGTCAGGTCGGCGAGGTCCGCGCCGTCGATCACGTCAGCTTCGAACTCGAACAGGGCCGCACCCTGGGCATCGTCGGAGAATCCGGGTCGGGTAAGTCGACCACCCTGCACGAGATCCTGGAACTGCGTAAGCCGCAGTCCGGGTCGATCGAGGTGCTCGGCACCGACGTGGCCACCCTGACGCCGCAACGGCGCCGGGAGTTGCGCGGCGATCTGCAGGTCGTGTTCCAGGATCCGGTGGCCTCGCTGGACCCGCGACTGCCGGTCTTCGAGATCATCGCCGAACCGTTGTCGGCCAACGGTTTCGACAAACCGGCGATCGACACCCGGGTGGCCGAACTGCTGGACAAGGTGGGCCTGCGCCGCACCGACGCCGCCCGGTATCCGGGCGAGTTCTCCGGCGGGCAGAAACAGCGGATCGGAATCGCCCGCGCCCTGGCGCTGGAACCGAAGATCCTGGCCCTCGACGAACCGGTGTCGGCACTGGACGTGTCGATCCAGGCGGGCATCATCAACCTGCTGCTGGACCTGCAACGCGAACTCGATCTGTCCTACCTGTTCGTCTCGCACGACCTGTCGGTGGTCAAACACCTGGCCCACCGGGTGGCGGTGATGTATCGCGGGGCGATCGTCGAGTACGGCGACGGCGACGAGGTCTTCAGCAACCCGCGCAACGAATACACCCGGAAACTGCTGGCCGCGATCCCCAAACCGGATGGTCGTCGCAGTTAGCATCTAGCGGTGACTCAACTGATCCGCCGGATGGCGGTCCTGCTTTTCGCACTGACCCTGATCGTGAGCGGTTGCTCGGCGAGCAAGCGCACCGGGGCGGCCGGGGTCGGCAGTGGCCAACTCGGCTCGTCCAGCGACACCAACCCGCAGGACCCCTCGACCCTGAAGCCGGGCGGCAACCTGCGGCTGGCGATCAGTGCGATGCCGGCGAACTTCAACACCCTCAACCTCGACGGCAACGAGGCCGAGACCGCCGGGCTGCTGCGGCCCACCATGCCGCGCGCCTTCGTGATCGCCCCGGACGGGACGATGAAGGTCAACACCGACTACTTCACCAGTGTCGAGTTGACCAAGACCGACCCACAGGTGGTCACCTACACGATCAACCCGAAGGCCACCTGGACCGACGGCACCCCGATCACCTGGGAGGACATCGCCGCCCAGATCAACGCCACCAGCGGTAAGGACAAGGCGTTCGCGATCGCCTCGCCCAACGGTTCGGACCGGGTGGCCTCGGTCACCCGCGGGGCCGACGACCGGCAGGCCGTCATGACCTTCGCCCAGCACTACCCGGAGTGGCGCGGCATGTTCGCCGGCAACACCATGCTGCTGCCCCGGAGCATGACCACCGACCCGGCCGTGTTCAACAAGGGCCAGCTGGACAAGCCGGGCCCGTCGGCCGGACCGTTCATGATCACCAACGTCGACAAGACCGCACAGCGAATCACGTTGAGCCGCAACCCGAACTGGTGGGGAACCCCGCCGATCCTCGACACCATGACGTTCCTGGCGCTGGACGACGCGGCACGCATCCCGGCGCTGATGAACAACACCATCGACGCCTCCGGGCTGTCCGACCTCGATGAGCTGACCACCGTGTCGGGCAACCCGGACATCTCGGTGCGCCGCGCGCCGGGGCCGAGTTGGTATCACATGACGTTCAACGGCGCACCCGGCTCGATCCTGGCCGACAAGGCGCTGCGGCAGGCCGTCGCCAAGGGCATCGACCGCCAGGCGATCGCGAACGTGAACCTGCGCGGCCTGGTGCAGACGCCCACCCCGCTGGGCAATCACGTCTTCGTCGCCGGCCAGGAGGGATACCAGGACAACAGCGCGGCGATGGCGTACGACCCGGAGAAGGCCAAGGCCGAACTAGACGCGCTGGGCTGGAAGCTCAACGGCCAGTTCCGCGAGAAGGACGGCCGCAAGCTGGTGATCCGCGATGTGCTCTACGACTCCCCGTCCGGGCGGCAGGCCGCGCAGGTGGCGCAGAACACCCTCGCGCAGATCGGCGTGAAGCTGGAGTTAGACGTCAAACCGGCCAGCGGCTTCTTCACCGACTACGTCAACGTCGGCAACTTCGACATCACCCAGTTCTCCTGGGTGGGTGACGCTTTCGCGCTGTGCTGCCTCAACCAGATCTTCACCACCGGGGCCGAGAGCAACTTCGGCAAGATCTCCTCGCCGCAGATCGACGCGAAGGTCGAGGAGGTGCTCGACGAACTCGACCCGACCAAGGCCCGGGCGCTGGCCAACGATGTGGACAAGATGCTGTGGGACGAGGTGTTCAGCCTCCCGCTCTACCAGTCACCGGGCAACGTCGGCGTACGACGCACCCTGGCCAACTTCGGACCGTCCGGGGTCGGCGACTTGGACTACAGCACAATCGGTTTCATGAAGTAACGGCGGCTTCATGAAGTGACGGGACGGGCGTTCCGGGGCAGCACGGCCGCCAGCCGCGCCGCCCCCGCCAGCGCCGTGCCCACCATCCGCACCGATGTCCCGACCGGGAGGGCGTCGAGTTCTTCCGCCTGCTGCGCCAGCTTTTCGTGGCTGCCGCCGGCGACCTCGGCGATGATGCGCAATGCGACGTCCTGGCGGGTGTCGAGCATGCTGTGCGCTGCCGTCGGGAGCAGCACACGCGTCGGGTCGGGCAGCAGTTCGGTGATCCGGTCTGCCACCGCGGCCGGTGTGATGAGGTCGCGTCCGCCGGAGACCACCACGGTAGGCCATCCGAATCCGGGCATCTCGGCGACGAGGTCGAACGGTTCCGCCTCGAACGGGGTCTGCGACGCGGGAACCCCGCGCCAGGTGAGCGTGGTGTCCAACGGCCGGCCGTCCGGTGTGCCGGCGAAGTTCAGCTCGCGGAAGCCGATCTGACCGACCAGGTCGAACTCGTTGTGGTACTGCACCTTTCGGCGTGCCACGTTCAGGGTGATCCAGCGCAGCCCCGCCCACAGCGTCCGGCGGCCGTCGAGCAGCAGATCGAGGTGTCGCTCCAGCAGATCCGGACCGCTGTAGCCGTAGACGGCGGCGGCGATGGTGAGATCCTCGGGCACCAGCGCGTCGGCCTCGGTGAGCGCGCGCATCTTGGCCGCGAGCGCGGAGTCGTCGTGCCAGAGCAGGGCGCGGGCCTCACTGCGCACCACGTCGAAGTCGTTGCGATTCAACAGCGGAGAGTCGAGCACCATCGTGGACACCCGGTGCGGGTGGCGCACCCCCACACCGGCGGCCAGGTAGGTGCCGTAGGAGGCCCCGTACACCGCGGCGGTGTCGACGCCCGCGTCGTCGAGAACGGCGGCGGCGTCGTCGACCACCTGCGCGATGGTCAGCGCCTCGGGCGGAAGGTCCGCACCGGAGTCGTCGCGCCGGGACAGGCCCACCCCGCGGTGCTCGACCATGATCACGTCGAGGCCCATCTCGGCGGCCCGCCTGCGCAGACCCTGGTATGCGGCGATGGACCCCATGCCGGGTCCGCCCGGAATGATCAGCAGTGGCGTGCCTCCGGCCGGGCCGGTGCGCACGTAGTGCAGGTCGAACTGCTCTGCACTGCCGGGGGTCAGCGGCCGGCGGATGGAGCGCACACCCGGCAGTGCGGCCAGTTTCCGGTGGCGGCGACTGGCCAGGATGCTCATAACCGAGATTCTGCCCCCGGGATTGGGCCGGGGACAAAAGTCCCGAGTTGCCCCCGTTCGGTTCCGGAGCGCTCGCCGCGGTCGTAGGTTTGAACCTGATGAGCGACTTCATGAGCCAGACCGATGCCTTCACCTGGGCGATGGAATCCGACGCGCGACTGCGGTCGACGGTCGTGACGGTGATCGTGTTGGACAAGTCCCCGGACTGGGATGTGGTGCGGGCCCGGTTCGAGGCGCTGTCCCACGACCTGCCGATCTGGCGTCAGCGGGTGGTCGAGTCCCCGCCGCCGACGCCGCCGCGGTGGGAGAACGCTCCGGACTTCGACATCGACTTCCACCTGCGCAAGGTGTCGGCGCCGGACCCGGGCAACCTCGACGGGGTGCTGGAGATGGCCCGGGTGGCGGCGATGGCCGACTTCGACCGGGCCCGGCCGCTGTGGACGGCGACGCTGATCGAGGGCCTCGACGACGGCGGAGCGGCGGTGCTGTGCAAGTTCCACCACGCGCTGACCGACGGCGTGGGCGGGATCCAGATCGCCATGCACCTGTTCGACCTCACCGAGGAGCCGCGCACTCTCGAGGCCGTCGAGCGTGGGGTCGGGAAACCGGACGTGCATGCGTTCGGTCCGCTGAACGACTACGTCGATGCGCTGCGCTATGACCTCGGCCTGGTGCAGCAGGCGATGGGCGGGGTCGCCAAGGACGGGCCCAAGCTGCTGTTCAACGCGATCCGCAATCCGCTGAAGGCGGTGGCCGAGGCCGGTGAGATGGCCGCGTCGGTGTACCGCACCATGCGCCCGGTCACCGAGACCGGTTCGCCGCTGATGAAGGAACGCACCCTGGTGCGCAAACTCGGCGTGCACGAGGTGCCGCTGTCGAAGCTGAAGAAGGCCGCGCATGCCGGTGGCGGTGCGCTCAACGACGCGTTCGTCGCCGGCATCGCCGGGGGTCTGCGCCGCTATCACGAGGCCCATGACGTCCAGGTGGGCGATCTGCATCTGACGATGCCGATCAGCGTGCGCACCGAGGACGACGACGAGGGCGGCAACCACATCACGCTGGCGCGCTTCGACGTGCCGGTCGGGGTGGCCGACCCGGCCGCCCGGATCGCCGAGACCCGCGAGCGCACCACCAAGGTGCGTAACGAGAAGTCCACGCCCTACATCCAGATCATCGCCGGCGCGATGAACCTGATGCCGCGCTGGTACATCGGCTCGGTGCTGCGCAAGGTCGATTTCCTGGCCAGCGATGTGCCGGGGGTGCCGGTGCCGGTGTTCCTGGCCGGGGCGAAGGTCAAGACGCAGTACGCCTTCGGGCCGACCATCGGGTCGGCGGTCAACGTGACGCTGCTGACCTACGTGGACACCTGCACGCTGGGCATCGACGTCGACACCGGGGCGATCCCGGATTTCGACTTGTTCTACGAGTGCCTGATCGAGGGCTTCGATGAGGTGCTGGCGCTGGCCAAGTAGGGGCGCCCTTCAGGCGTGCAGTTCGATGACCTCAGCGCCGGCGACGCCGTCGTAGCGGCCCGGGGTGCAGGTCAGCACGATCACCTGGCCGCGGCCGCCTAGATCCCCGAGCACCTTGCGCATACGGTCCAGGCGTTCGGGGTCGGCGAAGCCCAGGGCGTCGTCGATGATCACCGGCACGGTGTCCTCCTTGGCCACCAGTGCCGCCCCGGCCAGCCGGGCCAGGATGCCCAGCTGCTCCCTGGCTCCGCCGGACAGCGACTCGTAGGGCACGGTGCAACCGTCGAGCGTGCGGGTCTGGATGGTCAGTTCCGTGTCGACGTCCACCTCGAAGTCGTCGCCGAACACGTCGCGTCCCAGCCGCTCGAGCTCGGTGCGATACGGCTGCACGTAGCGCGCCCGGGTGTTGTCGCGGTGACGGATCATGGTGCTGCGCAACAACTGCACGGCATCGGCGCGCTCCCCGATGCGAACATGGTCGGCGCGGGCCCGTTCGAGTTCGGCCTGCGCCTCATCCAGCCTTCCCTGCCTGCCCTCGCTGCCGATCACGCCCAACTCAGCAGTGAGGGTGTGCAGCCGCATCTTTGCCGCATCGCGTTGGCCGGTGATGGTCGTGACGGCTGCCGATGCGTCCGCGAGTTCGGCGTCGATCGCGCCCGGATCCTTGGCGTCATACCGCTCGGCAAGGGCGGCGACGGCCGCATCCGCCTTGCTCTGTTCCTCGGCGGCGGCGGTGGCCTGCGCGGCCACGGTGTCGTCGCTGAGAGCGGCGCGCAGCGTGGTCAGCTGATCACGCACCGTGACGAACTCGGCTTCTGCGGTCTTGAGCCGATCGCGGGCCACGGTGGCCTCGGTGACCTTCGCGGTGTGTGCTGCGGTGGCGACAACGGCCGCCTTCTGCTTCACGTCGGCGTCGGAGCGCGCTGGACTCAGGGCCTCAACGGCGGCCTTCAACTCGATGGCCGCCGCTTCGGGGTCGAGCTCATCCTCGGAGTCGGTGGCCCGAAGACCGGCAAGCTGGGCGCGCAGCGCCGCGGGATCCTCGCCGCTGCAGAGGCCTTCGAGCTTCGCGGTGTGCGTGGTGCGGCTCTCGGTGAGCGAACGCCGACGGGCATCCAGCGCACGGGCGGCCTCGATGTCGGGGACCCCGGCCGCGGCCAGCTCCTGGTCGAGAAGCTGCTGTGCCGCTTCGAGATCGGCGTGCAGTTTCACCGCACTGGCTCCCGGGGCGATGCGCACGGTCAGCACGCCGGGCGCCTCGACCACCACGGCGGCCGAGGCGGGTTGGGTCCAGCTTTCGCCGGCACTCAGGGACCGCGGCTGTCCGTCGACGGTGACGGTCAACTCGGCGGGCGCAGTGAACTCGACGGCGGCAGAGTCCGCCTGCAACTGCGCGTCGAGGCGCTGCACCGCGGCCCACTGCTGCTCGATGCCGGCCAGCGCCTTCTCAGTAAGAAGGATCGCGCCCAGTTCAGCGGCGATGCCGGCGAGTTCCTTCTCGATGGCGTCGATGCCCTCGACCCGGGCCGCAAGCTTGGCGGCCGTTTCACGGGCGGCGCAGGCCTCAGCGGTCGCCTTGGCGGCGTCGAAGCGCTGCTGCGCGGCGGACAATGCGGCGGCGGACTCGGCGGCGGCCGCGGTCGCCGCCTCGGCAGCCTCCTTGGTCGCGGCCTCCTGCTGCTCGGCCTCGGCGAGCGTGGTCTGCAATGCGACCAGGGTCTCCCCGCGGCGCTTACCGTCCTCGATCAGTTGCTGACGCTGGCCGTAGGAGGCGGTGGAATTCGCACTGTTGGCGGCCGCTGCGTTCGCGACCAGGCGGGCCTGATTGAGCTCCTCACGCAGTTCGGCCAGCGCCTGGTAGGCCTTGCGGGCGGCGGCCATCCGCGCAGTGGCCGGGGCCAGCGAGTCCTCCAACTCCCGCAGGGAGGCCGTCAGCGACTCGTGCTCAGCCACCCGGTCATTGACCTCGTCGACGGCCTGACGCCAGCGGGCTTCATCGGCAGCTGCGGTCTTGAGCCGTTCAGCGGCGGCCTTCCAAACCCCGGTGGGTTTCCCGGTTCCGGTGAAGTACTTCTGATACTCGGCCTCGATGCGGTCGATCAGCAGCGACTCGTCGCCGGACGGCGTGGCGTCGGTTTCACCACCGGCGGCGTCCAGCGCACGCGCCAGCGCATCGGAACCGGACAGGTTGACGGCGTTGGTGGATGCGGACTGCAGCACCCGCTGGGCATCCCACAGTTTGGTGTCCAGCGTCTCGGCGAGCATCGCCTCCACCCGCTCGTGGGCTTCGTCGGCGGAGAGCTGCTCACGGCGGGGCTCGATGATCTCGAGCTCGGTCATCGCCTTCTTGTGGAAGCGCTTGCGATAGACGAAACGGTAAGGGCCGGTGCTGATCTCGGCCTCGACCTGGGCGCCCACGTCGGCGTTGGCCGGCTTGACCGCCTTGACGTCACGATGGGACGAGCGGTCCCGGTAGGTCAGCAGCAGATCGAGCGCCTCGAGCATCGAGGACTTGCCGACCTCATTGGGGCCGCAGACGACCACCACACCCTGCTCGGGGAAGGCGATCTCGCGGTCGGCCACGCCGCGGAAATCGGTGAGCCGCAGACGATGCAGGATCACGCCATGCTCCCCTCTTTGAGCCGCAGTAGAAGGGCGAGGGCGCCGCGCGCCGCCCCGGCGTCGGCCGCGTCGGAACGCGCGGTCTGCACCAGTTCGGCGACCGCCTCGGCGGCGAACCCGCCGATGCCGAGGTCGTCGAACTCCTCGTCCGACGGCATCACCGCGATGTCGGTGTTGCGTTCCCAGAGGCGCAGGCCGGCGAACCGGCGGGCGTGCCGGTCGATGAGGCCGTCCAACGCTGCCCGGTCGGTGACCGTCAGCGTGCCGACCACACCGACCTTGACCACGGTGCGGTCCTTGTCGGGCAGTGAGTCGAGGTGGCGGTTCAGGTCCTCGATGTCTCGACTGTTGTCGACCTCGCGACGCAGTGCGAGGAACCGCCAGGTGCCCACGTCCCGGGACTCGACGCTGACCGGGTGCGACACGTCGTCCAGATCCATGTCGACCACCAGCACGTGGCCGGAGTCGGCTTCCTTGTGGTCGTAGTTGGTGACCTCCGGAGACCCGGAGTACCAGACCCGGCTGCTGTCGCCGACCGAGGTGCGAGAGTGCTTGTCCCCCAGGGCGACATAGTGGACCGTCCCCGCGGCGATGGCGGCGGTGATCCCGGCCATGCTGATCTGCGCGGGATTGTCCCGATCGGGATCGAGGACGTCCACGGCGCCGTGGGCGAGCAGGACGCGCGCCGTCCCGTCGGCCGGCAGATCCGCGAGCACCTCGGCGGTGAGATCCGTCGTCGGCTTCTTCGACCGCCAGGGCGCGGCCACGATCTCCAGGCCGGGCCGGACCTCCCAGACGCCGGGGCGATCGAGCACGATCACGTTGTCCGGGCACTCGGCGCGGAACAGCGTGCTGGTGTAGACCGAGGAGGCGTCCAACGGGTCATGGTTGCCGGGCAACAGATACACCGGAACCTCGATGGCGCGGATGGCGTCCAGCGACTGGCTGATGACCTTCGGCGCCAACTGGTTGGCGTCGAACACGTCGCCGGCGACCACGACGAACTCGGCGCCGCTCTCCTTGGCGAGCGCGCCGATCGCCAGGATCGCGTCGCGGCGCGCGGCGGAGTAGCGGGCCTGGGCGTCATCTTCGAGGAAGTGGCGCGTCATACCCAGTTGCCAGTCGGCGGAGTGCAGGAACTTCATAGTGGCCCCGACTGTATGGCCGGGGTCCGACAAGTCCGGGGATCTGCCCCGGTGAGTGCTTTAACCTGGGACGAATGAGGACCCTGGTGCTGATGCGACACGCTAAGTCGGACTACCCCGAGGGCGTGGGCGACCACGAGCGGCCGCTGGCCGACCGCGGGATCCGGGAGGCCGGGCTGGCCGGCGAGTGGCTGCGGGCCAACTTCCCGGTGATCGACGCGGTGCTGTGCTCGTCGGCCACCCGCACCCGCCAGACGCTGGGCCGGACCGCCGTCGACGCCCCGACGGAGTTCCTCGACCGGCTCTACGGCGCCAGCCCGGGTGAGGTGATCGACGAGATCAAAAAGGTCGGGGACGACGTCTCCACCCTGCTCGTCGTCGGACACGAACCCACCATGAGCCATCTGGCGCTCGGCCTGGCCGGGCCGGGCAGTGACCGCGAGGCGGCCGAACAGATCGACCGGAAGTACCCGACGTCGGCGATCGCAGTGCTGCGCGTACCCGGCCCGTGGGCGGACCTCGGGCTCAGCGGCGCGGAACTGACCTCATTCCACGTGCCGCGCTAGACGATCTTCGCGCAAGAAGCTACGAGTTGGTGGCGAGCGTCATCTCCATCAGCTTGATGGCGATGCCGCACGCGTCCTCCCCCGGCGCCTGCGGATTGATCCACCAGCCGACGACACCCTGAGCGTCGCTGGCCACACCGCAGCCGCCGTTGGGGTCGTTGCCGTGCATGACGATCGACGCCACTCCGTTGATCGCGCGACTCTCGGTCTTGTACTGCAGGAATTCGGCGACCTTGCGCTCGTTGTCCAAACTGCCCTGCTCGTACCAGAACCGGGTGATGTCGATCAGGCCGGCCGGGTTGGCCGCCTGCCACCGGCAGACCGCGCCGACGAAGGTGCTCTGGATATCCAGCGGATCGGCTCCGACGGCCTTGGCCAGCACGTCGGTGGTCAGGACGTCACACTCCTTGAGCAGGTTCGGGTACTTCTGCGCAGAGTTGTTATTGCTCGAACCGCTGCCGGCCTTCATCGCGGTGCCGGTGACGGCCTTGGAGCATCCGGTCAGCACGGCCAGCGAGGAGACCACGGCCAGGCCGCCGGCGATCAGACGGGTACGCATTGGGGCGCTCACTTCGAGTTCACAATCGACTGACGGGCGAGTTCCTTGGCGACATCGCACGGCGGCGGGAACGGCTTCTCGTTGAAGTTGACCGACCACTCGATGAAGTCGTCACCGAACCCGATGGCGATCTCGCAGAGGTTGTCCCCCAGCGTCGGGTCGGCGCCCACCGCGACCCAGCCGTCGTGGCCCTCGATCTTGATGTCCTCGACGCTGTTACGCGACAGTTCCTCGGTCTTGCGCTCACGGCCGATCGGGCTGCCCCGGTACCAGCTGAAGGAGAAGTGCGGCCCCAGGATTCCGCCACCGGCCAGCCACTGGCAACCCACCGAGTTCACCGCGGTCTTCACCAGACCGGTCACCCGGGTCTGCTCGGCCATGGCCTGATCGCTGACCCCACCGCACTCCGGGAACATCGGACCGTGCTTGCCGTCCGAGGAAGCCGGGGCCTGGGACTGCTCGGACTGCTGACCCGGTCCGGCCTGATCCTGCTTCGATGAGCAGGCGCCGACGGAGGTCACCATCGCGGCGGCGAGTGCTGCGGCCAGGAGTTTTCTCACAGAATGCACTGTAGCGGCAGCCCCCGGGCGAATCGCCGACATACGCGCTGAACTGCCGCGATGCCGGCCCGGCCGATATGGGACAGTAGCTCCCATGCTCCTGGCGCTGCTGCGACAGTACGTCGCGCCGTACCGGTGGCCGGTCGTGGCGGTGATGGTGTTCCAGACCATCAGCACGCTGGCCGCGTTGTATCTGCCGACGGTGAACGCGGCGATCATCGACGACGGCGTGACCCAGGGGAACACCGCGCTGATCGCCCGGCTCGGCCTGGTGATGCTGGCCGTCACAGCTGTGCAGGGACTGTGCGCGGTCGGCGCGGTGTACTTCGGCTCCCGCACCGGGATGGGGTTCGGCCACGATCTGCGCGCGTCCCTGTTCGGCCACATCACCACGTTCTCGGCCCGGGAGGCCGCGCACTTCTCCCCCGCCTCGCTGCTGACCCGGACCACCAACGACGTCCAGCAGATCCAGACGCTGGTCCAGATGACGGCCACCGTGCTGGTGACGGCGCCGATCATGTGCGTGGGCGGCATCGTGATGGCGATCCGGCAGAACGCCGGGCTGTCCTGGCTGCTGCTGGTCAGCGTGCCGGTGCTGGCGGTCGCCAATTATCTGATCGTGTCGCGGATGTTGCCGATCTTCCGCGGTATGCAGCAGCGGATCGACGGCATCAACCGCGTTCTCCGCGAACAGCTCTCGGGCATCCGGGTGATCCGGGCGTTCGCCCGCGAACCGTACGAGCGGGATCGGTTCGCCGAGGCCAATCAAGCGGTCTCCTCGGCGGCACTGTCCGCGGGTAAGTGGCAGGCGCTGATGCTGCCGGTCACCACGCTGACCATCAACATCTCCAGCGTGGCGCTGATCTGGTTCGGCGGGCTGCGGATCGACGCCGGGCAGATGCAGGTGGGCTCGCTGATCGCCTTCCTGGCCTACTTCATGCAGATCCTGATGGCCGTGATGATGGCCACCCTGATCATGGTGATGCTGCCACGGGCGTCGGTGTGCGCCGAGCGCATCACCGAGGTGCTCGACACCGACGCCTCGATCACCAGCCCTGCCACCCCGGTCCATCCGGCCGGTAAGCGCGGCGTCGTGCGGCTGGACCGTGCGGGGTTCCGCTATCCGGGGGCGGAAAGCCCTGTTCTGCAAGATGTTTCGTTCACCGCCGCACCGGGCACGACGACGGCGATCGTGGGCGGCACCGGATCCGGGAAGTCGACGCTGGTTGCGCTGATCTGCCGACTGTATGACGTGACGTCGGGTTGCGTCCTTGTCGACGACGTCGACGTCCGCGACTACGACACCGAAGACCTGTGGTCGACGCTGGGGTTGGTGCCGCAACGCGGCTACCTGTTCTCCGGGACCGTCGCCGACAACCTGCGCTACGGCAAGGCCGATGCCAGCGACTCCGAGATGTGGGCAGCACTGGAGGTCGCCGCGGCCGACGACTTCGTGCGGGCGCATCCTGACGGTCTGGCGATGCGGGTGGCCCAGGGCGGGGCGAACTTCTCCGGCGGCCAACGGCAGCGGTTGGCCATCGCCCGCGCGGTGATCCGCCGGCCCACGATCTACCTGTTCGACGACGCGTTCTCCGCATTGGATGTGCACACCGACGCCCGGATCCGGGGGGCGCTTTCCGCCGTGTGCGGGGATTCAACGGTGATCGTTGTGTCGCAACGGATCGCGACGGTGATGGCCGCCGATCAGATCGTCGTGCTTGACGGCGGCCAGGTGGTGGGCGTCGGCACCCACGACTCGCTGATGGCCGACTGCCCCGCTTACGCGCAGTTCGCCGACTCGCAGTCACTGGCCGCGACAGGCGGATGACCGTGACCGCACCTCCGATGCGCGGCGGACTGCGCGCGATGATGACCGACCCGGCCCAGGCCCGGTCCCGGGACTTCACCGGGTCGGCCCTGCGCCTACTGCGCCGACTGACCCCGCAACGCCGCCCCACCATCGCCGTGATCGCCCTGGCGGTAGGCGGCATCGTGCTGTCGGTGATCGGCCCGCGGGTGCTCGGGCACGCCACCGACCTGTTGTTCAACGGTGTGGTGGGACGCGGGTTGCCGGCCGGCATCACCAAGGAGCAGGCCGTCGCGGCGGCCCGGGCCCGCGGCGAGACCAACGTCGCCGACATGTTGTCCCGGATGAACCTCGTTCCCGGACAGGGGGTCGACTTCGCGGCGGTGGGCCGCACCCTGCTGCTGGCACTCGGGATGTATCTGCTCGCTGCGTTGTTCATCTGGGCGCAGGCCAGACTGCTCAACGTGATCGTGCAGCGCACCATCACCACAATGCGGGCCGAGGTCGAGGCCAAGATACACCGGCTTCCGTTGTCCTACTTCGACTCCCGGCAGCGCGGCGAACTGCTGAGCCGGGTGACCAACGACGTCGACAACATCGCCGCCTCGATCTCGATGACGATCTCCCAGTTGCTCACGGCGGCGCTGACGGTGGTCGCGGTGCTGGCGATGATGCTGACCATCTCGCCACTGCTGGCGCTGATCACGGTGGTGACCGTGCCACTGTCGCTGTGGGTGACCCGGGCGATCGCCCGCCGTTCGCAGAAGATGTTCGTGGCGCAGTGGACCAACACCGGCCGACTCAACGCCCATATCGAGGAGACCTACAGCGGTTTCACCGTGGTCAAGACGTTCGGCCACCGGGAGTCCGCGCAGGAACGTTTCCGCGATCTCAACGCCGAGGTCTACCGGTCCGGGTTCGGCGCACAGTTCTTCTCCGGCCTGGTGTCACCGGCCACCATGTTCGTCGGCAACCTGAGCTATGTCGCGGTCGCCGTCGTCGGCGGTTTCCAGGTGGCCACCGGGCAGATCACTCTCGGCGGCATCCAGGCGTTCATCCAGTATGTGCGCCAGTTCAACCAGCCGCTGACCCAGGTCGCCGGCTTCTACAACACCCTTCAGTCCGGCGTGGCCAGCGCCGAACGGGTCTTCGAATTCCTCGATGAGCCCGAGGAATCCCCCTCCGCTGCAACGGAGTTGGGCCCGGGACCGGGACGGGTGCAGTTCGAGAACGTCGGCTTCAGCTACCGGCCGGGCACCCCGGTGATCGAGAACCTGTCGCTGACCGCCGAACCGGGCAGCACGGTGGCGATCGTCGGACCCACCGGTGCCGGCAAGACCACTCTGGTGAATCTGCTGATGCGGTTCTACGACGTGGACGCCGGCCGGATCCTGCTGGACGGCAACGACATCCGCACGATCAGCCGGGAGTCGTTGCGCTCCCGGATCGGCATGGTCCTGCAGGACACCTGGCTGGTCAGCGGGACGATCTACGACAACATCGCCTACGGGCGGCCGGGCGCTTCCGAGGATGAGGTGCTGGCCGCCGCGCGGGCGGCCCACGTCGACAACTTCGTGCGCTCGCTGCCAGACGGCTATCGGACCCGGGTCGGCGACGACGGCGGGACCATCAGCGCCGGCGAGAAACAGCTCATCACGATCGCCCGGGCCTTCCTGGCCCGGCCGCAGTTACTGATCCTCGACGAGGCCACGAGTTCGGTGGACACCCGGACCGAGCTTCTGGTTCAGCAGGCGATGACCCGATTGCGCAGCGAGCGAACGAGTTTCATCATCGCCCATCGGCTGTCGACGATCCGGGACGCCGATCTCATCGTGGTGATGGACGACGGCCGGATAGTCGAGCAGGGCAGCCACGCCGATCTGCTGGCATGCCGCGGGGCGTACTGGGAGATGACGCGCGTCCAAGCGTTTAGAGGACGCCGCGAATGATCGCCGCGACCGGGATGCCGCAACGGTTGCGCAGGTCCAGCGACGGGCCACGGATCGCGTCGACCGCGTTCTTCACGTCCGGGTTGGCCTGGAAGTAGTCCGTCACCTTGTCGTAGGCGTCGCCCTTCGACGAGCCCTGCAATCCGCTGAAGAAGTCGTTCACGTCCGGGTGCGTCCACAGGTAACCGGTCATGGCGGCGGCCACCCGGGCCTCCGCGTCGGTCACGTCGGCGGCGCTGCAACCCGGGGCCGGATCGGCGGATGCCGTCGCCATCGAACCGAACAGTGCGGCACCGGCACCGATCAGGGCTGCGGCGGCGGTCAGACGAAACGCTTTCATGAAACTCCTCATTCGTCGCGGTTGCGGATCAGCTTATGCCACGTGCGGCGGGTAACATGGGCGCCAACCTACGTTTTGTAAAGGACGTGTTCTGATGCAACGGAATCGACAGGCTCTGGCCCTCATCGCCGCTGGTATCGGCGTGGCGGCCGCGCTGGGTACCGCCCCACTGGCGGGCGCTGACCCGCTGCTGCCCAACTGTGAGACCACCGGCGGTAGCTCCGTTCTCGGCGGCCAGAACACTGAATGCGCCAGCCCCGGCAACGTCCAGATCGACGCCACCCCGGAGTTCATCCCCGGTGAGATGTACGGCGGCTTCTACGGGTTCCCCGGCTTCTTCTAAAGACCTGCCATGGGTAAGGAACTAGATCCGCAGCGTGCGCGGGCGGCGCGTGACGTCGTCCGGCAGCACCCGGCGATGTCACTGGCCGTGATCTCGCCGGTGCTGATCGCCGCCGGCCTGGTGTGGTGGCTGGTCAGCCCGGCCTTGGCCATCGTGCTGCTCGTCGCCGCCGGAATCTTCGGCGGAATGAAAGTTCTGGGTAAGCGCTAGGAGACCGGCGGACGCCGATTCGCCCACGGGCGCGCGGCCTCGATCTGAGCGCTCAGCGACAGTAGCGTCGCCTCGTCCGACGGCCGTCCGACCAACTGCACCGACGTCGGCAGGTGCTCGCCGTCGACGAACCACGGGACCGACGCCGCCGGCTGACCGGTGGCGTTGAAGATCGCATTGAACGGCGTCCGCATCGCCACCAGGGACAGCGTGCTGACGCCGCCGCGGTGTTGGTACTGCCCGATCCGGGACGGCCCGGTCGCCGTCCCCGGGGTGATCAGCACATCGAAGTCGTCGAAGATGGAATTCACCCGTGCGGACAGTTTCGGTTCGGCGGCAAGCACTTTGGCGATCTGGGCCTCCGACAACATGGACCCCATCCGGGCGATGGCCCGGGTGCGCGGCTCAAGCCGTTCCGGGTACGGCAGCTTGCGCACCTCCTGGTACACCCCGCGCCACATTCGGGGCAGCACGTGGCCGTACATCGCCCAGACCGGATAGTCCGGGTCCCGCCACAACACCTCATGGCCGAGGTCACGCAGCAGTGCCTCGACACCGTCGAGCGCGCGATGCTGCGCACGTCCCACCCGGCCCACCATGGTGGGCGGAAGCTTGGCGCTCAACGCGATTCGCAACCGGCCGGGTCTGCGCTCGGCAGCCTTGGCGAATCCGCCGCGCGGCGCCTTGCCGGTGTTGGTCACGTCGAGGAACAGTGCGGCGTCGGCCACCGAACGGCCAAGCGGGCCGTTGACACTCAAGCCGTACCACGGATCCTCACCGTCGCCGATCGGGATGCGGCCGCGCTGCGGCTTGAGTCCGTACAGGCCGCACCAACTGGCGGGGATCCGGATCGAACCGGCGCCGTCGGAACCGAGCGCCAACGGCGCCAGACCCGCCGCCACCGCCGCACCGCTGCCGCCACTGCTGCCGCCGGGCGCATACGCCAGGTCCCAAGGGTTGTGGGTGGCGCCGAAGGAGACCGTCTCGGTGAACGGCCACAGCATCATCTCCGGCACGGCGGTCTTGCCGAGGATCACCGCCCCGGCGTCGCGCAGCATCCGCACCGCGGCCGAGTCGGCGGTGGCCTCGAGGTCGTAGGCGCTGCTGCCGTAGCAGGTGAATTCGCCGGCCACGTCGCTGTCGTCCTTGATCGCGACCGGGACGCCGAGCAACGGCAGCCGTTCGCCGGCGTCGAGGCGTTCCTGGGCTGCGGCCGCCTCGCGACGGGCGCTGTCGGTCAGGACGATCCGGTATGACCGTAGTTCGCGGTCGAGTCGCGCGATGCGCTCCAGGTACAACTCAAGTAGCGCCGGCGCGGAGATGGATCCGGCCGCAAGCATGCGAGCCTGCTCAGCAGCTCCGGCGAAGGCGATATCGGTTGCGTCCACTCGGGGCAGCGTAGCCGCTTCTGTGCCTGCTCAACCGTTACGGTGATCCGATGCAATGCGTGTTCTGCGAGATCGTCGCCGGCACCGCCCCGGCCATCCGCGTCTACGAGGACGACGACTATCTGGGCTTCCTGGACATCCGGCCGTTCACCCGGGGCCACACCCTGGTGATCCCCAAAGCGCACAGTGTCGATCTCACCGACACCCCGGCGCCGGTGCTGGCCGGGATGCTGACCGTCGGACAGCGCATCGCCCAGGCCACCCGCGCCTCTGGCCTGGCTGCAACCGGCAACAACGTCGCGATCAACGACGGCAAGTCGGCATTTCAGTCGGTGTTCCACATCCATCTGCACGTGGTGCCGCGCCGTGACGGCGACAAGCTGTCCTTCGCGAAGGGGATGCTGGTGCGCCGCGACCCGGATCGCGAGATCACCGGGCGTCTGCTGCGCGAGGCACTGGCGGTGCTGCCATGATGTCAGTACTGGATCGCGCGATGATGCGTTTCATCACCGTGCACGACGCCGTCTATCAACGCAGCAACGGCTGGATCGGCCACAGGATCCCGTTCTCCCCGCGGATGCTGCTGCTACGCAGCATCGGCGCGAAAAGCGGCGCGCTGCGAATACATTCACTGGCCTACTTTGTCGACGGTGATGATTACCTGATCGTCGCCTCCAACGGTGGGGCACCGCGCAACCCGGCCTGGTATCACAACCTGCTCGCACATCCGGAGATCGAGATCAACGTCGGCCGGCGGCGATTGTCCGTCAGAGCACAGGCCGTGTTGCCCGACGATCCTGACTACAACCGGCTGTGGAAGCTCTGCGACGACGGGAACTCGGGCCGCTACAGCGCCTATCAGAAGCTGACCACGCGGCCGATCCCGGTGATCCGGCTGACGCCCTGAGTCACAGGGGTCACTGTCGCCTCCGGCAGAAAGAACAAGCCGGTGTGCCCGCCTCGTAGCGACAGCGCGAACCACAGCTGTCACAGTCGCGCGGAGGCGGGCACAGCGAACTAGAACAATTCCTTGGCGAGCAACTCCAGCGTCGTCTCCCGCGCGGGGGCGGTCGCCGGATCAGTGCCACGGTGCGCCGAGGCCACCGGATTGACCATCACCTCGTCGACGTCGAACTCGGCGGCCAAGGCACGCACCTGATCGGCCGCCTCCGAAGGCGATCCGACGACGGCCCGTCGCCGGCCGGCCGCGATGAGTGAATCGGTCTGTGGCGGAAGGGAGATCTGCGCCGCATCCTCGACGAGATCGAGCGGCCCGAGCGGCATCCCGCTGCGCAGCCGGGCCATCATCTGCAGGTTGGGCAGCAGCAGCGCCTCGGCTTCGGCGCGGGTGGGCGCGACCACCGCGTTGACCGTCATGAAGGTGACCGGTTCGGCAGCCAGCGCGCTGGGCCGGAACTGTGAGCGGTAGGTCTGCAGCGCCTCCGCGGTCCCCTGCCCGGAGAAGTGGTGGGCGAAGACGTAGGGCAGCCCCTTGGCCGCAGCGAGTTGCGCCGAGTACAGCGACGAACCGAGCAGCCACAGCCGCGGCTCCCCCACCGCCGCCGGGGTCGCCTTGAGGGTGTAGTCCTGACCGCGGATCGCAAGGTGCACACCGCCGGCGCCCATCATCGCGGTGACCTGATCGACATGCTCCGGGAAACGGTCGACGCCGTCATCGCGGTTGCCCCGCAACAGCATCGACGTCAACGGGTCGGTGCCGGGCGCGCGGCCGATGCCGAGATCAATGCGGCCCGGTGCGGCGGCCTCCAGGAGGGCGAACTGCTCGGCGACCGTCAACGGCGCGTGGTTGGGCAGCATCACCCCGCCGGACCCCAGTCGGATCCGCTGAGTCTGCGCGGCCAGGTAGGCGATCAGCACCGGCGGGTTGGTGGCCGCGACGGCCGGCATGTTGTGGTGTTCGGCCAGCCAGTAGCGGGTGAAGCCGAGGCCGTCGGCGGTCTGCGCGAGTTGCACCGTGGCCGCGACGGCGTCGGCGGTGGACTGGTCGGTACGCACCGGCACCAGATCCAGAACGGAAAGCCTCATCACGGGGTCAACAGTACGACGTGGCGATGGCGAGGACGTCGTCGATCATCGCCGGGGTGAGCCGGCCGGTGAACATGTTCTGCTGGCTGGGGTGGTAGCAGCCGACGAGGATGACGCCGGGAAGTTCGGCGACGGCGCCGTGGCCGAATTTCGTCGGGACCCTCGGCTTACCGAGCAACCGCAGTGCGGCCTGCCAGGCGAAGCCGCCCAACGCGACCACAACCCGCACGTGCGGTGAGATGAGACGCCACTCGGCGGCCAACCACGGCTCGCAGGTCGCCTGCTCCGCCGGTGTCGGCTTGTTCGCCGGCGGGGCGCACCGCACCGCGGCGGCGATGCGAATGCCGTTGCCGGCCAACCCGTCTGCCGCATCGACGCTCGTGGGCTGATTCACTAGACCCGCACGGAACAGGGCTGCGAACAACTGATCCCCGGAACGGTCGCCGGTGAACACCCGACCGGTCCGGTTGCCGCCGTGCGCGGCCGGCGCCAGGCCCAGAATCAGAATGCGTGGGGCCAGCGAACCCCAGCCGGTGATCGGCCGGCCCCAGTACGGCTCGTCGGCGTAGGCCCGCCGCTTGGCCACCGCGACTTCCTCGCGCCAGGCCACCAGGCGTGGGCAGGCCCGGCAGACGCTGACCTCAGCGTCCAGTTCGTCGATGCCGGCCACGGCGCCGGCCAACCGGGCCACCTCGGCGACGTCCCGAGCGACCGGCGTGGACGCGGTGGCCGGATCGCCGGGCCAGCCGGTTCCCGGTGCGACCGGAGAGGAGAAGCTCACGCACCTATGCTGCCTGCCGTGAGCACCTCACGCGGCCCGGTCCTGCTGATCTTGTCGTCGGCGTTCCTGGCCGCGGCCGCCAACGGCATCTCCATGGTGGCGTTTCCCTGGCTGGTGCTGCAGCGAACCGGCAACGCCACCGACGCCTCGGTGGTGGCCGCCGCCGCCACCCTGCCCCTGCTGTTCGCCACCCTGGTGGCCGGAACCGCGGTGGACTTCCTCGGCCGCCGCCGGATCGCGATGCTCTCGGATGCCATGTCGGCGGCCTCGGTATCCGCGATCCCGGTACTGGTGGCCACTCAGGGCATCGGCGCACTCACCACCGTCGTACTGGCGGGCCTTGCCGCGGCCGGATCGTTCTTCGACCCCGGTGGCATGACCGCGCGGCAGTCCATGCTGCCCGAGGCGGCCGGCCGGGCCGGCTGGACACTGGATCACACCAACAGCGTCTACGAGGCGGCGTTCAACCTCGCCTACATCACCGGTCCGGGTATCGGCGGCCTGCTGATCGCCACCATCGGCGGCGTCAACACCATGTGGGTGACCGCCGCGGCGTTCGGCCTCTCCATCCTGACGATCGCCGTGCTTCGACTACCGGGCGCCGACCGTCCGGATCGCACCACGCGACCCGAGGGCGTCGTTTCCGGCGTGCTGGAGGGGCTGAAGTTCGTGTGGCACAACAAGGTTCTGCGCACCCTCGGCCTGATCGACCTGTCGGTGACCGCGTTGTACCTGCCGATGGAGAGCGTGCTGTTCCCCAAGTACTTCACCGACCGCAACGAGCCCGCCCAACTCGGCTGGGTGCTGATGGCGCTGTCGATCGGTGGCCTGGTGGGCGCGCTGAGTTGGACGGTGGTGTCCAAGTTCGCCCGCCGGCGCACCACCGTGCTGACCGCGGTGCTGACGTTCGGTGCGGCCGGCCTGATCATCTCGGTGCTGCCACCGCTGCCGGTGATCCTGATCCTGGTGGCCGTTGTCGGCCTGGTGTACGGACCGATCGGCCCGATCTATAACTCGGTGATGCAGACCCGCACACCCGAGGCGATGCGCGGCCGGGTGGTCGGGGTGATGACGTCGATGACCTATGCCGCCGGGCCGGTGGGGTTCATGCTGGCCGGCCCGCTGATCGACAAGTTCGGACTCAAGGCCACCTTCCTGGTGCTGGCGGTGCCGATCCTGCTGATCGGACTGGCTGCCCCGTGGATTACGGCGCTTCGCGAACTGGACGATGACGCTCCTAGGATGACGACATGAGTCTGCCTGAACTGGCTGCCGAACTCGGTGAGGGCGTGCTCGTCACCGATCCCGACATCCTCGGCTCCTACCGCCAGGACCGGGCGATGGACCCGAACGCCGGCACCCCGATCGCGGTGGTGCGCCCGACGAAAACCGAAGAGGTGCAAGCGGTTCTGCGCTGGGCCACCAGGCACCGGATCCCGGTGGTGCCACGCGGGGCGGGCACCGGCCTGTCCGGCGGGGCCACTGCCGTCGACGGCGGCATCGTGCTCTCGACGGAGAAGATGCGGGAGATCACCGTCGACCCGGTGACCCGCACCGCCGTCGTCCAGCCCGGCCTGCTCAACGCCGAAGTCAAGAAGGCGGTCAGCGAGTACGGACTCTGGTACCCGCCGGATCCGTCGTCGTTCGAGATCTGCAGCATCGGCGGCAACATCGCCACCAACGCCGGCGGCCTGTGCTGCGTGAAGTACGGCGTCACCACCGACTATGTGCTGGGCATGCAGGTGGTGCTGGCCGACGGCACCGCGGTGCGTCTGGGCGGCCCGCGCCTCAAGGACGTCGCCGGACTGAGCCTCACCAAACTGTTCGTCGGCTCTGAGGGCACCCTCGGCGTCGTCACCGAGGTCACCCTGCGACTGCTGCCGCCGCAGCCCACCACCGCCACCGTCGTGGCCACCTTCGACTCGGTGGAGGCCGCCGCCAGTTCGGTGGTCACCATCACCGGCAAGATCCGGCCGTCGATGCTGGAGTTCATGGACGCCGTCGCGATCAACGCGGTCGAGGACAAGCTCAAGATGGGCCTGGATCGCAGCGCCGCCGCGATGATGGTGGCGGCCTCCGACGACCGCGGGCCGGCCGGTGCGCAGGACGCCGAGTTCATGGCCCGGGTGTTCACCGAAGCCGGTGCCACCGAATGCTTCTCGACCGACGACCCGGTGGAGGGTGAGGCCTTCGTGGCCGCGCGGCGCTACGCCATCCCCGCGGTGGAGGCCAAGGGTTCATTGCTGCTCGAGGACGTCGGAGTGCCACTGCCCGCGCTGGCCGATCTGGTGGCCGGGGTGGCCAAGATCGCCACCGAAGCCGACCTGACGATCTCGGTGATCGCCCACGCCGGGGACGGCAACACCCATCCGCTGATCGTCTTCGACCCCACCGACGCCGCGATGGCGGCCCGCGCGGAGAAGGCGTTCGGCGACATCATGGACCTGGCCGTCGGTCTCGGCGGCACCATCACCGGAGAGCACGGCGTGGGCCGGCTGAAGAAGCCGTGGCTGGCCGGCCAACTGGGCCCGGAGGCGATGGATCTCAACCGGCGGATCAAGAACGCGCTCGACCCGGACGGGATCCTCAATCCGGGCGCTGTCGTCTAGGACCCTTGACACCCCACGAACCAGGCCATAGGCATAGGGCATGGCGTTTGAGCTGCCGGCACCGTTCGAATTGCGGTCCGGCGAGACCTGGGCGAACCCGTGGCCGATGTACGCCGCGCTACGCGACCACGAACCGGTCCACCACGTAGTCCCGGACAACCCCTCCCACGACTACTGGGTGCTGTCCCGGCACTCCGACATCTGGGCCGCCGCCCGCGATCACGAGACTTTCTCCTCGGCCGGAGGCCTGACCGTCAACTACGGCGAACTCGAACTCATCGGCCTGGCCGACAACCCGCCGATGGTGATGCAGGATCCCCCCGCTCACACCGAGTTCCGAAAGCTGGTGGCCCGCGGATTCACCCCGCGCCAGGTCGAGGCCGTCGAGCCGAAGGTGCGCGCGTTCGTCGTCGAGCGCATCGAGAAACTGCGCGACGCCGGCGGCGGGGACATCGTCGCCGAGTTGTTCAAACCGCTGCCCTCGATGGTGGTCGCGCACTACCTCGGGGTTCCGGACGAGGACCGCTCACAGTTCGACCGCTGGACCGACGCGATCGTCGCCGCCTCCACCGAAGCCGGTGGCGTCGCTGGCGCGAGCGAGGCGGTGCTGGAGATGATGGGCTACTTCGCCGGACTCATCGAACGCCGCCGCAGCGACCCGGGTGACGACACGGTGTCGCATCTGGTGGCCGCCGGACTGGCCGACGGCGACCCGGCGGGCCTGCTGTCGATTCTGGCGTTCACCTTCACCATGGTCGCCGGCGGCAACGACACCACCACCGGATTGCTCGGCGGTGCAACACAATTGCTGCACCGAAACCCCGAGCAGCGTGACCTGCTGGCCGGTGAACCGGAGTTGATTCCGGACGCCGTCGAGGAGTTCCTGCGGCTGACCTCACCCGTGCAGGGCCTGGCCCGCACCACCACCCGCGACGTCACCATCGAAGACCGCACCATCCCGGAAGGGCGCAAGGTGCTGCTGCTGTACGGCTCGGCCAACCGCGACGAACGCCAGTACGGTTCGGACGCCGCCGACCTCGACGTGCTGCGCCGCCCACGCAACATCCTGACCTTCAGCCACGGCGCGCACCACTGCCTCGGTGCAGCCGCGGCCCGGATGCAGGCCCGCGTCACGCTGACCGAACTGCTGGCCCGCATCCCGGTGTTCGAGGTCGACGAGGCCGGAATCATCTGGGCCGGAGGCAATTACGTGCGCCGGCCGGTGAGCGTCCCGGTGCGCGTGGGCTGATGCCCGATGAAGAACTCCACCGCGAATCGTGGTCGTGGACCCTGGACCGCACCGCCAGCGGTCTGCTCCTCAGCG
>NZ_JAFMJZ010000154.1 GCF_017853185.1 Mycolicibacterium sp.
TTCACCGACTGCGACTTCGGCGGCGCCGACCTGGCCAACTCGGTGCACTCCGGCTCGGCGTTCCGGAACTGTCGGTTCCGCCGCACCACGCTGTGGCACAGCACCTTTCGCTACTGCAGCTTCCTGGGTTCGACGTTCGAGGATGCTCGGATGCGCCCGCTGGTCTGCGAGGAGGTGGACTTCAGCCTGGCGGTGCTGGCCGGGGCCGACCTGCGCGGGCTGGACCTCTCCGGCTGCCGGTTCCGGGAGGCCTCTCTGGTGCGCACCGATCTGCGCAAGGCAGTGCTGGCGGAAGCGGATCTGACCGGGGCGCGAACCGAGGGGTTGCGTCTGGAGGAGGCCGATCTGCGTGGGGCGCGCATCGATCCGACGGGGTGGACGACGGCCGCCTGCCGCGGAGCGAAGATCGACGTCGAGCAGGCGCTGGCCTTCGCCGTCGCGCATGGTCTACTCGTCGGGTGAACTCGCGCCCATCCCTTGGCCGCCTCCCACTGGCCGGCGTTCGCATCGTCGAGATCTCCAGTTTCGTGGCGGTGCCACTGGCCGGGATGACGCTGGCTCAACTTGGTGCCGAGGTGGTCCGCATCGACCCTCTCGGCGGGGCGGCTGACTACCACCGCTGGCCGGTGACCGATGCGGGGGAGAGCATCTACTGGGCCGGGCTGAACAAGGGCAAGCGCTCCATGGAGGTCGACATGCGGTCGGCCGAGGGCCAGGCGTTGGTGCAACGTCTGATCGCCGCCGCCGGGGTCTTCATCACCAATGTGTCCGGGCGACAGTGGCATTCCTACTCCGAGTTGAGTGCGTTGCGGCCGGACCTGATCCATCTGGAGGTGGCCGGCCGCGGCGACGGTTCGACCGGGGTCGACTACACCGTCAACGCCGCCACCGGATTCCCGTTGGTGACAGGGCCGTCCGATCACGTCGGGCCGGTCAACCATGTGATGCCGGCCTGGGACGTCAGTTGCGGGCTGTACGCGGTGGTGTCGGTGCTGGCAGCGCTGCGCCGCCGGGACGCTTCCGGCGAGGGCAGCGCGATCCGCCTTCCCCTGGACGACGTCGCCCTGGCCACCGCGGCCAATCTCGGGTTCCTCACCGAGGTGATGGTCAACGGCATGCAACGGCCGCGGTTGGGCAACGCGATCTTCGGCCAGTACGGCCGCGACTTCACCAGCGGTGACGGTGTGTCGTTCATGGTGGTGGCGCTGACCCCGCGGCATTTCCGCGACCTGTGCGAACTGACCGGCACCACCGACTCGGCTGCGGCCATCGGCGTCGATCTCACCGATGAGGGGATCCGGTACGAACATCGTGCGGAACTCGATGAACTCTTCGCGCCGTGGTTCGCCGACCATACCGCCGGCGAGGTCAGTGCCGCACTGGCCGCCAGTTCGGTCCTGTGGGAGCGCTACCAGGGCTTCGCCGAGGTGGCGAAAAGCCCACGGGTGGAGGGCAATCCACTGTTCTCCGCACTGGACCAGCCGCGGATCGGCAGCTATCTGGCGCCCGGTCTGCCGATGTCGGTGGACGGCGCGCACACCGTGCCCGCCGCCGCGCCGGCGCTGGGCCAGGACAACGACACCCTGCCCGCCGAATGGCTCGGCGCGTGATCGCCGATCTGCTGGCGCTGACCCCGTTCGGCCCGGACGTCTTCACCGGTCCGGCCAACGGTCCGGTCGGCAAGCGTGCCTACGGCGGGCATCTGGCCGGCCAGGCGTTGGCCGCCGCCTGCCGCACCGTTGACGACGACCGCACGCCCACCGCCTTCCATTCTCAGTTCCTCCGCGGCGGTGACGCCGGAACTGCGGTGCGCTACGACGTCGAACGCGTCCACGACGGCCGCACCACCTCGTCGCGACGGGTGCTGGCCCGCGAAGGCGATCGGCTGTTGGTCACCGCCACCGCGCTGTTCGCCGTCCCGGCACCCGGACCGCAGCACGCCGATAGGCCCTCTCCCGTCGAGGATCCCGAGACACTGGAGCGCACCGGGCCGATCGGACCCGCGCCGTCGCTGCCCCTCGACGAGATCGACATCCGCATCCGCGACCACCGTGACGGCCCCGAGTTCGTCCGCAACCTGTGGTGGAGGGTCACCGCGGCACTGCCCGATGATCCGGTGCTGCACGCCTGCATTGCGCTGTACGTCACCGACATCTACGGTGTCGACCCGGTGCTGGCCGTGCACGGGCACTCGATGACCGACCGCAGCCACCACGCCGCCACGACCGACGCCTCGACCTGGTTTCACGACCGCATCCACGCCGACCGGTGGAACCTGCTGCAGTGCCGGTCGCCGGCGGCCGGCCGTGGCCGGGGTGTGATGACGGCCGGACTCTTCGGCGCCGATGGCGCGCGGGTGGCGACGATGGTGCACGAGGGTCAGGCCATGACCCGCGCCTGACCCCCGCCGAACACCCGTCGAGCGTCACGCCAGCGTGGCGGTGGACGCCCGATGTCACGCTGGCGTGACGCTCGGCGAGAGGGGGGTTTCAGAAATCCGCGATCTCGTGCTCCAACAATGACGCCAACCGCTCCCGCGCCGCCTCCTTACGGGTCGGCAGATGCGCCGATGGGAACAGCGTGGAAACCGGCTCGTACTCCCGCAGCGTCCGGCGCGCGACCGTCAGCTTGTGCACCTCGGTGGGACCGTCGGCGATCGCCAGTGACTGCGAGGCCACCAGCATCTTGACGAACGGCATCTCATCGGACACCCCGAGTGAGCCGTGCAATTGCATGGCCCGCATCACCACGTCGTGCAGGACCCCGGGCATCGCCACCTTCACCGCGGCGATGTCGCGGCGCACCTTCTGGTAGTCGTGGTACTTGTCGATCTTCCACGCGGTCCGCAGCACCAGCAGCCGGAACTGTTCGATCTGGATCCAGCTGTCGGCGACCTTCTCCTGGGTCATCTGAAAATCGCCCAGCGGCCCCTGACGGGTCTGCCGCGACACCGCCCGCTCGCACATCATGTCGAAAGCCTTGCGAGCCAACGCGATCGTGCGCATCGCGTGGTGGACCCGGCCGCCGCCCAGGCGGGTCTGCGCGATCGCGAACGCCTGCCCCTCACCGCCCAGGACATGGTCGGCCGGCACCCGCACGTCGTTGTAGCGGACGTAGCCGTGCGATGCGTGCGACGAGGATTCCCCGCCCACCCCGACGTTGCGGATGATCTCGATGCCCGGCGTCTCGGCGGGCACGATGAACAGCGACATCTTCTGGTGCGTGCGGGCCTCCGGATTGGTGACCGCCATGACGATGTAGAACGAGGCGTAGCGGGCGTTGGAGGAGAACCACTTCTCCCCGTTGATCACCCAGTCGTCGCCGTCGCGCACCGCGCGGGTGGTGAACAGTCCGGGATCGGAACCGCCCTGCGGTTCGGTCATCGAATAGCAGGACGAGATCTCCCCGTTGAGCAGCGGCTTGAGGTAGCGGGCCTTCTGCTCCTCGGTGCCGAACATCGCGATGATCTCCGCGTTGCCGGAGTCCGGGGCCTGGGAGCCGAAAACGGAAGGCGCCCAGCGGGACCGGCCGACGATCTCGTTCAGCAGCGCCAGCTGGACCTGGCCGTAGCCCTGACCGCCCAGCGACGGCGAAAGGTGCGCAGCCCACAGGCCCTGATCCTTGACCTTCTGCTGCAGCGGTCGCAGCACCTTCATCAGAGCGGGGTTCTTCTTGTCGTACGGGTCCAGCGGCGCGAGGTCCAGTGGCTCGAGTTCGGTGCGCATGAACTCTTCGACCCAATCGAGCTTCTCCTGGTATTCGGGGTCGGTTTCGAAGTCCCACATCAGGGCACCACCACCGCTCGGCCGGTCACCAGACCGGCGTGCAGATCGGCGTAGGCCTTGGCCCCGTCCGCCAGCGAGTAGCGCGACGTCTCCGTGGTGATCTGCCCGCTGGCCGCCAGCGCGAGCAGTTCGGCCAACTCCGGTCTGCTGCCCCAGTAGGTGGTGGCGATGCTCACCTCGTAGGGCTGGGTGAAGAACCCAAGAGGGACCTCGCCTCCGCCGATGCCGACGATCGTCACGTCGGCCAGCATCCGGGCCACCGATCGGGCCAGATCCAAAGTGGTTGTGCTGCCGACGAAGTCGATCACCACGTCGGCCCCGCGCCCGCCGGTCAGATCCCGGATGACCGAAGCGGCGGACGAGTCCGAGAGCACCGCGTGATGTGCGCCCACCTTGCGTGCCAACTCCAGAGCTTCCGGTTTGACGTCGACGGCGATCACCTGCGCGGCGGTGGTGGCCCGGGCGATCTGGATGCCGACGTGCCCCAGGCCGCCGGCCCCGATCATCACGCAGGTGGCATCCGGGGTGAGCTTGGGCCAGGACCGCCGGATCGCGTGATACGGCGTCAGCCCGGCGTCGGTCAACGGTGCCGCGGTCACCGGACCGAGCCCGTCGGGCAGCGGAACCAGATGACGTTGATGCGGCACCAGCAGGTAGTCGGCCATCCCGCCGTCGGCCCCCAGTCCGCCACCGCCGACCAGTGACGGCCGCTCGCAGTAGTTCTCCATGCCGACCGCGCACCGGGCGCACACCCCGCACCCCCATGCGCCGTACACCGCCACCGGGTCACCGAGCGACAGACCGGTCACGCCCGCACCGAGAGCATGCACCCACCCGGCGGTCTCATGGCCGAGCGTCATCGGCAACGGCCACACCGCCGAGACGTCCATCTCGTGCAGGATGTGCAGATCCGAATGGCAGGCCCCGGCGGCGCCGACCTTGATCACCACCTCGCCGGGACCCGGCACCGGATCGGGGATCTCCATCAACTCCGGCTCACGCTGAAACCCGACCAACCGCAATGCCCGCATAACTCCCATTACAACGGGTCGCCCGGGCAGGCGGGGTCGAATGCGGCATGCTGTCACCCGTGCTGTTGCTCAGCAGGGTCACTGGGCGCGACGTCGTGGGACCCGACGGCCGCGGGGTGGGCCGGCTCGCCGACCTGACCGTGCGCGTGGACGGCGATCACCCCGTGGTCAACCGGCTTCTGGTCACCCGGCGCGGCGGCCCGACACTGCTGGTGCCGTGGGCGGCGGTCGGCGACTTCGACGGACCCGTCGTACTCGAGGACGCCACCGGGTTCGAGGTGCCCGCCCTGGCCGAGGCGTTGGGCCCCGACGAACTGCTCCTGGTGCGCGACGTGCTCGACACCCAGGTGGTCGACGTGGTGGGCCAGCGGCTGGCCCGGGTGGCCGACGTCCTGCTGTCCCGCGACGGCGACGGACCACTGGTGCTGGCCGGGGTGGAGGTCGGCTTCGGCGGGGTGATCCGCCGCTTGGGACTGGGAACCGGACTGGTGGCCCGGGACGTCGTCGACTGGTCGGATCTGCACCTGGCCTCCGATCGCGGGCACTCGGTCCAACTGTCGGCGCCACGCTCGGCGGTGCATCGCCTCGACCCGCACGGCCTGGCCGCCGTGATCAGCCGGGTCGACGTCGACGCCGCGACCGAGATCCTGGCCTCCGCCGACCCGCAGACCGCCGCCGAGGCGGTCCGGGTGGTTCATCCCGAGGTGGCCGAACGTCTGCACCGGCGCGAACCGTTGCTCGGCCGGCGGTTCTTCCGCTCGGGAGTGTGGCCGCATCGCCGTCGTCTCAGCCGCAGAGCACGCCGATGAAGCTCAAGAGCCCGAAGCTGGCAGCGCTGTTCGCCGTCGTCGGCCCCGGCCTGCTGGCCGGACTGTCCGACGACGACCCGGCCGGCATCACCACCTACTCGGTGCTCGGCGCCGACCACGGCTATCAACTGCTGTGGGTGCTGCTGCTGTCCACCATCGCGCTGGTGGTGTTCCACGGCCTGGCCGCGCGGATGGGTGTGGTCACCGGGCAGGGGCTCATCGGTCTGGTGCGGCACCGCTACGGGGTGAAGGTCGGCGGGGCGGTGCTGGCCGCACTGGTGGTCGCCAACATCGGCACCACCTGTGCCGAATTCGCCGGTATCGCAGCGGGTTTCGAGATCTTCGGCATCAGCCGGTATATCAGCGTCCCGGTCGCCGCGGTGGCGGTTTCACTGCTGGTGCTGCGCGGCAGCTTCCGCCGGGTCGAACGTTTCCTGCTGCTGCTGTCGACGGTGTTCCTGGCCTACATCGCGTCGGGCTTCATGGCGCACCCGGACTGGGGTGCGGCGCTGCGCGGCACCGTCGTGCCCACCATGCCGATGACCGGGGCGGCCGTCGCGATCGTCACCGCCACCCTCGGCACCACGCTGGCACCGTGGGGACTGTCGTTCATGCAGTCCTACGCCGTCGACAAGAAACTGCGCACCGAGGACCTGCCGCTGGAACGCGTCGACGTCATCACCGGCGCGGTGCTGACCGGGGTGATCGGCTTCTTCGTCGTCGTCGCCTGCGCGGCCACCCTGCACCGCGACGGGCTGTCCATCAACGACGCCGCCGACGCCGCGGTCGCCCTGCAACCACTGGCCGGCGACGCGGCGTCCACGCTGTTCGCCGTCGGGCTGATCGGCGCCTCGATCCTGGCCGCCTCGATCCTGCCGCTGTCGACCGCGTACTCGGTGTGCGAGTTCGCCGGCCTGGAGGCCGCCATCGACGACCCGTACCGCGAGGCCCGCACCTTCTACATGACCTACGGCATCATCACGATGATCGGCACCGCGATCGTGCTGACCCCGAACGCCCCACTGGTGACGATCCTGGTGGGCACCCAGGTGCTCAACGCCGTGCTGCTGGTGCCGTTGCTGATCGCGATGGTGGGCCTGGGCCGCGACCGCGACCTGATGGGCGACTTCGCCACCGGGAAGGCCGGCACCCTGGTCTACGGGCTGACGACGGTGGCGGTGGTGCTGTGCGTTCTGACTCTCGGCGCGACCGAGATCTTCTGACGTAGCCTGACGGCGATGGGCATCGAGGTGCGTTCGGCACGCAGGTCCGACGTTCCCGCGCTGGCGCGGGTGCTCGGCCGTGCGTTCCAGAACGACCCGGTGATGATGTGGATGCAGCCCGACGCCACCCGCCGCGGCGCTGCCCTGGCCGGGTTCTTCGGCGCGGTGACCCGCCATCACTATCTGGCCGGCGGCGGGGTCGAGGTGGCCGAGTCCGAGTCCGGCGTCGGGGCGGCGGCGTTGTGGGATCCACCCGGCCGGTGGGCGGTCTCATCCCGTGAGCAACTGGCCATGCTGCCCGCAGTGATCCGGGCCTTCCGCGGCCGGCTGGGGGAGGGCCGGGCGCTCACCGAACAGATGAAGGCCGTGCACCCAGAGGAGCCGCACTGGTATCTCGGCATCATCGGCAGCGACCCGGAGGCGCGCGGCGGGGGCTTCGGCCACGCGCTGATGCGCTCCCGGCTGGACCGCTGCGACGCCGAGGGCGCGCCGGCCTATCTGGAGTCGAGCAACCGCGACAACATCGCGTACTACAACCGGTTCGGCTTCGACGTCACCGGCGAGATCGTCATCCCGGATGGGCCGTCGCTGTGGCCGATGTGGCGCGCGGCTCGCCTCCCCCGGTGATTTCGGCGCGCTAATCGTCGCTGAGCGACGAAA
>NZ_JAFMJZ010000155.1 GCF_017853185.1 Mycolicibacterium sp.
CGGCGGCAGCGGCACCGGTGACACCTCCGGCTACGGCCGGCTCGTCCGCCAGGCGGCGGCACCGGAGAACACGCAAGCGCCCTACGGCGGCTACTTCGACGAGATCGTCGACCGGCTCACCGCCCTCTTCGGCGAGGGCTTCTTCGTCGCGGCGGTCGAACGCGTCGCCGTCCACTGTGAGCAGCTGACCCTGCATGTGCGCCGCGAACACCTCGTCCGGGTCGCCTCCGCCCTGCGCGACGATGAGAAGCTGCGGTTCGAATTGTGTTGCGGCGTATCGGGTGTGCACTACCCCGACGACGCCGGCAACGAACTGCACGCCTTCTACCCACTGCTGTCGATCACCCACAACCGGCGGGTGCATCTCGAGGTCGCCTGCCCGGACGACGACCCGCACATCCCGTCGCTGTTCGGCGTCTACCCGACCTGTGACTGGCACGAACGCGAGACCTACGACTTCTTCGGCATCATCTTCGACGGACACCCGGGCCTGACCCGCATCGAAATGCCCGACGACTGGGTCGGTCACCCGCAGCGCAAGGACTACCCCCTCGGCGGCGTCCCGGTGGAATACCACGGCGCGCAGATCCCGCCGCCCGACCAGCGCAGGTCGTACCGCTGATGACTGTCGAAGATCCCGTCATCGTGCTCGGCGGCCAGGACTGGGACCAGATCGTCGCCGCCGCCCGCGCCGGCGACGCCGGTGAACGCATCGTGGTCAACATGGGCCCGCAGCACCCGTCGACGCACGGGGTGCTGCGGCTGATCCTCGAGATCGAGGGCGAGACGGTGACCGAAGCCCGTTGTGGCATCGGCTATCTGCACACCGGCATCGAGAAGAACCTCGAATACCGCACCTGGACCCAGGGCGTCACATTCGTGACCCGGATGGACTACCTGTCGCCGTTCTTCAACGAGACCGCGTACTGCCTCGGCGTCGAACGCCTCCTCGGCATCACCGACGAGATCCCCGAGCGTGCATCGGTGATCCGGGTGATGCTGATGGAACTCAACCGGATCTCCTCGCATCTGGTGGCCCTGGCCACCGGCGGTATGGAACTCGGCGCCATGTCGCCGATGTTCTTCGGGTTCCGCGACCGCGATCTGATCCTGTCGTTCTTCGAGGCGGTCACCGGCCTGCGGATGAACAACGCCTACATCCGCCCGGGCGGGGTGGCCGCCGATCTGCCCGAGGACGGGCCCGCCCGGCTGGCCGAACTGCTCCGGGTGCTGCCCGGCCACCTTCGCGAACTCGAGGATCTGCTCACCGAGAGCTACATCTGGAAGGCGCGCACCCAGGGCGTCGGGTACCTCGACCTGACCGGGTGCATGGCACTGGGCATCACCGGACCGGTGCTGCGCTCCACCGGTCTGCCGCACGATCTGCGCAAGACCCAACCCTATTGCGGTTACCAGACTTACGACTTCGACGTCGTCACCGCCGACACCGCCGACTGCTACGGCCGCTACCTGATCCGGATCGGCGAGATGCACGAGTCGGTCAAGATCGCCCGGCAATGCCTGGAACGGCTGGAGCCCGGCCCGGTGATGATCGAGGACAAGAAGATCGCCTGGCCGGCCGACCTGAAGGTCGGCCCGGACGGGCTGGGCAACTCGCCGGCTCACATCGCCAAGATCATGGGCACCTCCATGGAGGGCCTGATCCACCACTTCAAGCTCGTCACTGAAGGCTTCCGGGTGCCGGCCGGACAGGTCTACACCGCGGTGGAGTCCCCGCGCGGTGAACTCGGGGTGCACATGGTCTCCGACGGCGGCACCCGGCCGTACCGGGTGCATTACCGCGACCCCAGCTTCACGAATCTTCAGGCGGTGGCGGCGATGTGCGAGGGCGGCATGGTCGCCGACGTGATCTCGGCGGTGGCGTCGATCGACCCGGTCATGGGCGGTGTGGACCGATGAGCGCTTGCGCGAAGACCAGAGGGCAGCGATGAGCGTGGATCTGACCCTCGGGCCTCGGCCAGACGAGCCCGGGCCGGAGATCGGCGGGCCGGCCGCGTACTCCGCCGAGGTGACGGCACGACTGGCCACCGACGCCGCGACGATCATCGCCCGCTACCCGCAGCCCCGCTCGGCGCTGCTGCCGTTGCTGCATCTGGTCCAGGCCCAGGACGGTTACCTCACCAGAGCCGGAATCGCCTTCTGCGCAAGCCAACTCGACCTCACCGACGCCGAGGTCGCCGCGGTGGCCACCTTCTACTCGATGTACCGCCGCACCCCCACCGGCGACTACCTGATCGGTGTCTGCACCACCACGCTGTGCGCGGTGATGGGCGGTGACGCCATCCTGGACACCCTTGAATCCGAACTCGGCGTGCACGCCGGGCAGACCACCGCCGACGGGCTGATCACCCTGGAGCACATCGAGTGCAATGCGGCCTGCGACTACGCCCCCGTCGTGATGGTCAACTGGGAGTTCTTCGACAACCAAACCCCCTCCAGCGTCACCGAACTCGTGTCCGCGCTGCGATCGGGTCAGGCCGTCCATCCCTCGCGCGGCACCACGCTGTGCCCGTTCCGGGAGACCGCGCGCACGCTGGCCGGGGTCGGCGAGGCAGGCGACGCCGGCGGCGCACCCGGGGCGGCCACCCTGGCCGGGCTTGAGGTGTTCCGCGAGTCCGGGGAGGCCCCGTGCTGACCCCGGTGCTCAGCCGGTTCTGGGACGCGCCTGAGCCGTGGTCGCTGTCGACCTATCTGTGGCATGACGGATACCAGGGCCTGCGCAAGGCGCTGGGCATGACGCCCGACGAGGTGATCAACGAGATCAAGGAGTCCGGCCTGCGCGGCCGCGGCGGTGCCGGCTTCCCGACCGGCACCAAGTGGTCGTTCATCGACCAGAAGTCCCCCAAGCCGAAGTACCTCGTCATCAACGCCGACGAGTCCGAACCCGGCACCTGCAAAGACATGCCGCTGATGCTGACCACCCCGCACTTTCTGGTCGAGGGCGCCATCATCGCGGCCTACGCCATCCGGGCCCGGCACGCGTTCATCTACCTGCGCGGTGAGGTGGTGCCGGTGCTGCGCCGGTTGCGTGCTGCGGTCGCCGAGGCCTACGAGGCCGGCTATCTGGGCGAGAACATCCTCGGCTCGGGCTACGACCTGGACCTGATCGTGCACGCCGGCGCGGGCGCCTACATCTGCGGCGAGGAGACCGCTCTGCTGGACTCCCTGGAGGGCCGCCGCGGCCAGCCCCGGCTGCGGCCGCCGTTCCCGGCGGTGGCCGGCCTGTACGCCTGCCCGACGGTGGTCAACAACGTCGAGTCCATCGCCAGCGTGCCGCCGATCATGGTCAAGGGCCTGGACTGGTTCAAGTCGATGGGCACCGAGAAGTCGCCGGGCTTCACGCTGTACTCGCTGTCCGGTCACGTCACCCGGCCCGGCCAGTACGAGGCGCCGCTGGGCATCACCCTGCGCGAACTGCTGGACTACGCCGGCGGCGTGCGGGCAGGCCACGAACTGAAGTTCTGGACGCCGGGTGGCTCGTCGACGCCGCTGCTGACACCCGAACACCTCGACGTACCACTGGATTACGAGGGCATGGCCTCGGTGGACTCGATGCTGGGCACCAAGGCACTGCAGATCTTCGACGAGACCACCTGCGTGGTGCGCGCGGTGCGGCGCTGGACGCAGTTCTACGCCCACGAGTCCTGCGGCAAGTGCACCCCGTGCCGGGAGGGCACCTACTGGCTGGCGCAGATCTACGAGCGGCTGGAGACCGGCCGAGGGCAGAAGGACGACCTCGACAAGCTGACCGACATCGCCGACGCCATCCTGGGCAAGTCGTTCTGCGCCCTCGGCGACGGCGCGGCCTCGCCGATCATGAGTTCGCTGAAGTACTTCCGCACCGAATACGAGGCACACCTTTCCGGCGGCTGCCCGTTCGACCCGAACGCCTCGACCCTCTTTGCGCGAGCAGACGGCGGGGTGCGCTCATGACGGTCTCTCCCGACGACGATCTGGTGACCATCACCATCGACGACACCACCCTGTCGGTTCCCAAGGGCACCTTGGTGATTCGCGCCGCCGAGATGATCGGCATTCAGATCCCCCGGTTCTGCGACCATCCGCTGCTGGAACCGGTCGGCGCCTGCCGGCAGTGCCTGGTCGAGGTCGAGGGCCAGCGCAAGCCGCTGGCCAGCTGCACCACCACGGTCACCGACGGCATGGTGGTGCGCAGCCAGAACACCTCCGAGTCGGCCGACAAGGCGCAGCGCGGCGTGATGGAACTGCTGCTGATCAACCACCCGCTGGACTGCCCGGTCTGCGACAAGGGCGGCGAATGCCCGCTGCAGAACCAGGCGATGTCCAGTGGCCGGGCCGAAACCCGGTTCACCGACGTCAAACGCACCTTCCCCAAGCCGATCAACCTGTCCACCGAGGTGCTGCTGGACCGCGAGCGCTGCGTGCTGTGCGCACGCTGCACCCGGTTCTCCCAGCAGATCGCCGGCGACCCGTTCATCGAACTGATGGAACGCGGTGCCCTGCAACAGGTCGGCATCGCCGCGGGGAATCCGTTCGACTCCTACTTCAGTGGCAACACCGTGCAGATCTGCCCGGTCGGCGCGCTCACCGGAGCCGCCTACCGGTTCCGGGCCCGACCCTTCGACCTGGTCTCCTCACCGAGCGTGTGCGAACACTGCGCATCGGGCTGCGCGCAGCGCACCGACCACCGCCGCGGCGTGGTGCTGCGCCGGCTGGCCGGTGACGACCCGGAGGTCAACGAGGAGTGGAACTGCGACAAGGGCCGCTGGGCCTTCGCCTACACCCGGGTCGGTGACCGCATCACCACCCCGCTGGTGCGCGACGAGGTCGGGCATCTTCGGCCGGCCTCCTGGCCGGAGGCCATCGGCCGGGCCGCCGCCGGCCTGTCCCGCGGCCGCACCGGCGTGCTGGTGGGCGGGCGCAGCACCGCCGAGGACGCCTACGCCTATGCCAAGTTCGCCCGGATGGTGCTGGGCACCAACGACATCGACTTCCGCGCCCGTCCGCATTCCGATGAGGAGGCTGACTTCCTGGCCTCCCACGTCGCGGGCCGCGCCGGCGTCAGCTACGCCGACCTGGAGACCGCGACAGCGGTGGTGCTCGCCGGGTTCGAACCCGAGGACGAGGCGCCGATCGTCTTCCTGCGGCTGCGCAAGGCGGTCCGCAAACACGGTCTGGCCGTGCTGTCCATCGCGCCGTTGCGGTCCCACGGTTCGGACAAGCTCAACGCGCGGGTCGTCGGCACCGCGCCCGGGGACGAAGCGCACGCCCTCGACCGCCTCGCCGGCCGACTGCCCGAGGGAGCCATCATCCTGCTCGGCGAACGGCTGGCCACCAGTCCCGGAGCGCTGTCGGCAGCCGCCCGCCTGGCTGAGAGCACGGGGGCACGGATCGCCTGGATTCCGCGACGGGCCGGTGAACGCGGCGCGCTGGACACCGGCTGCCTGCCCAACCTGCTGCCAGGCGGACGCCCGGTCACCGATCCCGTTGCGCGCCAACAGATCGCCGACTCCTGGAACCTCGACGGCATGCCCGATCGGCCGGGCCGGGACACCTGCGGCATCCTCGAGGCGGCCGCACACGGCGACCTCGAGGCCCTGCTCATCGGTGGCGTGGAGGCCGCCGATCTCGCCGACCCGCATGCCGCCCTCGCCGCCATCGGCGAGGCCGAATTCGTGGTCAGCCTGGAGGTCCGCAAGTCCGAGATCACCGCACTTGCCGATGTGGTGTTCCCGGTGGCACCGGTGGCCGAGAAGGCCGGCACCTTCCTCGACTGGGAGGGCAGGCTGCGATCCTTCGACGCCGCGTTGCCGTCCAACGCCGCATCCGATCTTCGGGTGCTGGGCACCCTGGCCGACGAACTCGGCGCCGGCCTCGGGTTCGGCGACCCCGCCCAGGCGCGGGCCGAGATGACCCGACTCGGGTTGTGGAACGGGACGCCGACGGCCGCGCCGGACGTCGCCGCGCAACCCGCGCCGCAACTGGAACCCGGCGAGGCGACCCTGGCCGGCTGGCGAATGTTGCTGGACTGCGGGCGGTTACAGGACGGCGAGCCTTTCCTGGCCGGCACCGCCCGGCCGCCGGTGGCCCGGCTCAACGCGGCCACCGCACACGCGATCGGCGCCACCGACACGCTGACGGTCTCGACCGGGCGGGGTGCGGTGACCCTGCCGCTGGTCGTCACCGACATGCCCGATCAGGTGGTGTGGCTGCCGCTGAACTCTCCCGGCAGTGCGGTGCACCGCCAACTCGGTGTCACCACCGGGGCGGTCGTGCAGATTCAGGCGGGTGAGCTGTGAAGTATCCCGACATGACGGTCTTCGGCCACGACCCATGGTGGCTGATGCTGATCAAGGCCGCCGCGGTCTTCGTCTTCCTGGTTCTGACCGTGCTGGTGGCCATCCTGGTGGAGCGAAAGCTGCTGGGCCGCATGCAGATGCGCTACGGCCCCAACCGGGTCGGGCCGTTCGGTCTGCTGCAGTCACTGGCCGACGGCATCAAGCTCGCGCTCAAGGAGGGCCTCACCCCGGCCGGCGTGGACAAGCCGATCTACCTGCTGGCGCCGATCATTTCCGTGGTCCCCGCCATCATGGCCTTCGCCGTGATCCCGATGGGACCGGTGGTGTCGGTGTTCGGGACCCGGACCCCACTGCAATTGACCGATCTGCCGGTCGGGGTGCTCTACGTACTGGCGTTCACCTCCATCGGTGTGTACGGAATCGTGTTGGCGGGCTGGGCATCCGGATCCACCTACCCGCTGCTGGGCGGCCTGCGCTCCGGCGCCCAGGTGATCTCCTACGAGATCGCCATGGCGCTCTCGTTCGCCGCGGTCTTCCTCTACTCCGGCACCATGTCGACCTCGGGCCTGGTCGACGCCCAGACCCACACCTGGTACATCTGGCTGCTGCTGCCGTCGTTCTGCGTCTACGCGGTGGCGATGGTCGGTGAGACCAACCGCGCCCCCTTCGACCTGCCCGAGGCCGAGGGGGAACTGGTCGGCGGATTCCACACCGAGTACTCCTCGCTGAAGTTCGCCATGTTCATGCTCGCCGAGTACGTGAACATGACCACCGTCTCGGCGCTGGCGGCCACCATGTTCCTCGGCGGCTGGCGGGCGCCGTGGCCGCTGAGCATCTGGGCCGGCGCCAATTCGGGCTGGGTTCCGCTGATCTGGTTCGTGGCCAAGGTGTGGACGTTCCTGTTCGTCTTCATGTGGCTGCGCGCCACCCTGCCCCGGCTGCGTTACGACCAGTTCATGGCGATCGGCTGGAAGCTGCTGATCCCGGTGTCGCTGGTCTGGATCCTGATCGTCGCGGTGCTGCGTGCCACCCACCACACCGGCGTGCTGCCGAGCATGATCGCCAGCGCGGCCCTGCTCGTCGGTGTCCTCGTGGTGAATGCGTTGCGCAAGGCTGCGATCCGGCGCCAGACGCCGCCACCACCGCCGCCGGCCGAGGGCTCGTTCCCGGTTCCGCC
>NZ_JAFMJZ010000156.1 GCF_017853185.1 Mycolicibacterium sp.
CGACCTGTCCACCGGCAAGGTGGAATGCGGCGGACTGATCTGCCCGTGGCACGGGGCCGCCGCGCAGGAATTCTATTCCGCCGCACTGGATTCCGAGGAGGCCGAGCCCGCCCGCCGGTACCTCACCGAGCGCAACTTCGACGCCGCCGCGGCCCGTCAGTTCGGTTGCGGCTTCGCCCCGTCCGGCTGGGATTCGCTCACCAAGCATCTGATCCGCAAGGGCTTCGAGTTCAAAGAGCTTGAGGCGGCAGGACTTTCGCGCGAGGGCCGGCGCGGCCCGATGGACCGTTTCCACCGCCGGCTGCTGTGGCCGATCCGCAGCGCCAGCGGCGAGACGGTCGGTTTCGGCGCCCGGCGGATCTTCGACGACGACCCGATGGAAGCCAAGTACGTCAACACCCCCGAGACCACGCTGTACAAGAAGTCCGCGGTGCTCTTCGGCATCGACCTGGCCAAGCGCGACATCGCCAAGGGGCACCAGGCCGTCGTCGTCGAGGGCTACACCGACGTGATGGCCATGCACCTGGCCGGGGTCACCACCGCGGTGGCCTCGTGCGGCACCGCCTTCGGCGACGAGCACCTGTCGATGCTGCGGCGACTGATGATGGACGACAAGTTCTTTCGCGGCGAACTGATCTACGTCTTCGACGGCGACGCGGCCGGCCAGGCGGCGGCGATCAAGGCCTTCGCCGGTGAGCAGAACCTCGCCGGGCAGAGCTTCGTCGCGGTGGCCGCCGACGGCATGGACCCGTGCGATCTGAGGCTCAAATCCGGCGACGGCGCGCTGCGCGACCTGGTGGCGCGGCGCACCCCGCTGTTCGAGTTCGCCATCCGCACCGCCCTGGCCGAACACGACCTGGACAGCGCCGAGGGCCGGGTGGCCGGGCTGCGCCGGTGCGTGCCGATGGTCGCCCAGATCAAGGACCCGACCCTGCGCGACGAGTACGCCCGCCAGTTGGCCGGCTGGGTCGGCTGGGACGACGTGGCCCAGGTGCTCAGCCGGGTCCGCGAGGAGGCCACCGGACGCAGGCCCGGCAACCGCGGCCAGAACCGCGTCGCCGACCGCAATGCGGCCCCGGCCCGTCCCGTCCTGGCGGCCGGCCGCCCGGACCCGCGCGACCCCACCCTGTGGCCGCAGCGCGAGGCGCTCAAGGCCGCCCTGCAGTACCCGGCGCTGTCCGGCCCGGTGTTCGACTCGCTGACTCCGGAGAGCTTCACCCATCCCGGCTACGCCGCGGTGCGCGCGGCCATCGCGGCCGCCGGCGGCACCTCCGCGGCCCTGACCGGGGCCGGCTGGATCGACGCCGTCCGCGAACAGGCCGCCACCCCGGCCGTCGAGGGTCTGATCACCGAGATGGGTGTGGAGACCGTCAACGTCACCGACGACGAGAGACTGCCCCGCTACATCGCCGGGGTGCTGGCCCGGCTGCAGGAGGTCTGGGTGGGCCGGCAGGTCGCCGAGATCAAGTCCAAGCTGCAGCGGATGTCCCCGGTCGAGCAGGGTGACGAATACCACGCCCTGTTCGGCGACCTGGTGGCCCTGGAGGCCTACCGGCGCAGCCTGCTGGAGCAGGCCAGCGGCGATGACCTCACCGCCTGAGCGAATTTGCGGCTATGGTTAACGCGACAGCTGTCGGCAGCGAAAGGCCAGGTATGAGAATCGCGAGCACCCGCATTGCGGTGGCCGGCGCACTCGCCGCCGCGGCGATCGCCTCCGCCCCCCTGGCCTCGGCCGAGGGCCAGTGCCTGGCCTGGTTCGGCTCCCGCGGCGAGGGCCAGTGCATGGGCTACTCCAACGGCACGCCCACCTACATCGGCACCCCGAACATGGGCGTCTGGGGCCCGGGCTACGGCGCCGGCCTCGGTGTGGTCACCGGCCCGCTGATGCCCGGCACGACCATCAACCAGGGGCTCAGCCCCTAGTCGGAGCGCTTGCTCTGAGGGTTCTCCGGCCGGATGACGGTCGTCTGCACGTCGATCTCGACCTCGGTCAGTTCCACCATCTGCGGATCCGGCGACACCCGTTCGGCGATCTTGCGGCGTCCGGCGTCGATCACCGACTTGGTGGCGGGGTTCTCGGCGATGGCCCGGTAGGTGTTGACGATCTGCTGGTAGCGCTGCCGGCCGGCCTTCGTGCCCAGCACGTATCCGGTAGCCATCACGGCCAGGTACCCGATCACGCTCACCATCCTGCCTGACGGGCGGCTTTGGCATCACCACCCCCCGGTACGCTAGAGTCTGTTCCCGTCCCGCCACAGCGCGTGTGCGGGAGGCGGTCCCCTGTAGCTCAACTGGCAGAGCTTGCGACTGTTAATCGCACGGTTGATGGTTCGAGTCCATCCGGGGGAGCAGGACTTTGAGGAGCGCCATGTCGAAAGCTGACGGCGCCGGCCACCATTCACCGGTGGCCATGCCGCACGACTATCACACCCACGCCGACGTCAGCGGCGGCTGGCTGCGCGCGGCCACCTTCGGCGCGATGGACGGCCTGGTGAGCAACACCGCGCTGATCGCCGGTGTCGCCGCCAGCGCCGACGCGCACACCGTGGTGATCAGTGGCGTGGCCGGCCTGCTGGCCGGCGCCTTCTCGATGGCGCTGGGGGAGTACACCTCGGTCACCACCGCCAACGAGCAGATCGACTCCGAGGTCGACGCCGAGCGTGAGGCGTTCCGGCAGTTCCCCTACGGCGAGCAACTCGAACTGGTCGGCATGTTCAAGGACATGGGCATGACCGAGCAGACCGCGCAGACCGCCGCGGCGGAGGTGCACCGCGACGAGGAACGCGCCCTGCACTTCCACGTCGCGCAGGAACTCGGCATCGACCCGCGGGAGAAGCCGTCGGCGACGGTGGCGGCGGTCTCGTCGTTCCTGATGTTCGCCGTCGGCGCGTTGATCCCGTTGCTGCCCTACCTGTTCGGGGTCGAGGCGCTGTGGCCCGGGTTGATCTGCGGCGGCATCGGCCTGCTGATCGCCGGCGCGACCGCGGCCCGGTTCACCGCGGCGCGGATGTGGCTGGGCGCGGGCCGCCAGCTGGCCTTCGGCATGATCGCGATCGCCGCCACCTATCTGGTGGGCAGGCTCATCGGCGGTGTCGTCGGTTGATCCGCAGCGTCGGCCGGCTGGGACCGGTCAAGGTCTCCGGTCTGGTGCTCTGGCAGTTGCGCGGCACCATTGTCGCGGTCCTGATCGTGGTGGGCCTGCTGCTGCCGATCCCCGACGCCAGCCAGAACCAGTACGCGGCCGCGGTGCTGTCGGTGCTCGGCATCGCGGCGTCGGTGTTCATCGGCTTCCGCAACACCACCGCCTACAACCGGTGGTGGGAGGCCCGCACGCTGTGGGGCGGCATCATCATCAACTCCCGCACCCTGCATAACGGCCTCACCTCGGTCGACACCGGCGCGCCGGGAATGGCGCCGATTCTGGACCGGATGCGACGACGCCAGGTCCGGTACTGCTGGCAACTGGCCGCCGAGATGCGCGGGATCGCTCCGGTGCCCGGGGTGACCGATCTGACCGAGGACCCGGCGGACGACGACGCCACCGACCTGCTCAACCGGCAGGCCGCCGACGTGGCCGAGTTGGAGAACGGCGGATACATCGACGGGCAGGCCCGGATCGTGCTGATGGCCGCCAACTCCGGCGCCGCTACCGCACAGAGCGGCCTGGAGCGCATCCGCAACGAGCCGATCCCGGTGCACTACGACTACTTCATCCGGGCACTGGCCTGGTTCTTCGGCGTGATGGCGTTCAACCGCCTGGAGGCCGCCACCGAGAACCACCTCGGCAGCCTCCTGGTGGGCGTGCTGCTGCTGACCACCTTCGTCGTCGCCGAACGCGTCGGCGGCTTCATCGAGGCGCCGATGAGCAACACCGTCTTCGACATCCCGATGTACCGGATCTGTTCCACCATCACCGGCAATCTGCTCGGCGGCGGGCACCCGCTGGCCCAGCCGCGTCAGGGTGAGAACTCGATCGTCTGGATGTAGCCGCGGTTGCCCCGACGCGCGGGGAGGTCGCGAACGGGCAAAACGGATTGCACTGGCACAATCGGGCCATGACCTCGACGCGATCGGATGCGCGTCCCGGTCGCTTGCTGACACCGAGTCGCGCACTGAGCCCGGTGGAGATGGCGCAGGCCGCGGTGATGGGGGCACTGAGCGCGGCCCTGGCGATCGTCTCGGTGGTGGTCCCCTTCGCCGGCGGGCTGTCGTTGTTGGTCACCGTGCCGATGGGTCTGCTCGGCTTCCGCTACCGGCTGCGGGTGTTGCTGGCCGCCGCGTTCGCCGCGAGCACCGTCGCCTTCCTCATCGCCGGCATCAGCGGCTTCATGGTGGTGCTCAACTGCGCCTACGTCGGCGGCATGACCGGCATCATCAAACGCCGGCGCTGGGGCACCGCGGCGGTGGTCGCGGCCTCGGTGGCCGCCGGGATCGTCTCCGGGATGTTCATCATCGGGGCGCTGACGGTGCTGGCGCGACTGCGCACGGTGACCTTCGAGGCGATGACCGCCAACGTCGACGGCGTGGTCTCGGTGATGTCGCAGTTCGAACCGTTCCGCCAGTCCGCCGCCGACACCCGGGCGATGTTCGGCGTCGCGCTGCAGTACTGGCCGGTGCTGCTGCTGGGCTACTCGATCTTCACCATGATGATCGTCTCGCTGGTCGGGTGGTGGGCGCTCTCCCGCGTGCTGGAGCGGCTGCGCGGCATCCCCGACGTGCACAAGCTGGAGACCCCCGTCGAGTCCGGCCCGGTGGCTCCGGTTCCGGTTCGGTTGCGGGAGGCCAGGTTCCGCTATCCCGGTGCCGACCACGACGCGCTGCGGCCGCTGACCATGTCCGTCGATCCCGGTGAGCACGTCGCCGTCACAGGGGCCAACGGATCGGGCAAGACCACCCTGATGCTGCTGCTGTGCGGGCGCGCGCCGACGTCCGGGGTCATCGACCGGCCGGGTGCGGTTGGGCTGGGCCAACTCGGTGGCACCGCGGTGGTGATGCAGCATCCGGAGTCTCAGGTGCTGGGCTCGAGGGTGGCCGACGACGTGGTCTGGGGTCTGCCGCCCGGCACCACCACCGACGTGCCGGGCCTGCTCGGCGAGGTCGGCCTGGCCGGGATGGAGGACCGCGACACCGGTGGCCTCTCCGGTGGCGAGTTGCAGCGCCTGGCGGTGGCCGCCGCACTGGCGCGCCAGCCCTCGATGCTGATCGCCGACGAGGTCACCACGATGGTCGACCAGCGCGGCCGGGAGGCGCTGCTGGGGGTGCTCTCGGATCTCACCGATCGCCATCGGGTGGGGCTGGTGCACATCACCCACTACGGCAACGAGGCCGAGATCGCCGACAAGACAGTCAATCTCAGCGATTCGCAGGACAACATGGTGATGGTGGCCAACGCCGCCGCGCCCGCGCCGACGCTGAACACCACCCCGCACCGCGGTGACACCGTGCTGCAACTCGACCGGGTGGGCCACGTCTACGCCGACGGCACCCCGTGGGCCAAGAGCGCACTGCGCGACGTCAGTTTCACCGTCAGCGAGGGCGACGGGGTGCTGATCCACGGCGGCAACGGGTCGGGCAAGTCGACGCTGGCGTGGATCATGGCCGGGCTGACGACGCCGACATCCGGGACCTGCCTGGTGCGCGGCCGGCCGGCGCACGAGCAGGTCGGCGACGTCGCGATCGCCTTCCAGGCCGCGCGGCTGCAACTGCTGCGCAGCCGGGTCGATCTCGAAGTCGCCTCTGCGGCAGGGTTTTCCCCGTACGACACCGGCCGGGTGGTCGCCGCGCTGGCGACGGTCGGCCTGGACGGATCCCTCGGCGGTCGCCGGATCGACCAGCTCAGCGGCGGCCAGATGCGCCGGGTGGTGATCGCCGGTCTGCTGGCCCGCTGGCCCAAGGCGCTGATCCTCGACGAGCCGCTGGCCGGACTGGACGCGGCCAGTCAGCGCGGGCTGATCCGGCTGCTGACCGATCTGCGCCGCAACACCGGCCTGACCGTCGTGGTGATCTCGCACGACTTCGCCGGCATGGAGGAGCTGTGCCCGCGCACGCTTCATCTGAACAACGGGGTGCTGACATGAGCCGGCAGGCCCGCCCGGTGGTGCTGCTGCGCCCGGTGCCCGGCGACTCGGTGATCCACCGGCTGTGGGCCGGCACCAAAATCCTTGTGGTGTTCGGCTTTTCGCTGCTGATGTCGTTCTACCCGGGCTGGGCGGTGATCGGGCTCACCGGGCTGCTGGTGATCGTCGCGGCTTGGCTGGCGCGCATCCCGCGCGGTGCGTTGCCCACGATCCCGCGCTGGCTGTGGATCCTGCTGCTCTTCGGTGCGGTCACCGCCGCACTGGGCCGCGGCGAACCGGTGATCCAGTTGTGGTCGGTGGACTTCGAGGTCGGCGGGCTGCTGAAGTTCCTCCGCTTCACCACGCTGTCGATCGTGCTGCTGGCACTCGGGGCGATGGTGTCCTGGACCACCAACGTCGCCGACGTCGCACCGGCCGTCTCCACGCTGGGGCGACCGTTCAAGCTGCTGCGCCTCCCGGTCGACGACTGGGCCGTGGCCCTGGCGCTGTCGCTGCGGGCGTTCCCGATGCTGCTCGAGGAGTTCCGGTTGCTCTACGCCGCGCGGCGACTGCGACCCCGCGCGGTGCTGCCCGACGGCAGTCCGCGCCGGCGACGCTGGGCCATCGAGATGGTCGACCTGCTGGCCGCCGGGGTCACCGTCGCGCTGCGACGGGCCGACGAGATGGGCGACGCCATCACCGCCCGCGGCGGCACCGGGCAGATCTCGGCCGCCCCGTCCCGGCCGCAGGGCCGCGACTGGGTGGCACTGGGCATCTGTGTGGCGGTGGCCGCGCTGGGCGTCTGGCTGGAGTTGCGGACCGGGTAGCAAACCTGGGTTACCATCTCCGGATGGGGAAGAAACTGGGGTCACTTGCTGCGGTTGCGGCCGCTCTGCTTGCTCCTTTGGCACTGCCGGCCGCCCCGGCGCTCGCGGACACCCCGGTGTGCACGGCAAAGAACTGTGGCTTCGTCTCGCCCAACCGCACGGTGTGCACCATCGCGATGGACGTCGCCGCCTGCGGGTGGACCGACGGCGACAAGCTCTACGCGGTGAAACTGTTCCCCAACGGCGGACTCGATCCCTGCCTGCACCTGCTCGAGGGCCACGGCAAGCAGTGCGACTCCTACCCGCCCGGCAATCTTCCGGCGCTGGGTTACGGCCAGGCCGCCGTCCTGGGCCCGTACACCTGCGCGGCCGACGCCGGATCGGTCACCTGCACGGTGAAGCCGTCCGGCCGCGGCTTCACCATGAACAACGCCGGCATCGTGCCGGCCCAGGCGGCGCCGCCGCCACCGCCGGCCACCCCGGCCCCGGAGGCCACGCCGGCTCCCGAAGCCGCGTCCGTCGCGCCGACCCCGGCGACCGAAGCGGCGACTCCCGCACCGGTGCCTGTCGACCAGCCGCTGATCC
>NZ_JAFMJZ010000157.1 GCF_017853185.1 Mycolicibacterium sp.
ACAAGCATCAGCTGATTCTGATCGCGGCGTACGGGGATCTTGAGCGGGCCCGGATCGACTTCCGTGATCTCGAGGGTCGACTCAAGCACGGTGCGGAGTTGCGGTCCGCCGCGTTGGTCAGCAAGGGCGACGACGGCGAGGCGCAGGTCCTCGAGGCGAGCAACCGGCACGGCCGGACCGGGGCCGCGATCGGCGCCGGTCTGGGTCTCCTGGCGGGGTTGGTGTTCCAGCCGGTGCTGCTCGGTGTTCTGGTCGGTGGTGCCGGCGGCGCACTGGTGGCCTCGATCGCCGAGCACGAATTGCGCAGCGGCCTCCAGCACGAGGTGGGTGCCGCCTTGGACAAGGGCACCGCTGTCATCCTGGCGCTGGTCTACCCGGACGGGCAGAGTGCGATTGAGACGACGCTGGATCTGGCCAACTCGATCAAGGTGCTGGAGTTGGACCGCTCGACGGTGAAGAGCATCGACGAGGCGGTGGCGGCCGAGGTCGCCAAACTTCCCGGGCACGAGGGTGGTTCGGTCAGCGCTGACAATCCGGACACCAGTAGCTGATCCGTTCTCCGGCTTCGTCGCTGCGTCGGATCGGGGTGCCGCATCGCCGGCATGGTAGGCCGCCGCGTCCGTAGACCCAGAGTTCGTGGCCCTTTCTGGTGTTGCCGGTGGTGGTTCGGCTCCAGCGGGATCGGTTGGCCCACAGCATGTCTCGGGCCCTGCTTGCCATTCTTGTCGGGTCGGGTACGGAGATCACGGGGCTGGTGGGCAGCCGTCCGAACAGGAAGCACAACTCGTTGGCATAGACGTTGCCGATGCCTGCCATGACCCTTTGATCCAATAGTGCTTGCGCGAGCCGGCGGTCCGGGTCCTTGGCCAGGTTTGCCGCCGCCTGGTGCGGATCCCAGTCCGGGCCGAGCAGATCCGGGCCGAGGTGGGCGACCGTCTCCTGGTCGTGCTCGCGGTCGAGGATCTCCAGAATGCCGAGGTCGATGCCGGCGGCGGTGACACCGTCGGCCTTCAGCAGGATCCGGATTTTGTGGTTGTGCTTTGCGGTCCGGTTGACCTGCCATTTGCCGTCCATCTTCAGATGAGAGTGGATGCTGGCCGGGCCGACCCGGATGAACAGGTGCTTGCCGCGGCTCAAGACCTCGTCGACGGTCTGGCCGGTCAGGTCGACTGTTGCGTACCGGGGGACCCGGACGTCGCACCGGGTGAGGGTCTTGCCGACCAGTGCCGCGCGAAGGATCTGGGCGGTGTGGAAGACGGTGTCGCCTTCGGGCATGTTCGGTTACCGAAGCCTCAGCCCGCGGGGGGTACGAGCGAAGCCAACGGCCAGAAGAGCGTCAGCGGTGGCTTGCAGGCCGGGATGGGCCGCAATCTCCAGAATGGGTACGCCGTCGGCCCTCTCGATGAGGATGCCGCCGACCCGGCCGCTTGCGACCAGTCCAGCCAAGGCTCCGGCAGCCGTGCGTTGCGCTTCCGGATCGGCGCTGAAGTTCAGCAGCGATCGTCCGCCTCGTTCGGAGTACCAGACCAAGTGGCCGTCCACGAGTACGACGAGGGCGCCCGCCTTGCGGCCGGGACGATGGCCCTCGCCGTCAGGCTTGGACGGCCACGAGAGCGTTGATCCGTAGGGATTGGCCGGGTCGGTTGCGGCCAGCACGACGGCCCGGTACTCCGGGGGAGAGTCGGTGTCGGCGTAACCCCGAAGCCGATCGACAGTGGACGCGAGGGCGAACTGGGCGCCCCCGAGCGACTCGATGAAATATCCCCGCTGCGCGCGCCCGGCCTCCTCCATGGTGTTCAGCAGCTTGTAGAGAGCGGCGAATCCGCCCGGCACCCCCTCGGCGTTGGCTGCGGCCTTGGTCAGCACGCCGTAGCGGTTCATCAGGAGTTCGGCGGTGAAATGCGCCCGCAGCGTGGAGTCGGGCTCAGGTGAGGGCAGTGCCGACCAGCGCCCGGCGACGCTGGGGTCGACCGCTCTGGATTGCGGCTGGCTCAGCGCGTATCGGGTTAGTCTCGGCGCACGCCGGTGCCGGTGGGCCGGGGGGCTCTTCCTGCCGCCGGGGCCGCTCGCCAGCATCGCCCGGATCGGGGCGAAGGTGTCACCGGTTACCCAGCCGGCCCAGATCAGTTCCCACAACGCCGCTTTGAAAGCGCCATCCGATCCCTGGCACAGCTGCCGGAAGAAGAATGCACCGCGCGCATCTCCCGGCCGGCCCAGCACGTCGAGGATCGCCCGGTGGGTGTCGTTCAGGTCGATCTCGGCAGGTGGAGACAGCGTGAGGGCGGCGGTGTCGGCGAGATGGAAGCTGATCCAGCCGTCACTACCGGAGATCGAACCGGCCCCGGACCAGGTGACTTCGCCGGAGGCCAGCAACTCGTCGAGCATGGCCGGCTGATAGTCGCGGATCCGGGAGGCGAACACCAGCGGTTCGATCGAAGAAGCGGGCATCGCGGCACCGGAGAGCTGGTCGATAACGGTGAGCAGTCCTTCGGTCCCCACGACAGCGGCGGCGCCGACCTGTTGCCATGCCGGCAGGAAGCGGGCGTACGCCGCCGTGGAGACAGGTTCAACTTGGGCGCGCAACGCCGCCAGTGACCGTCGCCGCAAGACGCGTAGGACGCCGGCATCGCACCACTGTTCACCGCCGCCGTCCGGTCGATCCGTGAACTCGCCGCGAACAAGCTTGGTGTCCAGCGCCATTCGGCTGAGAGCGTCACTCGCCACCCGCAGGCCCAGGCCGAAGCGGCCGGCGACCTCAGCGGTGGTGAACGGCCCGTGCGTGCGGGCGTAGCGGGTCAGAAGTTCACCGAGTGGGTCGGCAACCGACTCGGTGAACGCGCTCGGAACCCCGACCGGAACCGCGACGCCGACGGCGTCACGCAACCGGCCGATGTCCTCGACGGCCGCCCACCAGTTCCGATCGGCGTAGGAGAGGGTGAGAATCCGCTTGGTCGCGAGTAGTCCTTCGAGCCACGGCATCACGTCGGGGGCGGTGCAACGCAACGCGATCTCTTCGATGGTCAGCGGACCGAGCAGGCGCAGCAGATCGGCAACCCCCTCCGCGTCGCGGGCCTTGCGGTCATCGGAGAGGTGCTGCAGCTGAAGGGATGTCGCAGCGACGACATCGGCGTCAAGCAGTTCACGAAGTTCGATCCGGCCCAGTAGCTCGGCCAGCAGTGCCGTGTCCAAGGAGAGTGCCGCGGCGCGCCGTTCCGCCAGCGGGCTGTCGCCCTCGTACATGAACGCACCGACATAGCCGAACAGCATCGAGGCCGCGAACGGTGACGGGGTGGGCGTCTCCACCTCCAGCAGTCGGACCCGCCGGCTTGCGATCCTCGACATGAGATCGGCAAGCACCGGGACGTCATAGACGTCCTGCAGGCATTCCCGCACCGTCTCGAGCACCATCGGGAAGTCGGGGTATTTCCTTGCCACGTCGAGCAATTGGGCCGACCGCTGACGCTGGTGCCACAGTGGTGAGCGCTTGCCCGGATGCCGTCGCGGCAGCAGCAGGGCGCGGGCCGCGCATTCCCGGAACCGGGAGGCGAACAGCGCCGAGCCGCCCACCTCGGCGGTGACCAGAGCTTCGATCTCATCGGGTTCGAAGACGAACAGGTCAGCCCCGGGTGGGGTGTCCTCGGTGTCGGGAAGTCGCACCACGATTCCGTCATCGCTGGCCGTCGGCTTCTCGTCGATCCCGTAGCGCTCCAGCAGTCGCCGGCTGACGGCCAACGCGAGCGGCCCGTGCACCTTCAGTCCATACGGCGAGTGCAGAATCACCCGCCAGTCGCCGAGTTCGTCGCGGAATCGTTCGACCACCAGGGTGGTATCACTGGGTATCGCCTTCGTGGCCTCGCGCTGTTCGTCGATCAGCCGCCGCAGGTTCTCGGTGGCGAAGTCATCGAAACCTATTTGGGCACAGCGCATGGTGAAGGCATCCGCAGTGAGTCCGGCAAGCTCACCGGTGAACTTACCGATCGCCTCGCCGAGTTCGGCCGGTCGGCCCGCGTTATCACCACGCCAGAACGGCAACCTGGCAGGCTGGCCCGGCGCCGGGACGACCAGCACCCGGTCGTGGGTGATCTCGGTGATGCGCCAACTGGTGGCGCCCAGGGCGATCACGTCGCCGGGGCGGGACTCGTAGACCATCTCCTCATCGAGTTCACCTACCCGCGAGGGCTTTTCGGAATCCGTCGCCAGGTAGACGGTGAAAAGGCCGCGGTCGGGGATGGTGCCGCCCGAGGTCACCGCAAGCCGCTGTGCGCCGGGGCGTGCGGTCAGGATTCCGTTATCCCGGTCGTAGACAAGCCGTGGCCGCAATTCGGCGAAGTCGGTGGACGGGTACTTGCCCGACAGCAGGTCCAGAGTCGCCTCGAAAGCACTGCGTGGCAACGTCGCGAACGGGGCGCTTCGGCGAACCACGTCGAACCACTCGTCCGCGCTCACCGGTTCCAGTGCGCAGGCCGCGACCGTCTGCTGGGCAAGGACATCGAGCGGATTGGCGGGTACCCGCATGGTCTCGATATCCCCGGTCAGCATCCGTTGGGCGGTCACCGCACAGTCGATCAGGTCGGTGCGGTGTTTGGGCAGCAGCACACCGCGGGAGATTTCGCCGACCTGATGACCGGCCCGCCCGACGCGCTGAAGTCCACTGGCCACCGACGGCGGCGCCTCGACCTGGATGACGAGATCCACCGAACCCATGTCGATGCCGAGTTCCAGACTGGAGGTTGCCACCACCGCCCGCAATCGGCCGCTCTTCAGATCGTCCTCGACGGCCGCGCGCTGCTCCTTGGAGACCGATCCATGGTGGGCGCGGGCCAGCAGTGGCTCGGCGCCCTGGATCTGGTTGCTGGCCAACATGTGCGCAGGCGGCCTGTCCAGTTCAATCCCGCAGCGTTCGGCGTGAATCTCGTTGATCCGGGCGGTGATCCGCTCCGCGAGCCGACGCGAGTTGGCGAACACGATGGTCGAGTTGTGGGCCTCGATGAGGTCGACCATCCGGTTCTCGACAGCCGGCCAGATGGTGTTGTTCTCCAGGTTGGCCATGTCGGGCACCGGAACCTGCACCGAAAGATCGAATGTCTTGGTTGTCGGCGGGTTGACGATCCGGGCTGGCCGGCCACCGGTGAGGAAGCGGGCCACTTCTTCGGGCGGCCGGACGGTGGCGGACAGCCCGATGCGTTGGGACGGGTGGTCCAGCAGCGCATCGAGGCGTTCCAGCGACAGGGCCAGATGCGCACCGCGTTTGGTGCCGGCCACCGCGTGCACTTCGTCGATGATCACCGTCTGCACCGAAGCCAAGGTCTCTCGGGCAGCTGAGGTCAGCATCAGGAACAGCGACTCGGGGGTGGTGATCAAGACGTCGGGCGGATTGGCGATGAGCTCGCGGCGCCGGGCCGGCGGGGTGTCGCCGGATCGCACGCCGACGCTGATCTGCGGGACGGCGAGCCCCTCGCGCTCGGCGACTCGGGCGATTCCGGCCAGCGGGGTCCGCAGATTGCGCTCGACGTCGATCGCCAGCGCCTTGAGTGGGGAGACGTAAAGCACCCGCGTGCCCGATTGCTCGGGTTCGTGGGCGAGCCGGTCGATCGCCCAGAGGAACGCCGCCAGGGTCTTGCCCGAACCGGTCGGAGCGATCACCAGGGTGTGATCACCGTCGGCGATCGCGGCCCAGGCCTCGGACTGCGCCGGGGTGGGCTCGACGAAGGTGCCTTCGAACCAGCGCCGGGTGGCGGGGGAGAACCTGTCGAGCGTCACCTGTGCAATCTCAGTCGAGGAGGCCCGCGAAGTCCACCCGGGCGTGCCGCGGTCCGCGGGATACCTGGGCTCAGGGCCGTCCCGAGCGCTTCGTCGTCCGAAATCGAGTTCAGCGACGATTACCCTGACGCCATGGCCAGGATCCTCGCCTACGGCTCGCCGGCACTGGGCCACCTGCTGCCGGTCAGCACCCTGCTGCGGGAACTCGCCGGCCGCGGCCACGATGTGCATCTGCGCACCTTGGCCGCAGGCGTCGGCATGGGTAACCGGCTGGGGATCGACACCAGGGCCGTCGATCCCCGTATCGAGGAGATCCAGAGCCGGGACTGGACCGCGCGCAATGCGTTCGGCGTGCTGAGGATGACTCTGGACGTGCTGTGCAGCCGCGCCGAGGTCGAGGTCGACGACCTCCACAGGGCCATTGACGAGGTCCGCCCGGATGCGCTGATCATCGACGCCAACTGCTGGGGTGCGATGTCGGCGGCCGATGCCGGCGATCTCCCTTGGGCGGTGTTCTCGCCGTTCACCCCGTTCCTCAATTCCAGAGGCATGCCGCCGGTTGGACCCGGCATGCGACCGTGGCCCGGAATCGCCGGCGCGATAAGGGACCACCAGGTCCGGATGGTGGTGCGCCGGGTGATGGACCGTCCGGTTCTGCCGCGGCTCAACGCAATTCGCGCCGGACTCGGTGCGCCCGAGGTCGCTTCGATCGACGAGTTCATCCGCCGTGCGCCGCTGATGCTCGTGGTCGGGGGAGAACCGTTCGAGTACCCGCACCCCGGCTGGGGCGAACGGGTTCAGCTGATCGGCGCCTGCGCCGGCGACTCGGAACGGGCGCCGGACTGGCTCGACCAGATCGACGAGCCGATCGTGTTGGTGACGACCTCCTCGATCCGTCAGGCCGACGATCTTCTGGGCAGCGTCGCTCTCGATGCACTGGCCGATCTCCCGGTGCACGCGGTGGTGACGTTTCCGGCCGGAGTGCCCGGCGGCCTCCGGATTCCACCGAATGCCACCGTCCGCCGCTTCGTGCCACACGGCCCGGTACTCGATCGGGCGGTCTGCGCCGTCACGCACGGCGGGATGGGAGCCACCGTGCGGGCGCTGGACCGCGGGGTTCCGGTCTGCGTGGTCCCGTTCGGCCGCGACCAGCATGAGGTCGCGATGCGGGTGAAGGTCGCCGGTTGCGGCACCACACTCTCCGCCCGCCGGCTGACCCCGGACCGGCTGCGGGCCGCGGTCATCGAGGCGATGGAGATGACACCCGGGGCCGGGCGGGTCGCCGAGGGATTCGCCGCCACCGGCGGAGTGGGCCGGGGTGCCGATCTCATCGAGCAGCTCACCCTGGTCAGTAGCTGCGGATGAGTGAGATCAGCTTCTCCTTGTTCAGTCCCGAGTAGCCCGCGATACCGAGCTGTTTGGCCCGCTGTTTGAGTTGCACGACTGTCCAGCCCTCGTACGCACACGACCGGCTGGGGCGGAAGTTTCCCATCCGACCCATGTACCCAGGGCGGTGGTGGCGTCAAACTCTCCGCGCGGCCCATGTTTGACGGCGCCGTCACGCGGGTAATCGCACGTTGTGACTGATTCGGGGTATAGCGCTGTGCTGAGGCGAGATACTGTCAGCGCGACGACCGCGGGAGGCCAGATGACGGACGCCGAGAGCCAGTGTGCGCCGACGCTTC
>NZ_JAFMJZ010000027.1 GCF_017853185.1 Mycolicibacterium sp.
GTGCAGCCGCGGGAGTGGAACGGCCGGACAAGAGCGGAGATCGCGGTAGACGTGCAACCTCGTTACGCGGATCTGCTTCCCGCGAATGCGATTGTCGAGGTCGAGGCCAGCACGATGTTCGGCAACAAGTTCATCGCGTTCCGAAGTCCGGCCAAACCGAGCCAAGCCCGCATCTCAGAGCTCGACGTCATTGACATCACTCACATCACAACCGAATTCGATCCGCTCTACGAAAAGATGTTGTCGATAACGGAGAGTGTCGACCCGGTCAAACTCAACCTCACACTATCCGCCTCAGCCGAGGCCCTGACCGGACTGGGATCTCGCCTCGGGCAGTCGATTCCTAAATCGAATGCGATCCTCGATGAGCTCACCCCGCGGCTGCCACAGGTTCAGGAGCAGCTTCGATCGCTGTCCGGCCTGGCTGAGATCTATACCGGCGCCGCGCCCGATCTGCTCGATTCACTCGATCAGATATCGATCACCGCGCAGACGGTGAATCGCCAACGCGGCGAACTCGACGCTGCACTGCTGGCGGCGTTCGGCTTCGCCAGCACCGCAACCGACGTCGGCCAGCGCGCCGCGCCCTATTTCATTCGCGGCAACGCAGATCTTTTACCCACCTCGACGCTGCTCGATCGGTACAGCCCTGAAATCCTCTGCACGCTCCGCAACTACGCCAACCTACTGCCGTTGGCCAAGGAACATCTCGGTGGCAACGGATACGGCATGCGGATGCACATGGGCATGCTGGTCAGTGGCGGCAACCCCTACGTGTATCCCGACAACCTGCCACGCGTGAATGCCAGGGGCGGTCCGGGCGGCGCACCCGGGTGCTGGATGCCCGTAACCCGGGACTTCTGGCCAGCACCCATGCTGGTCGCGGACACCGGGGTTTCGCTGGCTCCCTACAACCATTTCGAATTCGGCCAACCAAGCCTCATCGACTATGTGTGGGGGCGGCAGATCGGCGAATCGACGATCAATCCATGACGCCGCAACGACGAATACGCTCGACTCTGCGGTTCATCACCTTCCGCATGATGTTGGCGTACAACCAGCCCTTCACACCCCCGGCATTCACGCCGTGGGCACGATAGAAGGCATCGGGGTCATCGAATGCTCCGAAGTCCTGATCGATACCCGTCGCCTGGATGCAGGTATCAGTACCGCACCATTCGACAGGCGGAGCAGCCAGATCGTCGGTGCCCACCCCGTATCCCAGGAATGGCCCCGCACGCCGGCCGGTGATCACCCGGAGTCCATCGAGATAGTGGGCGTCGAGGATGACGCCTTCCAACCCGACCCAGCGACCATCGACGAGAATCTCCGCCCAGCTGTGCAGAATTCTGCGGGGCGCGAACCAGTAATAGGGCACAACCATCACACCGTGCTGAAGCCGTTTGTCGATGGTTGCCCCCCGCAGCCGGCAACCGATTCCGCTGGCTCGCAGCAGCGCCATCAACAGGGTCGTCTTCGTGTTGCACTGCCCGTAGCCCTGGGCCATGATCGCCGTGGCTGCAAGGTCGTCAGAGGCGTTGTACCCGAACGCAATCCCGTTCCGGACGAAGTCGTACACCGCCCCGATCCTGGCCGACTCCGCCAGCTCCATCCAGCGCTGTTGTTCGACGATTCCCCGCAACTCCGGGTCCTCGAAATCGAGCAGTGCCGTCGCCCTCAGATAGCGGTCGTCCACGGCTGGGAGAGTACCCGGGATCAGCGGCGTCCTGGGGTGGGAACTTTTCACCGGTGTCGTCCGACTATCCATACATCCGCTGCAACAGCCGCGGTCGCGTCAGCATGCCCTTGAGGAGGTCCTGTGGAATCGGTGACCGTGGCATCCGCCCATAGGTCGGTCCAACACAGCCTGGCAGTCAAGAATCTGCTTTCCGAGCGCACCCGGTTCGCGATTTCGGTCATCGGCGTCGGCTTTGCAGTGTTGCTTGTTCTGATCACTGCCGGAATCTTCGTCGGAACCCTCAATCAGGTCACCACCTACATCGGTCATTCCCGCAACGCCGTCTGGGTGACCCAACCCGGCGTCTCGCAGATGTTCCGTGCGGTGTCGTGGCTGCCCGCCGCCGATCGGCAACGCCTGCTCTCAGTTCCTGAAGTCGCCTCCGCGGACCCGATTCTCGGCCAGCCCTCTGACTTCGTGCACAACGGCGAGCAGACCGCGTATTTCGTGCTCGGATATGACACCGCAACCGGCGTCGGCGGGCCCTGGTCACTGACCGAGGGCCGCAACATCGCAGCACCCGGCGAGGTGGTCCTCGACCGCATCCTCGCGCGCAAGAACGACGTCCATCTCGGCGACACGGTCGACATCGTCGATGGAAGGTTCACTGTCGTCGGACTGTCCGATCAGACCGCGGCACTGGGCAACTTCTATGCCTTCATCTCACTGCCGGACGCCGCTCGGCTGCTTCGGGCCGGCAATCGGGTGTCCTATTTCCTGGTGCAGCCCAAGTCGGGGCACAGCCCCGAGCAGACGACGGCGGCGATCGGGCGCCTGCCGGGTCTGGAGGCGCTGACGTCGGATCAGTTCACCGCCAACAGCCGCGACATCATCACCTCGATGATCGGGCGTCCACTCAAGACGATGATCGTCATCTCCACCCTGGTCGGCATCGCCCTCGTCGGCCTCACGGTGTGGAGTGTCACCGCCGAGCAGTTGCACGATTTCGGGGTGCTGCGGGCGCTGGGGGTGCGGTCGTGGCAACTGGTCCGCATCGTGGTGGCCCAAGCCGGCCTGATCGCCGCGTTGGGGTATCTGCTGGGAGCCGCCGTCGCGTTCGGAGCCCAGTTCCTCATCGGTGAACGGATGGGTGACGTCACGGTGGCCATCACCCCGGGGATGCTCGCCGCGATGGCTGCAGCGACTGCGGTCATGGCGCTGCTCGGCTCGCTGATACCGCTGCGTCGGATCCGCCGGATCGATCCCGTCGACGCTTTCCGGCGCTGAGGTCTGGCATGAAGCAGATACCGATCCCCGAGCCCGACCGGGTCGTCGATGCCATCCGCACCGGACTGGTCAAATTGCTGCCTGCCGAGGACCTCGAACACGTCGACCTCGATATGCTGGGCATCCAGACACCGCTGCTGGGCCTGCCCGTCGACTCTGCAGTGCTGATGGCTTTGATGACCGAGTTGGAAGACACCTTCACGGTGTTCATCGACGAGGAAGCGGCATTCGCGTTCCAAACGATCGGTGACGTCGCCGACTACATCCGGCAGCGGCTCACCGAGAAGGCCCGTCGGCTCGCCGGGTCATGACGGTCTTCTCCCCCTCCGTGGAACGGCATGTCGCGGCGTACGCCCCGCTGATCGCGGCGGGTGTGATCGACTACCCACACCTGTTGGGGCAGGGCCTCGGCGATCTCGACCTCTTCGACCACCGCGACCATCTCGGCACCGTGCGGGGATTTGAATTGGTCGACCGGATCGCCCGTCTTGGCGGGGCTCTCACCGTGAACGGCCTGCGCCCCGGCGACCGGGTCGTGATGGTGGCGGCCAACACCGACGATTATCTGACCACTCTGCTCGCAGTCCTCGCCCTCGGCGCGGTTCCGTGTGCGGTCGCGCCGCCTCCAACGCCGGACCGTCCGGACTCAGCCGGAGTGCGCCATCTGCAGGCCGCGATCGAGGTTGTTGATCCTCGCTTGGTGATCGCCGACCCGCGACACACCGTGGCGATCAAGCATTCCGTACTGCTTGACTACGGCGAACTCACCGCCACACAACCGATCCCATGGAACCCACGCGCGCGGCCCGAACCCGGCGATATCCACCACATTCAACTCACCTCTGGGTCGACAGCGGCACCGAAGGCGGTGGCGCTCTCGCACGGCAACGTCGCGCATAACATCGGCGTTCTCTCGTACGCGATCGGGACCGTCGCCGGAGCGCGGATGTTCAGTTGGTTGCCGATGTACCACGACATGGGTTTCGTCCAGGTGCTCGGCGCCTTGATTCACCGGTCCCCCATCGCCCTGATGTCGCCGCTGGCGTTCCTGCGAGACCCGTTGGCCTGGTTGCGCCACATGAGCGTTCACGGTTCGACCGTTAGCGCGGGACCGCCCTTCGCCTACCGGTTGGCGACGCAGGCACTCAGGCGCTCATCGGACACTCCGAAGATCGACTTGTCCTCACTACGCGATTTGTTCGTCGGCGCCGAGCCGATCCCCTATCCGGTGCTGCGTGACTTCACCGACACGTTCGCTGCATTCGGTCTGCGCCCGGGTGCTTTGGTTCCGTGCTACGGGATGGCCGAGGCGGTGCTGGCCACCACGCTGGCCACCCGACCCGCACCGAGCGCCCCGGGAGATTTCGGCCGGGTGCGCGTGCTGAAAAGGGATCCAGGGGCAGCGCCAATGGTGTCCTGCGGTTCCCCGATCGACGGCATGTCGATCCGCATCGTGGACGGTGAGATCCAGATCAGCGGCCCGTCGGTCATGCTCGGCTATCTCAACCGAGACGGCTCCCTGACCCGGCCTCCTGACGGTTGGCACCATACCGGGGATCTCGGAGTCCTCCGCGGGGATGAGTTATTCGTCGTCGGACGGCGCAAGGAAATGGTCATCGTCCGTGGACGCAATTATCCGCCGTACGACATCGAACGCTCCATTGAAACCCTGCCAGTGGTGAGCGAGGGCAACGCGGTCGTCTTCTCATCGCCCGATCCACACAGCGGTGCTGAGAAAGTGATCGCCGTCGTCGGAACCCAACCGGCCGTCGAGGATGACTCAGAGTTGCGAGCGGCCGTCGGTACGGCAGTGCGACAACAGTTCGGCTTCACTCTCGATCAGGTCGTCCTCGTGCCGCGCGGAAGGATACCCAGGACGACCAGCGGGAAAATCCAGCGGCTCGCAGTGCGCGAGCGCTACCTGGCCGGCGAGTTATGAGCGATGCCGAAGCCCCACGGCAGTTCCAGGCGGTGACGGGCCAGCAGATCAGCGTCGCCGAGGATGACGCGGATGTCGCCGTCAGCTACCACCACGCCGGCGTCGATGATCACGGCCCGGTCGCACAACTGCGCGGCATAGGGCAGGTCGTGGGTGACGATCAGCATCGTGGTGTTCAAGCCGGCCAGTGTTTCGGCCAGTTCCCGGCGCGCCACCGGGTCGAGGTTGGCCGACGGCTCATCGAGGACCAGGATCTCCGGCCGGCAGGCCAGCACGGTGGCCAGCGCGGCCCGACGGCGCTCACCCATCGACAGGTGTGCGGGGCTGCGGTCGGCCAGGTCGGCCAGCGATACCGCATCCAGTGCTGAGCGGACTCGTTCGGCCAGTTCCTCACCGCGGACTCCGAAGTTCGCGGGCCCGAAGGCCACATCCTGGGCGACGGTCGGCATGAACAACTGATCGTCGGGGTCCTGGAAGACCACACCGACCTGTTGCCTGATCTGACGAAGGGTGTTGCGGGCGATCGCAACTCCGTTGATCTCGACCGTTCCGGACGTGGCGGTGAGTACGCCGTTGAGGTGCAGCATCAATGAGGTCTTGCCCGCCCCGTTGGGACCGAGCACGGCGACGCGCTCGCCGGCGCCGACACTCAGGGTGACACCGCCGAGGGCGAGATGGCCGTCGGGATAGACGTGCCGGAGGCCTTCGACCCGCACGGCGGGGTTCGTCGCCGGGGCCCTCATCGCAGCACCCAGGCCGAGGTGGCGACCGCAACGGCGGCGATCGAGGGCAGCATGGCGACCGTCCACTCCCTGACCGGTGCCCGCACCGTGCCTCCGGGGCCCAGCACCAGCGGCGGCACGGTGCCGTCGTAGCCGCGCGACAGCATGGCGAGATACACCCGCTCGCCGCGTTCATACGATCGCAGGAACAGCGCGCCAACACTTTTCGCGATCGCGCCGGCCTGGTGCAGGACGCGCGGCGAGTCGCCCCGCGACATCCGTGCCATCCGCATCCGGCCGGCTTCGGCGCTGAGCACGTCGATGTAGCGCACCATCAGCACCAGGACCGAAGTCACCAGGGCCGGCATCCCGAGCCGCGACAGCGCCAACGGCAACTCCCGGGCCGTGGTGGTGGCGGCGAGCGTCAGCGATGCCGCCACCCCGAGGGTGCCCTTGATGACGATTCCCCACGCGGCATACAGGCCCGACACCGACAAGGAGAGTCCGACGACATCGATCCGTTGCCCACCCTCGGCGAACGGCAGCAGCACCGCCAGGATAATGAAGGGTACCTCGATCAGCATCCGCGGCAGGATCCACCGCAGCGGAATCCGTCCCAGCTTCCAGACGATCAGCAGGATCAGCGCATAGATCCCGAAGGGCCAGAACATCTCTCGCGGAGTGGCCACCACTGCCAGGACGAACACCACCAGCGCGACGATCTTGACCTCTCCCGGAAGCCGGTGCACGGACGACAGGTGGTCGCGGTAAAGCGGGTGGGAGTGACCGCCGCCCACCGGTCAGTCCCCGCCGACGGCGGGCTTGGCCGTTCCGCGTTTCGCCCGGCCGAGCACCCAGAACAACCCACCGGCGATCGCCAGGGTGAGTACGACACCGATGACGCCGGCGACGCCGCCACTGTCGGCGAGGCCTCGAACCGAATAGTCGGCAAGCGGCGAATCGGCAAGCGCATGTTCACGGGCGTCCTGTGCGATGCACTGCCCGGTCAACACCTTGGCCCCGTCCCGTTCGAGCACCCCGCAACCTTGGAGGGTCGCAGAATCCAGTCCGTCCGGACTGGCGCTGGCAAAATAGGAGAGGCCGCCGGCGATCAGCAGGGTAACGATCAGGAAACCGACCCAGAACCGATGCTCCCGCCCGATCATGCGGCCACCTGAGCCGGCGCCCTCTGCGTGCGTAACAGGTAGACCAGATCGGGTCGGGCCCGCCCCACCGCCATCACGGTCAGCGCGGTGATGACCCCCTCGCCGATGCCGATCAGCACGTGGGTTCCCAGCACGTAGGCCGCCACCGAACCCAGTGATCCCCGCGCCGCCCCGCCGATGGCGTACTCGAGCACGAAACCCATTGCTGCGCAGACAGTTCCCACCAGGGCCGCCACGAAACTCACGGCACCGAGCTGCCGGACCGACAATGCGCCGCCCCGGCGCAGGAGACCCGCCACCGCGAGCGCGGTCGCGTATCCGGCCACCACACTGATCACCGCCATGTTGGTGATGTTGGTTCCCAATGCGCTCACACCGCCGTCGGCGAACAGCAGGGATTGCACCACCAGCACGATCGCGATGCACAGCGCACCGGTGTACGGACCGACCAGGATCGCAGCCAGTGCCCCACCGAGAAGATGGCCGCTCACCCCCGGCAGGATCGGGAAGTTCACCATCTGCATGGCGAAGATGAAGGCCGCCACCAGCCCGGCCAACGGCACGGCGCGCTCGTCGAGTTCGGTGCGGGCTCGGCGCGCCGCCACCACCAGGGCACCGGCTGCGATGACCCCGAACAGCACCGACGTCGGCGCGGAGACGATGCCGTCGCTCATGTGCACGGCGCCAGCCTACAGCTGACCTGTCTGACTGTTCAGATATTCAGATAGTCAGGACGAATGCGCGGCGCCGATCCAGTGCAACAGACGGTGCACCGTCTGGTCGTCGAGTTGATATTGGACCTGACGCCCGACCCTCGTCGAGCTCACCCAGCCCTGCTGCCGAAGAACCCGAAGGGCCTGCGAGACGGAGTTCTCCGAACGCCCCACCGCCTCGGCCAGATCCCCGACGCAGATACCCGGAACGCGGTGCAGGCTGAGCAGGATCTCCAACCGGTTGGGATCGGACAGCAGATCGAAGCGCTGGGTCCATCCCCCGATGTCCACATCGGACAGGGCCGACGAGACGCTGTCGGCATGATGTTCGGAATGCCCCACAGGACGGAATCTAGCCCACGGGCTACACCGCGTCTGTCCAGATCTACCGGGAGTGTTCGAGTCGAGTACGGCGCCAGCTGATCAGCGCGGCGGCCCACACCAGCGCGAACAGCCCGACGATGACGAATCCGACCCGATCGAGGCTGATCGAACTGAGCCACTCGCTGAACGGATTAGTCCAGCCGAGGTCGTCGTGCAAGACGGACACCAGTTCAATGGTCCCGATCAGGAGCGCGACTGTGACCGACAAAGCCGTGATGATCAGGTTGTAGTAGAGCTTGCGGACGGGGCTGGCGAGGGCCCAGTCGTAGGCGGCCGTCATGAACACGCCGTCAGCACTGTCCATCAGGCTCATACCCGCCGCGAACAGCACCGGCAGGGTGAGCACCGCGTACCAGGGAGCGCCGGCGGCCGCCCCGGTCCCCGCCATCGCCAGCAACGCCACCTCCGTCGCGGTGTCGAATCCCAGCCCGAACAATGCCCCGACGCCGAACATCTGACGCGGCGAGGTGATGCGGCGGGTGACCGGGCGCAGGAAGCGGGCCAGCACCCCACGGCTGTCCAACTGTTCCTCAAGCTTCTTCTCATCGAAGCCACCGCGGCGCGACGATGCGAAGGCTCGCCAGATGCCCACCAAGGCAATCACATTGACGACCGCGATGATGTAGAGGAATCCGCCCGACGCCAGCGTCCCCGCCATACCCAAGACGTGCCTGACGGGCGATGAGTCATCCAGTAGACCGTTTGCGGCCTTCGTCGCGGTGAGCACGAGGAGAGCCAGAACGAGCACCATGCCCGAATGCCCCAGGGCAAACCAGAACCCCACCGTCCTGGGCCTGCCACCGTCGGCCGCCAGCTTGCGGGTGACGTTGTCGATCGCGGCGATGTGGTCGGCATCGAAAGCATGCCGCAGCCCGAACATGTAGGCGCTGAACCCCAAGCCGACCGAGAGCGCTTGGCTGCCGTTGCCCGGTGCGACAAGCAGAACCAGCGCGCCGAACCCCAGCACATGAAGCAGCATGACCACCGCGATCATCGCGGTCACCTGCCGGCGGTCCCGTCGCAGACCCATAAGACCTCCGCATGGGGATTTCGCGTCCCCGTCATGAGCGACCCGGACGGCGAAGGTCTGGCTACCGGCCGCGGACGACCGGACACAGTGGCGCGACCGCACCGGGATCTCACCGGTTTCCGCGCCGTCCGACTTTGACCCGCTGACCCTACCGCGGCGAGACGGACGACTAGGCCAGAAAGCCGTGCAGCAGCGCCGACGAGCCGCCTACGTGGGTGAGCATCGCCGCCGTCGCGGCATCGGGGTCACCGGCCAGGATGGCGTTGACCACCGCCTCGTGCTGCTCATCGGAATGGCTGATGTTGCGCTGCAACAACGGGATTCGGTCCAGCAGCGCGTTGACCCGCATCCGGTTTTCGGCGACCAGCGGCACCAGGGACGGCGAGCCGGCGGCCTCAGCGATCGCCAGGTGCAGCCGCGAGTCCAGCCGTCGGTAGTCCTCCGGACTGGCGGCCCGCAGTTCGGCCAGCCGGGCCCGCAGCCCGTCTCGTTCGGCGTCGGCCAGCTCCCGGGAGGCCGCCATCCGGGCCGCCCCCACTTCCAGGATCTCCCGCAGCCGCAGGGCGTCCTCGACCTCGGCCCGGCTTACGCCCGCCTCGCCGCGGCTGGGCGCGGGCAGTTCGTCGGCCAGGAAGGTGCCGCCGTAACGGCCGCGCCGTGACACCAGGTAGCCGGCATCCGAGAGCGACTTGATGGCATCGCGCACGGTGTCCCGGCTCACGCCCAGCTTGGCGGCGAGTTCGCGCTCCGGCGGCAGGCTGTCACCAGGAGCGAGCACTCCGAGCCGGATGGTCGCCAGCAGCCGGCCGACGGTGTCCTCGAAAGGATTACCGAGCGGCCGGAGCAGCGCGTCCCCCGGTCCGGAGTCCAGGCCAGCCATCGTCGGCGCTTACAGCGGCGTGACGTAGTGGCCGCTGATGCCGCCGTCGACCAGGAAGGTGGAGCCGGTGATGAACGACGAGTCGTCGCTGGCCAGGAAGGCCACCGCGGCGGCGAGTTCCTCCGGCTCGGCGAAGCGGCCGATCGGCACATGCACCAGACGCCGGGCCGCCCGCTCAGGATCCTTGGCGAACAGTTCCTGCAGCAGCGGGGTGTTCACCGGTCCGGGGCACAGCGCGTTGACCCGGATGCCCTGGCGGGCGAACTGCACGCCGAGTTCGCGGCTCATCGCCAGCACGCCGCCCTTGGACGCGGTGTAGGAGATCTGCGAGGTCGCCGACCCCATCACCGCGACGAAGGAGGCGGTGTTGATGATCGAGCCCTTCTTGGCCGGCACCATGTGCCGCAGCGCCGCCCGGCAGCACAGGTAGACGCTCTTGAGGTTGACGTCCTGCACCCGCTGCCAGGCCGGCAGCTCGGTGGTCTCGATGAGGTCGTCGTCCGGCGGTGAGATCCCGGCATTGTTGAAAGCGATGTCCACCGAACCGTAGGCGGCCGCTGCGGCGTCGAAAAGATTGTCGACCTGACCTTCATCCGAAACATCAACGGAGACAAAGAGTCCGTCGAGTTCGTCGGCCACCGGCTCGCCGGTCTTCGGGTCGATGTCGCCGACCACGATGGTGGCTCCCTCGGCCCGCATCCGGCGGGCGGTGGCCAGGCCGATGCCACTGGCCGCACCGGTGATCACCGCGACCTTCCCGGCCAGGCGCTGGGTGAGGTCGATTTTCGGGGCGGTCATTTGTTCTCTCCGATCGCGTAGAAGACGTTCTTGGTTTCGGTGAAGTGCAGGGGTGCGTCCGGGCCGAGTTCACGGCCCAGTCCGGATTGTTTGAATCCGCCGAACGGGGTGTTGTAGCGGACCGACGAGTGCGAGTTGACGCTGAGGTTGCCCGCTTCGACGGCACGGGAGACCCGCAGCGCCCGGGACAGGTCGTCGGTCCAGATCGACCCGGACAGCCCGTATTCGGTGTCGTTCGCCAGTACGATGGCGTCCGCCTCGTCCTCGAACGGCAGCACCACGACGACGGGTCCGAAGATCTCCTCGGTGACCGTCCGGTCGGTGCGCTCCGGGGTCAGAACCGTCGGCGCGAACCAGTAGCCCGGACCATCGGGGGCCGATCCGCGGAACGCCACCGGAGCGTCGTCGGGCACGTAGGCCGCGACGGACTCGAAGTGTTTACGGGAGACCAGCGGGCCCATCTCGGTGTCGCGGGCGGCCGGGTCGCCGACCACCACGCCCTTGACCGCAGGCTCCAGCATCTCCATGAACCGGTCGAACACGCTGCGCTGCACCAGGATCCGGCTGCGCGCGCAGCAGTCCTGCCCGGCGTTGTCGAACACCCCGTACGGTGCGGTGGCGGCGGCCTTCTCGAGATCGCAGTCGGCGAAGACGATGTTGGCGCTCTTGCCGCCGAGTTCCAGGGTCACCCTCTTGACCTGCTGGGCGGCCCCGGCCATCACCCGGGTGCCGACCTCGGTGGAACCGGTGAAGACGATCTTGCGAACGTCCGGGTGCGTGACGAAGCGCTCCCCGACCACGCTGCCCTTACCCGGGATGACCTGGAACAGACCCGGCGGAAGACCCGCCTCCAGCGCCAGCTCACCGAGCCGGATGCTGGTGAGCGGGGTCCACTCGGCCGGCTTGAGCAGCACGGCGTTGCCGGCCGCCAGTGCCGGGGCGAACCCCCACGACGCGATCGGCATCGGGAAGTTCCACGGGGTGATCAACCCGACGACGCCGATCGGCTCGTTGAAGGTCACGTCGAGACCGCCGGCCACCGGGATCTGCTTGCCCGACAACCGCTCCGGTGCAGCCGAGTAGAACTGCAACACGTCGCGGACGTGCCCGGCCTCCCACTCCGCAGCCGACACCGGATGTCCGGCATTGGCCACCTCGAGGGCGGCCAGCTCGTCGACGTGAGCGTCGACCACTGCGGCGAAGGACCGCAGCGCGGCAGCGCGTTCGGCCGGCGGCCTTGCCGCCCAGGCCTTCTGGGCCACTTTGGCCCGGGCGACCGCCTCGTCGACCGCGTCGACCTCGGCCAGTTCAAGGGTCCGCAGCACCTGTTCGGTTGCCGGGTTGATCACATCGGTGGTTGCCACTAACTCACTCTCTCTCCTGAAAATGCACGGGCCGCTGCTACCAGCCCCGCGAAGATCCGAACGTCGTCGAGGGTCTCCTCGGGATGCCACTGCACCGCCACCACGAAGTCGTCGCCGGGCATCTCGACCGCTTCGATGACGCCGTCACCATCGGCGGCGCTGACCACCAGTCCGTCGGCCAGCCGGTCGATCGCCTGGTGGTGGTAGCACTGCACCTGCGCGCTCTCGCCAATCAGTCCGGCCAGCCGGCTGCCGCTCACGGTGTCCACCGTCGACGTGGAGAACACCCCCTTGCCCTGCTGGTGCCGGGTGTGGCTCACGACGTCGGGAAGGTGCTGGATCAGGGTGCCACCGAGTGCGACGTTGAGCACCTGGGCGCCGCGGCAGATCCCGAGCACCGGCAGGTGTTTGCGCAGAGCCGCGCGCAGCAGCGCGAACTCCCAGTCGTCGCGGTCGGCGGCCGGTTCGTCGGTGCTCGGGTGCGGGTCGTGGCCGTAGGACGCCGGGTCGACGTCGCGGCCGCCGGTGATGATCAGGCCGTCGAGGCCGTCGACCACCCGGTCGGCGATCGCGTCGTCGACCGGTTGCGGTGGAAGCAGGGCGGCGATGCCACCGGCCCGGGTGACGCCTTCGATGTAGACACCGGGCAGGAAACTGGCGGGCACGTCCCAGACACCGGACTGGGCGCGCTGGCGATACGTCGTCAGGCCGATCACAGGCGATTCAGAAGCGCTCAAACCCGCGCACCCTCTCCCAGTCGGTGACCGCGGAATTGAAGGCCGACAGTTCGATGCGCGCGTTGTTGAGATAGTGCGCCACCACCTCGTCGCCGAACGCCTCCCGAGCCAGTGCGGATCCCTCAAACAGGTCGGCGGCCTCGGCCAGCGTGGTCGGCAGCCGCTGCGCGTCGCTGTCATAGGCGTTTCCGGCCAACGGGGCCGGCAGTTCCAGTCCGTTGTCGATGCCGTGCAGACCGCCGGCGATCAGCGCCGCCGTCGCCAGGTACTGGTTGACGTCCCCGCCGGGTGCGCGGCACTCCATCCGCATCGAATGACCGTGGCCGACGATCCGCAGCGCGCAGGTGCGGTTGTCCACGCCCCAGGCGATGGCCGTCGGCGCGAAGCTCCCTTCGACGAATCGCTTGTAGGAGTTGATGTTCGGCGCGTAGAACAACGTGAAGTCGCGCAGCGTCGCCAGCTGGCCGGCGATGAAGCTGCGGAACATCGGTGACATCTCGCGGCCGTCGGCGAACACCGCCGAGCCATCGGTGCCGCGCAGCGAGATGTGGATGTGGCAGCTGTTGCCCTCACGCTCGTCGAACTTGGCCATGAAGGTCAGGCTCTTGCCGTGCTGATCGGCGATCTCCTTGGCGCCGTTCTTGTAGATCGTGTGGTTGTCGCAGGTGACCATCGCGTCGTCGTAGCGGAACGCGATCTCCTGCTGGCCCGGGTTGCACTCGCCCTTGACGCCCTCGCAGTACATGCCCGCGCCGTCCATCCCGAGCCGGATGTCGCGCAGCAGCGGCTCCATCCGGGTCGAGGCGTGCATCGCGTAGTCGATGTTGTAATCGCTGGCCTTGCGCAGACCGCGGTAGCCGGCCGCCCACGCGTCCCGGTAGCTGTCGTCGAAGACGATGAACTCCAGCTCGGTGCCGACGAACGCGCCCAGGCCGCGCTGCGCGAGCCGATCCAGTTGCCTGCGCAGGATGCTGCGCGGGGAGGCCACCACCGGATCGCCGTTCTCCCAGCACAGGTCGGCCATCACCAGCGCCGTGCCGGGCAGCCACGGCAGCAGCCGCAGGGTGGACATGTCCGGGCGCATCACCATGTCGCCGTAGCCGGAGTCCCAGCTGGACATGGCGTAGCCGTCGACGGTGTTCATCTCCACGTCGACGGCCAGCAGGTAGTTGCAGCACTCGGCGCCGTGCGCGGCGACCTCCTCGGCGAACAGCCGAGCCGAGACCCGTTTTCCGGTCAGCCGGCCCTGCATGTCGGCGAAGGCGACGATCACCGTGTCGATGTCGCCGGCGGCCATCAGCCGGTCGAGCTCGCCGGGGGTGAGCATGCCATGGCGGCGCCCCGTGTGGTCAGACATCACGTTCGCTCCCTCAACTTCAACCGGCTGTCTAGGCGCCAAGGTTTACATAAAAGTCACCGCAAAGGTAGGACACCAGACCAATAAACGCATAGTCTGCCCTCACACTGCTGACCGAGGCGGAAATGGAGACCACCGTGCCCGAAGGCCACGAAATGCTGGACGAGGACGAACTGCACCTCGCCCGACTCGGTTACACGCAGGAGCTGAACCGCTCCTGGTCGGGGTTCTCCAATTTCGCGATCTCGTTCTCCATCATCTCCATCCTGGCCGGCTGCTTCACCTCATTCGGCCTGGGCTGGAACAACGGCGGTCCGGCCGCTATCGCCTGGGGCTGGCCGATCCTCGCCGGGTTCATCATGCTCATCGGCTTCTGCATGTCCGAACTCGTCTCGGCATACCCGACTTCCGGCGGAATCTATTGGTGGGCAGCCAAACTCGGCGGCGCCAAGGCCGGCTACTACACCGGCTGGCTGAACCTGATCGGCCTGGTCGCCATCCTGGCCTCGGTCTCCTACGGCAGCGCGACGTTCCTGGACCTCACCCTGGGCACCATCAGCGAAAGCTGGCTGGCCGGCTACAGCCTCAAGCGGGTCTTCGTGATGTTCCTGATCATCCTGGTGGTCGTCGCCGTCATCAACATCACCTCCAGCCATCTGCTCGCGGTGATCAACAACATCTCGGTGTGGTGGCATGTGGCCGGCGCGGCCGCGGTGATCGGAATCCTCTTCCTGGTGCCGGAGCACCACGCCAGCGTCGCCGACGTGTTCGGCAAGACCATCAACAACAGCGGCATGTTCGGCGGAACCACCTCCGGCTGGGGCTGGCTGTTCGTCGTGCTGCCCATCTCGGCGATCCTGACCCAGTACACGATCACCGGGTATGACGCCTCGGCGCACCTCTCCGAGGAGACCAAGAGCGCGGGCGACGCCGCGGCCAAGGGCATCTGGCGGTCGATCTTCTACTCGGCGATCGGCGGCTGGATCCTGCTGCTGTCGTTCCTGTTCGCCGTCCAGGACTCCGACGGGGTGTCGGCCGCCGGTGGTGCGGTGGCGACGATCTTCAACCAGGCGCTCAGTTCCAAGTGGGCCGCGGCGGTGCTGTTCATCTCCACCGCCGGGCAGTTGTTCTGCACCACCGCCTGCCAGACCAGTTCCTCCCGCATGCTGTTCGCCTTCAGCCGCGACCGCGCGGTGCCGGGTCACCAGTTGTGGTCGGCGGTCAACAAGAACAAGGTCCCGGCCAATGCGGTCATCGTCACCGCGGTCGTGGCCGCGTTGATCACCCTGCCCGCGCTGGTCCCGGTCGACATCAACGGCGCCCCGGTGCCGATCGCGTTCTTCGCGGTGGTCTCCATCGGCGTGGTGGGCCTGTACCTGTGCTTCGCGGTGCCGATCTACTACCGCTGGAAGGCCGGCGACTCGTTCCCGGTGGGCAAGTGGAATCTGCGCGGGCACTACCGCTGGATGGCGCCGCTGGCCCTGGCCGAGATCATCATCACCTCGATCGTGGCGATGTTCCCGACCGCGCTGGGCGGGGTGCCGTGGGACCCCAGCTTCGAGTGGAAGTTCTTCAACTACACCCCGGTCGTGGTGTTCGGCGTGCTGTTCCTGCTGTGGCTGTACTGGCACCTGTCGGTGAAGAAATGGTTCACCGGACCGGTCAAGCAGGTCGAGGTCAGCGGCGCCGTCTGATCGACCGCGCCTGCTGACCCGGGGCACTCACCAGGTGCTGGTGCGCAACACGATCTCGGCGGCCAACTGAGCCGTGGACTCGGCGGCGTTGCGCCGGTTGGCGAAATCGACCAGGCGGTAGTCGCTGTAGACCCATCGCTGGCTGGCTTTGGCCACCGCCCGGGTGGCCGGGCTGGTCACCAGAGCGGTGGTGTTGATCTCGACCGGCGGGCACTCCGGATCCCGGACGACGCCGTTCGGATCGGGCACCCGCGGGTGTCCCCGGTCGATGACGACCAGACCGGTGAACCGGTCCGGACGGGCCGCTGCGGCTTCCCATGCGAGTTCCGCACCGAACCGGTCGCCGGCGAGGATCGCCCACGGCACCTCGAGTGCGTCGAGGACGGCCACCACGGCCTTGTGGTGCAGGCGCGGGTCCGCGCCGATGACGACGGTGCGCACCGATGCGGTGTGCAGTCGCTGACACAGCGTGTCGTAGGCGGCCGGCGCATGCTGCGCGGCGCCCAGTAGGACGACATGGGGTCCCTTTTCCGGGCCGGTCACCGAAACCGGAACCGGGAACCCGTCGACCGTCATCATCGTCGCAGGCATTGGCTCACGCTACTGTGCGCCAGCTCACTCCGGAGTGGTTTTGGCCAACCTGCAAGTTACCGCTCAGTAAGCGCGGAGTTTGGCGACCTGCTTGGCGAAAATCTCCAAGAACGTTTGTGGCAGTTCGGCTTTGGCGTCGATAGCGGTATTGGGTGTCGGGAATGCGACGCCGAATACCGCGTGCTCCCCCACGTTCTGGAAGGCCATGAACACACTGGTGCTCGCGTCGTTCAGTTTCATCGTCTGCTGATACGCCAACGCCTCCGGTTCGAGCCCGGGCAACTCGGCGGTGGTGATCGGAATCCCCGCCGACGACGGGTCGAAGAAGGCCTCGAACTTCGCACAACGGGTCGCGGCAGCGCGCAGTGTGTCCAGATCGAGTTTCGACGACAGCAGCGTCATCACCATTCGTGCGCCGTCATAGGACGCCGCGTACTTCACCGCACTGCCCGGTCCGCGTTCCGCCGAGTTGGCGATGATATTGGTCAGTGCGTTGGCGCAGCCCTGCGGCCGGGACAGCATCGCGCCGGGACCGCCCGCACCGTCGGGCACACCGGGCGTCTCGGTGATGCGGTCGTACTGCACGCCGGACGGAAAATCGGCGGCGCCCAGGACGGCGGAATTCAGCACCGCACCCGGCCAGGTCGCCGTTCCCGGCACCGTGGCGCAACCGGCCAGCAGACCGGCCGCCGCCACCGCGATCCAGGCTCGTCTCATGGCCATCAGGTTAGGTGACTCGTGATCACCGGGACCGACACCGGACCGTCCAGCAACCCCAGCACGGCATCGACGTCGAGGTGCGCGGTGAGCAGATCGGCCATCAGATCCAATTGCGCATCACGGCGCCCCGGCACGCTGACGTCGGCAGCCACCCGGAAGCCGGGCCGGCCGGCGGCCTGCGCCGCCTGCGTCAGCCACTCCCGTCTGAAGCCGTCGTTGTCCAGCAATCCGTGCCAGTGCGTGCCGAACAACCCGTGCCGCCGGTAGCCCTGTACCTGCCCGGCCTGCTCGAACCAGGTGTCCTCCGCACTGCGGGTGACCTGGCCGTGGTGGATCTCGTATCCGCTCAACGCATCGTCGGGCACCGTATCGGGCCAGCGGCGCACCGTCTTGTCCTGCTCGAAGACGATGTCGGCGTCCAGCAGGCCCAGTCCGTCGACCGAACCGCCCCCCTCCACCTCGTCGTCGATCCGCCGGCACATCATCTGGAAGCCGCCGCAGAGGCCGAGGACCACCTTCCCGGCGCGGGCGTGCCCGGCGATGGCCTCGGCCAGTCCACGCTCGCGCAGCCACCGCAGATCGGCAACGGTGGCCTTACTGCCCGGGATGACGACGACATCGCAGTCGGCGAGATCGCCGGCCTCGCCGACCCAGCGCACCACCACGCCCGGTTCACACGCCAGCGCCTCGACGTCGGTGGAGTTGGAGATCCGCGGCAGTCGTACGGCAGCCACCCGCAGACTCTGCGAACCCAGTGGCGGCGCCGGCGACCCGACGATCTCACCGGCGCGCAACGACAGCGAGTCCTCGGTGTCGAGCCACAACTCGTCGCTGTAGGGCAGCACCCCGAAGGTGGGCCGGCCGGTCAGTGCGGCGAGTTGGTCGAGCCCGGGTTCCAGCAGCGCGGGATCACCGCGGAACTTGTTGATGACGAATCCCGCGATCAGCGCCTGATCCTCGGGTTCCAGCACCGCGACGGTGCCGAACAGATGCGCCAGCACCCCGCCGCGGTCGATGTCGCCGACCACCACCACCGGCAGACCGGCCGCGCGAGCCAGACCCATGTTGGCCAGATCCGTTGCGCGCAAATTGATTTCGGCCGGTGACCCGGCTCCCTCGCAGAGCACCACGTCGTATTCGGCACGCAGCGCGGCGAGATCCTCGGCCACCACTGCGGCCAACCTGTCGCGATGGGCGATGTAGTCCCCCGCCGCCACCGTTCCGGCCACCCGGCCGCGGACCACCAGTTGCGAGGTCCGGTCGCTGCCGGGCTTGAGCAGAATCGGGTTGAACCGGATGCTGGGCGCCAGGCCCGCCGCGCGGGCCTGCATCGCCTGCGCCCGGCCGATCTCGCCGGCCCCACTCCCGTCAACGTCGATTGCGACCACCGAATTGTTGCTCATGTTCTGCGCCTTGAACGGCGCGACCCGGATCCCCTTGCGGGCCAGCACCCGGCACAGTCCGGCGACGACCATCGACTTGCCCGCATCCGACGTGGTGCCGGCGATCAGCAGCGCCCCGGTAACGGCCCCGTGGGAGGTCACGGCAGCGTGAGGATCTCGGCGCCGTCCTCGGTGACCACCAGGGTGTGTTCGAACTGTGCGGTCCATCTGCGGTCGCGGGTGGCCACCGTCCAGCCGTCGTCCCAGATCTCGTAGTCCAGCGATCCGAGGTTGATCATCGGTTCGATGGTGAAGGTCATTCCGGCTTCGATAACGGTCTCGACCTCGGGCTGGTCGTAGTGCAACACCACCAGTCCGTTGTGGAACGTCGTCCCGATGCCGTGGCCGGTGAAATCGCGAACGACGTTGTAGCCGAACCTGTTTGCATAGGACTCGATCACCCGGCCGACGACCGAGAGCGCCCGGCCGGGCTTGACCGCCTTGATGGCCCGCATGGTGGCCTCATGGGTGCGCTCGACCAGTAGCCGGTGTTCCTCGCTGACGTCACCGGCCAGGAAGGTGGCGTTGGTGTCGCCGTGCACGCCGTGGATGTAGGCGGTGACGTCGATATTGACGATGTCGCCGTCCTCGATCACCGTCGAGTCCGGGATGCCGTGGCAGATGATCTCGTTCAGCGAGGTGCAGCACGACTTCGGATACCCCTTGTATCCCAGCGTGGAGGGGTAGGCGCCGTGGTCGACCATGTAGTCGTGGGCGATCCGGTCGAGTTCGTCGGTGGTAACCCCGGGTGCGACGGCCTCACCCGCGGCGACCAGCGCACCGGCGGCGATCCGGCCGGCGATCCGCATCTTCTCGATGACCTCGGGGGTCTGCACCCACGGTTCACTACCCTCCGCGGCGCCCTCGCGGCCGACGTACTCGGGACGCTCGATCGAGTTCGGTACCGGCAGGGTCGGCGAGAGGACCCCGGCGCGCAGCGCGCCACGAACTGACATCGAAAGTCCCCTACCGCCGAAACAACTGTGATCGCTTGGACTTGGGCCCGCGGATGTTGACCGACCCCGCCACCACCCGACCGGTCAGCACGACGTGCGGCCGGCCCTCGGCAGGCGGGTCCTTGCGGCGGTCCCGGGCGCTGCCGCCGTAGACGGTGACGTCGTCCAGCGACGCACTGGCGCCCTCGGGCAGCCGGATGTTCAGCGATCCGCGGACCATGTCGAGTTCGATGACCACCACCGGACCGGCGAAACGCGCCCGGGTGAGGTCGAGATCCACCGAGCCGACCCGGCGCACCAGCGCCAGCCGGGTGGGAACGGTCCACTCACCGCTGCGGCTCAGCGAGCCCAGCCAGCCGCGCAACTCCAACCGGTCGGTCGCCGAGGTGGCGATCGCGCCGGGCCCGGGCAGATCCTGGACCAGGGCGTCGAGTTCTCCCGGCAGCCGGGCCATCGAGACCTGGGCGGAACGCTCCTCGAACTCGCCGATGTCGATCAGACCCAGGCCGACGGCATTGTGCAGACGGCGCAGCGTCCCGCTGCGGTCGGCGTCGGACACCCGCATCGCCGGCGCGCTCTCGGCCCTGCTCTGGATCACCCTGCTCTGGATCTCGGTCATGACCTCAACAATTTACCCCGGTAGCCTCACATCGATGTCTGAGCTATCCCGACGCACCGTCCTGATCTCCGCCGCCGCGGTCCCGCTGGCCGGCTGCGGCAAGAATCCCGCCAACGCGCCGTATGTGCCGCCACCGGCCCCGGGCCAGAAGCTGGTCGCCGCCGCCGACGTCCCGGTCGGCTCCGGCACGATCGTGGACGGCACCCTGGTCACCCAGCCGAGCGCCGGGGTGTTCAAGGGCTTCATCGCACGCTGCACCCATGCCGGGTGCGCGCTGTCGAAGGTCATCGACGGGGCCGCTCTGTGCCCCTGCCACAGCAGCACGTTCGGGATGGACGGCCAGGTGCTGCGCGGACCGGCGATGGAGCCGCTGCGGGCCCGCGCGGTGAAGGTCAGCGGAACCGAGATCGTCGCCGGCTGACTAGAGGGGGGTGATATCGCTCGGTCTGAACTGGGCCGCCGTGACACCGACCAGGATCACCTTGCTGCTGCCGATCGTGATGACTGCATTGCCGTTCTCGGCGGTGACCTTGGGCCTGCCGGTGCCGAGATTGTCGAACTTCAGCCTGTCCTGACCCACCTTGAAGTCGGTGATCACCGCGTTGACGCCGGTGCTGCTCACGACGAAGGTGTCCCGACCGGCCGCACCGGTCATGGTCTGGCTGCCGGTGCCGGCCACCAGCATGTCGGACTTGGCGCCGCCGACCAGGGTGTCGCCTCCGTCGGACCCGATCACCAGTTGAGGAGACGCCGGGTTCTCCATCACGCTGCCGCCGCTGCGGCGCTCGTAGAACACGAACGCGTCGGCCTGCATGTTCTCGGTGTCGGTGTTCTTCACGATCAGCGAGGACAGCGTCGTCGACTCGATGTCCCGCATCGTGGCCTTGTCGAATCCCTGGTTCTGGTACCAGAACCGGTCGCCGTCGCGCAGTGCCTGGAACTGCTGGGCGACGATCACACCGAAGGTCTGCCCCACCATCGCCCCGGGCAGATGGTTTTCGGCCAGCCCGCCGATCCACAGTTCCACCTTGTTGATGTCACCGTAGGCGGCCTCGAGGGCTGCCGCGGTCGTGGCATCGGAGGTGATCTGAGCGAAGCTGGTGTAGGCCTTCAGCCCCAGTGCCAGCCGCGTCTCGTTGAGCGTTCCCAGGCCCAGATCCCGCCCACGCTGCAGGTTGATCGCGGCCAGATCCATACCCGCCGACGGTCCGAACAGGAAGTTGCGCAGGTCATCGACGATGTGCACGTCGAGGGAGTTGGACAGGTCATTGGTCAGGTGACGAAGCAGTCCGTCACCGCCGCCGTCGGCCAGGTAGGACTCCGGGTCCTGGAAGAACGCGTCCTTGAGGGTGACCGGCGTGCCGACCACATTGCCCAGCTCGTCGGTTCGTTCCAGGTTGGCGGAGACGATCGAGTGGCCCAACCGGAATGCCGCGCCGGCAAATTCCTCGCTGAGGGAGGCATCGACGTTCGGGTTATAACCCCGATAGGGCTTGATCGCGTTGGTACCGAGCAGGTGCGGCAGGAATTCGTTGTAGGTGATGCGGGCGATCTCGGCGGTGACGACGGCGCGGGCCTGGTTGTAGAGCTGGTCGCCGGTCCAGTCCGGATGCGCCGCCGCCAGCAGGTCCACCTGACGGTTGTGCTCACGGACGAACAGCGTCTGCAGGGCGATCAGATCCGGATTCTCCGCGACCCGGATGTCGCCGGCCACGTACGAGCCGTCCACGATGGGCAGGTTGTTGCCCTCGGAGGTCAGCATCCGGCCGGCGGCGTTGCGCAGGCTCGCGGCAGTGGTGGCATCGGAGCCGTAGACCATCGAACCGTCGATCCAGCCGGTCACGTTGTTGGTCGCGGTGGCGGGCTTGCCGGCGGTTCCGGTCGCCGGGTCGATCACCGCGCGGGTCATCGAGATCGACCCGCTCAGGGTGGGGTCGCCGCTGGGAACGGTGATGTCGATGTGAGTCACGTCATCGGAGTTGGTCAGGTTGATGTCGTGGTCGATGAACTGACCCCAGGCGTACATCATCCCTGACAGCCCCTCGGCGTTCGGCGTCTCGGCGTTGCCGGCCACCACCAGGTTGCTGATGGTGCGCGGGTTGGGGAGTCCGGTGCGCAGTGTCGAGACGCCGTCGGCGAAGTGCGCCACCCCGATCCGGGTGTAGTCGGCGCCCGCCGTGTTGACCCCGGGCCGGGCCAGGTTGTTGCCGGCCCCGGTGATGCTGCGGTAGTTGACCCCGGGCGAGACGGTCGCCGGTTTGGCCGCCGCGGCCGGGTTCCCTGCCAGGTTCGCTGCCGGGCCCGCTGCCGGGTTCGCGGCTCTCCGCGGGGTGCCGGCCTGGTGCCGGGAGACCGCCGGTTGGGAATCGTCGGCCCAGGCCGGCGCCGCCGCCAGCAGGCTCCCGATACTCAGGACACCGATACCCAGGCCTCCGATACCCAGCGCGATGGCCAATCCGCCGACGCGCCCCACACTGATCACGTGCCCGGTTCCTAGCATCGAATTCCTGCCCATCTTTTTCGGAAAGCTACGTGGATGGCCTGAAAAGCGGCCCTGAACTGGTGGTGTTATGCGATGATGCGAGTCATAACATCACCTCATCGGTGTTACGTCAAGCAATTCAGTAAATGTGTTTCAAGATTTGCGAGTCAGGGATGCCGGGCGTCCCCGGGAAGTCGCCCGGCATTGGATAGGCTGAGACCCGGTCCTCTGCGAACGATGGAAGGCGGCGCCGTGTCAGGGCAGACGCCCGACCCCACCGGAGCAAAGATCCTCGACGGCGCGATGCGCGTCCTCGGGGACTTCGGCGTGAAACGAGCGACCGTCGAACTGGTGGCGAAGTACGCCGGCGTTTCACACATGACGATCTACCGGCGCTGGCCGAGCAAGAACGATCTGCTCCGCGCCGCCGTGGTCGGTGAGCTGTCCACGACGATCGACGCCGCCTTCGCCCGATCCGGAGCTGAAGACCTCCCGTTCGCCGACCGTGCGCTGGACGCCTTCACCGAGATCGTCTGGACGGTGCAGAACCATCCCCTCGTCATCCGGGAACTGGACCCCGAATCCGGCGAACCGATGCCGCCGGGAGCATCCAGCGCGGTCATGGAAACGAGCGTGCCCCTGGTCGCGGGCCGACTGCGGGATCTCGCCGCCGACGCCGACGGATCCCCCGCGGACCTGGACGCGTTCACCGACGTCTTCGTTCGGCTCGCGCACTCGCTGGTGACGGTCAAGAATCCGGATCAGCCGCTGATCACCCGTGCGCAGGTGCAGGCCTACGCGGACGACTGCCTCGGTCCGTACTTCCAGGCCCTGGCCGGGCAGGTCGACGAACCTGCCGACGCGGCGGCGGTCGTCGACCTCGAGCAGCATCGCGACTCGCGCAACCGGGCGCACCGTCCTTACCTGCAGATCGCCGCCGCGAGCCTGCTCAGCGTGCTGACGCTCGGCGCCGGGCTGACCGCGGTGCTCAACGGCAATATCAAGGTTCCGTTCATCACCCCGGCCAACATCAGCAAGTCGGAGGCGCCCAGGACACCCGAGGCTCCTCCGTCTCCGCCCGGTATGCGCCCTGTCTCGCAGGATGGCCCGGAAGCGACTGACGCTCCGATGCCCGCCGCACTTTCGGAGCAGCCGCCGGCCGACACCGCATTTCCGCCTGTGGCGGATCAGACCGCCGCCCCCATCGCCGCCGTTCCGTTGCCTCCGCGCTCTGCGGGGGTGGCCGGTTCCATCGGCGGCGGCGCAGCGGTGGACAGCCCCGGAACGAACAACCGTGCGGCGGTCTTGGCACCTGCCCCGCAGCCCGCTCCGGCACCCCAGCCGCCGGGTCCCCAGCCGCCTGCCCCGGGCCCCCAGCCGCCTGCCCCGGGTCCGAAACCACCGGCACCCGGGCCGCAGCCCCCGGCGCCCGGCCCCAAACCTCCGGCCCCGGCACCGGCGCCCAAGCCCCCGGCGCCCGCACCTAAACCGCCCGCACCGGGGCCCAAGCCGCCCGGTCCAGGTCCCGGTCCACAGGGCAACCAGCAGCCCGGACCGCCCAACTGATTCGGCTTGATTGCGGCCCTCAGGCCAGGAAATCCGGCGGCAGTTCGCCCAGCATCCGCTTGATCATCCGGACCGCGTACGTGGAACTTCCGCCGTTGACGATGAGACCGGCGAAGGCCAGGTCGCCGCGGTAGCCGGTGAACCAGGCGTGCGAACCGCCGGCGAACTCGGCCTCGCCGGTCTTGCCGTAGACCGGACCGGAGTCACGGATCTCGGTGGCGGTTCCCTCGGTGACGACCAGTCGCATCATCGACCGCAATCCGTCGAGGGTGCCGGGGTCGGTCACCGGGTGATCACCGGTCTCGGTGGTCTGGCTTCCGACGATCAGGCGCGGCGTCGGGGTCTTGCCCGCCGCGACCGTCGCCGCGGCCAGCGCCATCCCGAATGGGGTGACGAGAACCTTGCCCTGACCGAAGCCGTCCTCGGTGCGCTCGGCCAGGTTCACCGTCGGCGGCACGGTGCCGGTTACCGTGGTCAGACCTTCGATGGTGTAGTCCGATCCGATGCCGAACTGGGAGGCGGCCACGTGCAGTGCGCTCGGGGGCATCCGGCTGGCCAGTTCGGCGAAGGTGGTGTTGCACGACTTGGCGAAGGCCCGCGCCAACGGGACGGTGCCGAGGTCGAACTCGTTGTAGTTAGGGATCGTTCGGTCGCCGATGTCGATCTGGCCCGGACAGGGAACCATGGTGTCCGGGTTGGCCATGTCGTTCTGCATGGCTGCTCCGGCGGTGACCATCTTGAAGGTCGACCCCGGCGGGTAGAGCCCGGTGGTGGCGGCCGGTCCGTCGGCGTCGGCAGCCGCGTTCTGCGCGACCGCGAGGATGTCCCCGGTCGACGGCCGCATCACCACCAGCATGGCCTTGTTGCCCTGCATGTCCACCGCGTGCTGCGCGGCGTCCTGCACCGGCCGGTCCAGGGTCAGTGACACCGACGGGGCCGGCTTGGGGGCGACCTCGGTGAGGACGTCGATGTCGGCGCCGTTCTGATTCACACTGACCACCCGCCAGCCGGCATCGCCGTCGAGTTCGTCGAGGACGGCCTTCTTGACCTCGCTGACGATGGCGGGCGCGAAGGCATCGTCAGTGGGCAGCATTTCGGCCTGCGGGGTGACGACGTCCCCGGGCAGCGCATCGAGGATGGGGGCCACTTTGTCGTGATCGGACGGCCGCAGCGTGATGAGGTCCAGCGCACCGTGCGAGGAGCTTGCCCGCTCGGCCAATTGCTGCGGGTTGAGGGTGTCATCGAACTGGTGCAGCACGTCGGCCACCACGCGTGCGGTCGTCATGAGCGCGCCGCCGGCGTTACCCGCATCGAGTTGGTAGCGGAACAGGCTGCCGGGACGCAGCACCGTGGTGCCGCTCACCTCGTTGACCGTGGCGCGTGGCGCCTGGTCGGCACGCAGCTGAAAGTGTTGGTGCTCACCGAGTTTCGGATGCAAGGCACTGGCCGTCCAGCGCACCCGCCAGGCGCCCTCATCGCGGATCAGGTTGAGCACACCGTCATAGGTCCAGGTGCGCTTCTTGGGCAGCTGCCAGGTGAAGCGGTAGTTCACACTGCCGGTATCCCCGGTGTAACGCGAGCCCAGGATGGTGGCATCCAGACGTCCGGCCTGCAGACCCGACCACGCCTCGTTGAGCGCGGCGTGCGCCTCGACCGGCTTGTCGCTGAGCTGGGCGGCCGCCGCGGTGTCACCTCGTCCGAGGTCGGCGAAGAACTGCGTGGCCGCGGGCGCCGGGCCGTCCGGCCTCGGCGTGCAGGCGGACAACGCACCGGCCACCAGGCCGAGCGCCGAGAGGAGTCCTGTGACTCGTGTGACTCGTGAGATTGGAGATGCCATTGAGGCAGATGTTATGAGGCTGTGACCCGACTACGACGGAGGCGCACCGGGTGAGGAGGGGTGAATCGCGCCTAATCGAGCAGCACGGTCGCAAAAGTGCCGACCTCGCGGAATCCCACCCGCGCATAGGCGGCCCGCGCCACCGTGTTGTAGCTGTTCACGTAGAGACTCGCGATGCGCCCGCCGTTGACCACCGCCGCCGCCACCGCCGCGGTGCCCGCGGTGCCCAGTCCGTGACCGCGCCACTCCGGATGCACCCAGACGCCCTGGATCTGGCCGACCGCCGGCGACTGGGAGCCGATCTCGGCCTTGAACACCACCCGGCCCTGCTCGAAACGGGCGTAGGCGCGCCCCGAGGCGATCAGCGCGGCGACCCGCCGACGGTAGCCGCGACCGCCGTCGCCGGACCGCGGGTCGATACCCACCTCACCGATGAACATGTCGACCGCGGCGACCAGATAGGCGTCGAGTTCCTCTCCCCTGACTCGGCGCACACCGGGATCGGAGGCACACGACGGGCGCGAGTCCATCGCCAGCAGCGGCTGCTGATCGCGCACATCGCGGGCCGGACCCCAACCCCGGGTCAGCCGCTCCCACATCGGCATCACCAGATCGGTGCGGCCGACCAGGGAGGAACACCGCCGGGCGGTGCCCAACGCCTGGTCGGCGAAGGCCCTGAGGTCGGCCAGAGAACCGCGCAACGGGATCAGATTCGCGCCGGCGAAGCACAGCGAGTCCAACGGGTGCCGACGGGTCCACAACTCGCCGCCCATCGTTCGCGGGTCGATGCCGTGGTCGGCCACCCGGGCCGCCACCATGCACGCCGCCACCGGATCCTCGTGGAGGACCTGCCTGACCGAGACCGCGTCGCGCACCACTGATACCGCGCGACCGCCGACCGGGCGGAGTAGTGGCGGTGCCGACATCGCGGTCTCTCTGTGGCCGTCGTGCTGGGGATTCCTTCAGCTTACGGTGACGACCGGCGAACCGCCCGCATCCGCGTCCGAGCCGCGTTGCAGTTCGGCGAGACGCATCGCCTCTTCGATCAGGGTCTCGACGATCTGGGATTCGGGCACCGTCTTGATGACCTCACCCTTGACGAAGATCTGGCCCTTGCCGTTGCCGGAGGCCACCCCGAGGTCGGCTTCGCGAGCCTCGCCCGGTCCGTTGACCACGCAGCCCATCACCGCCACCCGCAGTGGGACGTCGAGACCCTCCAGGCCGGCGCTGACCTCGTTGGCCAGTTTGTAGACGTCCACCTGGGCGCGGCCGCAGGACGGGCACGACACGATCTCCAGACCGCGCGGCCGCAGGTTCATCGACTCCAGGATCTGGCCGCCGACCTTGACCTCTTCGATCGGGGGCGCTGACAGCGAGACCCGGATGGTGTCGCCGATGCCCTGCGAGAGCAGGGCGCCGAACGCGACGGCCGACTTGATGGTGCCCTGGAACGCCGGGCCGGCCTCGGTGACGCCCAGATGCAGGGGGTAGTCCGACCTCTCGGCCAGCAGCCGGTAGGCGGCAACCATCACCACCGGATCGTTGTGCTTGACGCTGATCTTGATGTCGCCGAATCCGTGGTCCTCGAACAGCGACGCCTCCCACAGCGCCGACTCGACGAGCGCCTCCGGGGTGGCCTTGCCGTACTTCTCCAGCATCCGCTTGTCCAGTGAGCCGGCGTTGACGCCGATCCGGATCGGAATGCCCGCTGCCGCAGCGGCTTTGGCGACCTCGCCGACGCGGCCGTCGAACTCCTTGATGTTGCCGGGGTTCACCCGCACCGCCGCGCAGCCCGCGTCGATCGCGGCGAAGATGTACTTCGGCTGGAAGTGGATGTCGGCGATCACCGGAATGTTGCTGTGCCTGGCGATCTCGGACAGCGCGTCGGCGTCCTCCTGACGCGGGCAGGCCACCCGGACGATGTCGCAACCGGCCGCGGTCAGTTCGGCGATCTGCTGCAGCGTCGCGTTGACGTCGTGGGTCTTGGTGGTGCACATCGACTGCACCGGGATCGGGTAGTCGCTGCCGATCCCGACCTTGCCCACCATCAACTGGCGGGTCTTGCGGCGCGGCGCGAGCGTGGGCGGCGGCGCGGAGGGGATACCCAAGCTGGTCATTGCTGAATCTCCTACTGGAACAAGCGGATCGGGT
>NZ_JAFMJZ010000158.1 GCF_017853185.1 Mycolicibacterium sp.
TGATCTCCGCCGCGCTGGCCGGCTTCTTCAGCTCGACGGTGAGGTCGGTGACCGAGCCGGTGGGGATCGGCACCCGCAGCGCGTAGCCGTCCAGCTTGCCCTTCAACTCGGGCAGCACCAGGCCGATGGCCTTGGCTGCACCGGTGGAGGTCGGCACGATGTTGATCGCGGCGGCGCGGGCGCGGCGCAGATCCTTGTGCGGGCCGTCCTGCAGGTTCTGGTCACCGGTGTAGGCGTGGATGGTGGTCATCAGGCCGCGGATGATGCCGAACTCGTCGTTGACGACTTTGGCAAGGGGCCCAAGGCAGTTCGTGGTGCACGAGGCGTTCGAGATGACCTTCTGGCTGCCGTCGTACTTGTCGTCGTTGACGCCCATCACGATGGTGATGTCCTCGTCGGAGGCCGGCGCGGAGATGATCACCTTCTTGACACCCGACTGCAGGTGGCCGTGCGCCTTGGCGTCGTTGAAGTGTCCGGTGGACTCGACGACGACGTCGACGCCGGCCTGGTCCCACGGCAGCGCCGCCGGACCGTCCTTGACCGCGAACGCCTTGATCTTGTGCTTGCCGACGTGGATGGTGTCGCCGTCCGCGTGGACCTCTTCGGGGAAGCGGCCCAGGATGGAGTCGAACTTCAGCAGGTGGGCCAGGGCGGCGGTGTCGGTGAGGTCGTTGACCGCCACGATCTCGATGTCCTTGGCCTTGCCCAGAGCCTGCTGGGTGGCCAGGGCCCGGTAGAAGTTGCGTCCGATACGGCCGAAGCCGTTCACGCCAACCCGGATCGTCACGTCTGTCTCCTCCACTTGCTCGCCAGTCAATGCAGATAACAGCGTAGTGCGGTGCTCAGGGCGTCGCGCTGGAAACCCCGCGCTCGGCGTACCGTCGCCGCTATGACACTGATCACGGCGCTACCGCTGGCGAGCGACCGGTTGCGCGAGCGGCTCGGCCGGGGACTCTTCGCCATGGTCGCCGGACCGGAGGGGCCGCAGAACCGCACGCGGATCCACACCGCACCCGGCCCGCGCTGGTTCGCCGAGGACCGGCCGATCCGCCGGGTGCACGCCGACGCCTCGATGTTCGTCGGCGGACTGCGCGCACTGCTTCTGCAGTCGCTACATCCGCTGGCGATGGCCGGAGTGGCCGAACATTCCGACTACCGCGGCGACCCCTGGGGCCGGCTGCAGCGGACCAGCACCTTCCTGGCGGTCACCACCTTCGGGACCTCCGACGACGCGCAGCGCGCCGTCGACCGGGTACGCGGCATCCACCGCCGGGTCCACGGGACCGCCCCGGACGGCCGGCCCTACCGCGCCGACGATCCGCATCTGCTGGAGTGGGTGCACATCGCCGAGGTGGACAGCTTCCTGCGGGCCCATCAGCGCTTCGGCGCGGCGCCGCTGGACCAGGATGGCCGGGACGGCTACGTCGCCGACACCGCCCGGGTGGCCACGGCCCTCGGGGTGGTGGACCCGCCACACACCGAGGCACAACTGGCCGAGCGGATCGCGGCCTATCGCAGCGAGCTTCGCAGCACCCCGTCAGCGCGGGAGGCCGCCCGGTTTCTGCTCGTCACCCCGCCGTTGCCACTACTGGCCCGCGGGCCCTACGGGGTGCTGGCCGCCGCCGCGATCTCGCTGCTGCCGGCGTGGGCACGACTTCCGTTGCGGCTGCCCTACCTGCCGTTGCTGGAATCGACAGGTGTGCGGGCGGCCGGACTGGTGATGGTAGGCGGAATCCGCTGGGCGCTGTCCGCCAATCCGACGGAAATCCCTACCCCCGAATAGAACTCAGGCACCCGGATAGAACTCAGGCGTCTTCGAGCAGATCCGGGGTCACCGCGGACTCAGTGTCCGGAATACCGTCCTGCTTGGCCTTGCGATCGGCCATCGACAGCAAGCGCCGGATCCGTCCTGCCACAGCGTCTTTCGTCATCTGCGGATCGGCCAGCCGGCCCAGTTCCTCGAGCGAAGCCTGCCGGTGCTCCACCCGCAGCCGGCCGGCGGCCGACAGATGATCGGGCACCGTGTCGCCGAGGATCTCCAGCGCCCGCTCCACCCGGGCGGCAGCGGCTACCGCGGCCCGCGCCGAGCGACGCAGATTGGCGTCGTCGAAGTTGGCCAGGCGATTGGCGGTGGCCCGCACCTCGCGACGCATCCGGCGCTCTTCCCAGGTGAGCCGGGTGTCCTGGGCGCCCATCCGGGTCAGCAGCATGCCGATGGCCTCGCCGTCGCGCACCACCACCCGGTCGGTGCCGCGCACCTCACGGGCCTTGGCGCTGACTCCGAGCCGCCGTGCCGCGCCGACCAGGGCGAGCGCCGCCTCCGGTGCCGGGCAGCTGACCTCCAGCGCCGATGACCGTCCCGGTTCGGTGAGCGACCCGTGCGCCAGGAAGGCGCCGCGCCAGGCCGCCTCGGCGTCGGCGATACCGCCGCCCACCACCTGGGCGGGCAACCCGCGCACCGGACGGCCGCGCATGTCCAGCAGACCGGTCTGGCGGGCCAGGGCTTCACCGTCCTTGGCCACCCGCACGACGTAACGGGTGCTCTTGCGAATACCGCTCGCCGAGAGCACATGCACCACGGCGCTGTAGCCGTACAGGTCGTGGATGTCCTTGCGGAGCCGTCGGGCGATGCTGCCCAGATCGACCTCGGCCTCGACCACGACCCGGCCGGCGACGATGTGCAGACCACCGGCGAAGCGCAGCAACGACGCCACCTCGGCACGGCGGGCGCTGACCGAGTTGACGACCAGACGACTCAGCTCGTCCTTCACCTCAGCGGTCATCGCCACGGTTCGTCGCCTCTCCGTCCGCCTTCAGTCGATCGTCCCGGCGCAGGGCTGACCGTCGGAATCGTGGTCGTCACCGTAGCCTCCCCTGTGGCCGTCGTCGTGCCCGGGTGCGTCCCCGGGTGCGTCCCCGCCTCCGGCCGCACCCGCACCGACTCCAACGCCGCGGCCAGCTTCGCCGGATCATGTAAAGGTGTACCAGGTCTGGAAACGTCGGCAAACTTAACCGACGCATCCAGTAGGGCTGCCGTCCTGCGTAGTTGCTCACGCTCACGCTCGGACGGCACACTGGCGGCGTCGACGATGATGTCGTGCACGGTGAAGCCCGGCGCGTGCTGGGCAAGCACATGCAGATGCCGCTCAGCCGAAAACCCCGCGGTCTCACCGGGTTCGGCGGCCAGGTTCAGCACCAGCGCCCGGCGGGCCGGAGTGGATTTCAGCGCGGCGACCAGTCCGGGAACCAGTACGTGCGGAATGACACTGGAGAACCACGAACCGGGGCCGAGCACCACCAGGTCGGCGCCCATGATGGCGTCCACGGCCTGGCGGGTGGCCGGCGGATCACCCGGCAGCAGACGCACCCGGCGCACCTTGCCCGGCGTGGTGGCCACCGCGACCTGACCGCGGATCACCCGGCTCATCCGCGGGTCACCCTCCAGGCCGGCGACGTCGGCCTCGATCTGCAGGGCGATCGGGCACATCGGCAGTACCCGTCCCTTGATGCCGAGGATCCGGCCGAGTTCGTCGAGGGCGGCGACCGGGTCGGCGAGCACCTCGTTGAGTCCGGCCAGCAGCAGGTTTCCGATCGGGTGGCCGGCAAGCCCGCCGCTGCCGCCGAAGCGGTGCTGGATGATCGTCGCCCACAGCCGGCCGTGCGGGCTGTCAGAAGCCAACGCCGCCAACGCCATCCGCAGATCGCCGGGCGGCACCACGTCCAACTCCGCCCGCAACCGGCCCGAGGATCCGCCGTCGTCGGCGACGGTCACCACCGCGGTGACGTACGGGGTCAGCCGGCGTGCGGCCGACAGCGTCGCATAGAGGCCGTGGCCGCCGCCGAGGGCGACGATGCGCTCGGCCGATCCCCTGGTCGCTTCGCTCCTGCCCGCGGGGGTGGTCATTCCCGCCCCAGATCCCGATGCAGGACGCGAACCGACAGTTGCTCGTCGCGTGCCAGCAATGCGGCGAGCGCCTCGGCGATCGCAACGCTGCGGTGTTTTCCGCCGGTGCAACCGATGGCGACGGTCATATACCGCTTGCCTTCCCGGTTGTAACCGTCGACGACCAGGCGCAGCAGCTGGTGGTAGGTCTGCAGGAATTCGTCGGCGCCGGCCTGGGACAGCACGTAGTCCCGCACCGCGGGCGACTGGCCGGTCTGCGGTCGCAGTTCGTCAACCCAGTGCGGGTTGGGCAGGAACCGGACGTCCATCACCATGTCGGCGTCCATCGGCAGGCCGTACTTGAAACCGAAGGACTCCACGGTGACGCTGGTGCGGGGAATCCTTCCTCCGCCGAAGGCACGCTCGATGTTCGCCCGCAGAGCCGGGACCGACAGGTTCGAGGTGTCGATGATCAGATCTGCCGTCGCTTTGACCGGGGCCAGCATGGTGCGTTCCGCCGCGATCCCCTCGGCCAGAGTCTGGTTGCCCTGCAACGGATGACTGCGCCGGTTGTTCTCATAGCGGCGCACCAGGATGTCGTCGGTGGCCTCCAGGAACAGCACCCGGGGGTTGATGTTGCGCAACCCGAGGTCGTTGCGCACCAGATCCAGGTCCCCGGTGAAACCGCGGGAGCGGACGTCCATCACGACCGCGAGTTGGGTGATGCGCGAACCGGCCTCCAGGCCGAGGTCGACCATCCGAGCGATGAGTTCGGGCGGAAGGTTGTCGGCGACGTACCAGCCGAGGTCCTCGAGAACCTTGGCCGCGGTGCCCCGGCCCGCCCCGGAGAGCCCGGTCACCAGGACCACGTCGATATCGGGGGCGTCCGCCGGTGTTCCCGGCGTCTCTGGTGCCGCTGTGTGATCGGTCATCGCGATGCCCGCTGGTCGGTGTTCATGCTCGGTTCTGAATCTTCGCCCACGACGGCCTCCGATGCGGCCGAACGGTCGGTATCAGCGTCCCCACCCGGACCAGCCAGCGCCTCCAGCACGGCCGCGGCGGTGGCGGCGCCGATCCCGGGCACCGCGGTGATCTCGTCGACCCCGGCCTGCCGCAGCTTGGCCAGCGAACCGAAATGCATGACCAGGGCCTTGCGCCGGGTCTCGCCGAGTCCGCGCACGCTGTCCAGCGCCGATTCCGTCATCCGCTTGGACCGCTTGCTGCGGTGATATGAGATCGCGAACCGGTGCGCCTCGTCGCGAACCCGTTGCAGCAGGTAAAGCCCTTCGCTGTTGCGGGGCAGGATCACCGGATCCGGCTCAGCCGGCACCCAGACCTCCTCGAGCCGTTTGGCCAGGCCGATCACCGCCACGTCGGTGACGCCCAATTCGTCGAGCACCGACTGGGCGGCGTTGACCTGCGGTGCGCCACCGTCGACCACATAGAGATTGGGCGGGTAGGCGAACCGTCGCGGCTTCTGCTCGGTATCGGGCGGGGGCTCCTGCAGATGGCGCGCGAACCGGCGCCGGGTCACCTCCGCGATGGAGGCGACGTCATCGGAACGCCCCTCGCCGGCGGCCTCCCGGATGGCGAAGTGCCGGTAGTCGGACTTGCGCGCCACTCCGTCCTCGAACACCACCAGCGAGCCGACGACATCGGTCCCCTGCACGTGCGAGATGTCCACGCACTCGATCCGAAGTGGTGCCTCCGCCAGACCCAGTGACTCCTGAATGTCCTGCAGCGCAGCCGATCTCGCGGTGAAATCGCCGGCCCGCTTGAGCTTGTGCTGCTGCAACGCCTCTTGTGCGTTGCGCTGCACCGTCTCGGCCAGGGCCCGCTTGTCGCCGCGCTGGGCCACCCGCAACTGCACGCGCGATCCACGCAGCCCGGACAGCCAGGCCGCCATCTGCTCGGCATCCGGCGGCAGGCAGGGCACCAGGACCTCCCGGGGGACCGGGTTGCTGGCTTCGTCGGCGCCGTTGGACGCGGCGCCGCTCAGTTCGGCCTGATCGCCGTAGAACTGGGTCAGGAACTGTTCCACCAGTTGCGTTTCGGCAGACTCCCCCGGGTCGCCGGGTTTCTCGACGATCCACCCGCGCTGACCGCGGACCCGTCCGCCGCGGACATGGAACACCTGCACCGCGGCCTGCAGTTCGTCGTCGGCGAAGGCGACCACGTCGGCGTCGGTGCCGTCGCCGAACACCACCGCCTGTTTCTCCAGGGCCCGGCGCAGTGCCCCGAGGTCATCGCGCAACCGGGCCGCCCGTTCGAAGTCGAGGTCGGCGGACGCCGCGTTCATCTTCCGCTCGAGGTCCCGGGCGAACCGGTCGGTCCGGCCGGACAGGAAGTCGCAGAAGTCGTCGACGATCTTGCGATGCTCCTCGGCGCTGACCCTGCCGATGCACGGCGCCGAGCACTTGTCGATGTAGCCGAGCAGGCACGGGCGCTGAATCTGGCTGTGCCGCTTGAACACTCCGGCCGAACAGGTGCGCGCCGGAAACACCCGGGTGAGCAGATCGAGGGTCTCTCGGATGGCCCAGGCGTGCGAGTACGGCCCGAAGTAACGCACGCCCTTGCGCTTGGGCCCGCGGTAGACCATCAGCCGCGGGTACTCCTCGTTGAGCGTCACCGCCAGCACCGGGTAGGACTTGTCATCGCGGTAGCGGACGTTGAACCGGGGATCGAACTCCTTGATCCAGTTGTATTCCAACTGGAGTGCCTCGACCTCGGTGGTGACGACCGTCCACTCGACCTTGGCCGCGGTGGTGACCATCTGCCGGGTCCTGGGATGCAGACTCGCGAGGTCGGCGAAGTAGGACGTCAACCGGCTGCGCAGGTTCTTGGCCTTGCCGACGTAGATCACCCGGCCGTGCGGATCGGAGAACCGGTAGACGCCCGGCTGGACCGGTATCGACCCGGGCGCGGGGCGGTACGTCGCGGGATCGGGCACGCCTCTCAGGCTAGTACCGGGCCGCCGCGGCCGACTCAGCCGCTGTAGCGGTCCATCGCCTCGCGCAGGGTGTCCATCGCGGCGACCGCGCGATCCCGGTCGACCGACTGGACCGCGACCACCGGCACGTATTCGTAGCCGGGCAGTTCCACCCGCGCCCAGCGCTTCGGGAACGAGATGCCGACCACCTGGTTCCACGGGATCACCCGTTCCTCCAGAACGTTTCGCACCCCGAGGCCGGCCGGACCGATCCGCAACCGGGGCCGGGTGAGCAGCAGGATGACACCGGCGAGCACCACGGCGAGCAGCAGCATCGCCCACTGGTCGGCGCTCCGCAGCGCCGGCCCGGTGGAGTCGTCAAGCAACGTCCATGCGACGCCGATCCCGGCCAGGACCATCAGGACGGCGCCGGCGATGGCCAGCCTGGGCATCAGACGCGGCCTTATGACTGCGTCCCACTGGTCTGTCTTACCTGGGCTCGGGGTCATGCCTGCTTACCCATCAGGCTTGGCGGAGGTGACGCAGGGTCAGTGCGGT
>NZ_JAFMJZ010000028.1 GCF_017853185.1 Mycolicibacterium sp.
TACGCCGAACTCGAGGCGCTGCAGGCCGACGTCGAGGCGATGGAGGTCCGCACCCTGCTGTCCGGCGAGTACGACGAGCGCGAGGCCCTGGTCACCATCCGCTCCGGCGCCGGTGGCGTGGACGCCGCCGACTGGGCCGAGATGCTGATGCGGATGTACATCCGCTGGGCCGAGCAGCACAAGTACCCGGTGGAGGTGTTCGACACCTCCTACGCCGAGGAGGCCGGCATCAAGAGCGCCACCTTCGCCGTGCACGCGCCGTACGCCTACGGCACGCTGTCGGTGGAGCAGGGCACCCACCGGCTGGTGCGGATCAGCCCGTTCGACAACCAGGCCCGTCGCCAGACCTCCTTCGCCGAGGTCGAGGTGCTGCCGGTCACCGAGACCACCGACCACATCGACATCCCGGAGACCGACGTCCGCGTCGACGTCTACCGCTCCAGCGGCCCGGGCGGACAGTCGGTCAACACCACCGACTCCGCGGTGCGGCTGACCCACATCCCGACCAACATCGTGGTGACCTGTCAGAACGAGAAGTCGCAGCTGCAGAACAAGGTGTCCGCGATGCGGGTGCTGCAGGCCAAACTGCTGGAGCGCAAGCGCCAGGAGGAGCGCGCCGAGATGGACGCGCTCAAGAGCGACTCCGGCGCATCGTGGGGCAACCAGATGCGCTCCTACGTGCTGCACCCGTACCAGATGGTCAAGGACCTGCGGACCGAGTACGAGGTGGGCAACCCGTCGGCGGTGCTCGACGGCGACATCGACGGGTTCCTGGAAGCCGGGATCCGATGGCGCAATCGGCGTGACGATGACGATTAACCTCAAGGCAACCCCCTGGCACGACTTCTGGCACGGCGACCTCGGCGAGTCGATCCTGACCAAGGCGATGAGCATCGCCCTGCTGATCATCGGCTCGGTGCTGGTCGCGCGCTTCATCACCTGGGCGGCCGGCCGGATCAGCCGCCGGATCGACTGGCGCTTCCAGAACAGCGACGATCTGGTCCGCACCGAGAAGGCCAAGCACCGTCAGGCCGTCGCCTCGGTGATCTCCTACGTCGCGATCGCCCTGCTGACCGTCATGGTCGTCGTCGAGGTCACCGACATCCTGGCCATCCCGGTCAGCTCGCTGGTGGCCCCGGCGGCCGTGCTCGGCGCCGCGCTGGGCTTCGGCGCGCAGCGCATCGTGCAGGACCTGCTGGCCGGGTTCTTCATCATCACCGAGAAGCAGTACGGCTTCGGCGATCTGGTGCAACTCAACCTCGGTTCGACCAACGACGCGATGGGCACCGTCGAGGACGTCACGCTGCGGGTGACCAAGCTGCGCACCTCGGAGGGGGAGATGTACACCATCCCCAACGGCCAGATCGTCAAGACGCTCAACCTGTCCAAGGACTGGGCGCGCGCGGTCATCGACATCCCGGTGCCCAGCAGCGCCGACCTGAGCAAGGTCAACAAGGTGCTGCACGGGGTGTGCGAGGACGCCGCGAAGGACCCGAGCCTGGAACACCTGCTGTTGGACAAGCCGCAACTGATGGGTGTGGAGAGCATCGAACTGGACACGGTGAACCTGCGGATGGTGGCCCGCACCCTGCCGGGCAAGCAGTTCGAGGTGGGCCGGCGGCTGCGGCTGCTGGTGGTCGCCGCGCTGGCGCGGGCCGGCATCGACGCCCCGGTCGAGAATTCTCCGATGATGGGGCAGGAAACCTCATGACGCAGAACAATCCCCGCGAGGGCCGGAGCTGGCCCGGCTACATCCTGGGCGGCCGTCTGCGTACCTCCACCCTGGTGCTGATCATCGCGTTCCTGGCGATCGGCTGGCTCTACGAGACCTATGAGCCCGGACCGGACGCGCCCGCGCAGATCCCGGCCAGCGAGGTGGTGCCGCCGGGCTTCATCCCGGACCCGGCCTACACCTGGGCGCCGCGCACCGACGTGCAGCGGCGCACCCCGACGCCGACGCCGACGGAGACGACGGAGGTCACGCCGACGACGACGCCTCCGTCGGGTACCGAAACCGCGCCGACCACCCCCACGACGCCCACGAGTGGGTCCCCGACCCCGACGACGAGTGGGCCGCCGTCGTCGGCATCCCCGCAGCCGGTCGCCACGACCACACCGGTCAGCCCTTCGGCCTCGCCGTCAGCGTCGCTACCACCGCTTACGCACCCGACCGCAGTGCCGACGGCCACGCCGACGCCCTAGGCTCGCAGCCTCACGGTCTAGACTGGCGACCTGTGATGATCAGCCTCGACCATGTCACCAAGCAGTACAAGGCGTCAGCGAGGCCTGCGCTGGACAACGTCAGCGTCAATATCGACAAGGGCGAGTTCGTCTTCCTGATCGGCCCGTCCGGTTCGGGCAAGTCCACCTTCATGCGGCTGCTGCTGGCCGAGGACACCCCGACCTCCGGTGAGGTCAACGTCTCCAAGTTCCACGTGAACAAGCTTTCCGGCCGCAACATCCCGAAACTGCGCCAGGTGATCGGCTGCGTTTTCCAGGATTTCCGGCTGCTGCAGCAGAAGACCGTGTTCGAGAACGTGGCCTTCGCCCTGGACGTGATCGGCAAGGACTCGGCCACCATCAAGAAGGTGGTTCCCGAGGTGCTGGAGATGGTCGGGCTGTCCGGCAAGGCCAACCGGCTGCCCGCCGAACTGTCCGGCGGTGAGCAGCAGCGCGTCGCGATCGCCCGGGCGTTCGTCAACCGGCCGCTGGTGCTGCTGGCCGACGAGCCCACCGGCAACCTCGACCCGGAGACCAGCCGCGACATCATGGACCTGCTGGACCGGATCAACCGGACCGGCACCACGGTTCTGATGGCCACCCACGACCACCACATCGTCGACTCCATGCGCCAGCGGGTGGTGGAGCTCTCGATGGGCCGACTGGTCCGCGACGAGCAGCGCGGCGTCTACGGAATGGACCGCTGATGCGCGCCGCATTTCTGGCCAACGAGGTCACCACCGGCCTCCGCCGCAACGTCACCATGACGATCGCGATGATCCTGACGACCGCGATCTCGCTGGGTCTGCTCGGCGGTGGACTGCTGGTGGTTCGGCTGGCCGACCAGTCCCGCAACATCTACCTCGACCGCGTCGAGAGCCAGGTGTTCCTGACCCCCGACGTCTCGGCCAACGACCCGTCCTGCGACGGCGAGGCGTGTAAAGCGTTGCGCAGCAAGATCGAAGCGCGCGACGACGTCAAGAGCGTGCGCTATCTCAACCGCGACGACGCCTACACCGACGCAACCACCAAGTTCCCGGAGTACAAGGACGTAGCCAGTAAGGACTCGTTCCCGGCGTCGTTCATCGTCAAGCTCAACCACCCGGAGCAGCATTCCGACTTCGACAAGGCGTTGCAGGGTCAGCCCGGCGTGCTCAACGTGCTCAATCAGAAGGATCTGATCGACCGGCTGTTCGCGGTGCTCGACGGGCTGTCCAACGTCGCGTTCGCGATCGCGGTGGTGCAGGCGGTCGGCGCAGTTCTGTTGATCGCCAACATGGTTCAGGTCGCGGCCTACACCCGGCGAACCGAGATCGGCATCATGCGAATGGTGGGCGCGACCCGCTGGTACACCCAGTTGCCGTTCCTGCTGGAGGCGGTGTTCGCGGCGCTGATCGGCGTGGGGCTGGCCATCGTCGGCCTGATACTGGCGCGGGCGCTGTTCCTGGAGAAGGCGCTCGACCAGTTCTACCAGGCGAACCTGATCGCCAAGGTGGACTACGCCGACATCCTCTACTACGTGGCGCCGTGGCTCGTGGTCACCGGCGTCGCGATGGCCGCCATCACCGCGTACGTCACCCTGCGGCTGTACGTGCGGAAGTAAATGGTCAAGGCATCGGTCGAGCGCAAGGCGGCGGCGGCGAAGAAGGCCGGCGACAAGGCCGGCGGCACGCGGGTGATCGCCACCAATCGCAAAGCGCGGCACAACTATTCGATCCTCGAGGTGTTCGAGGCTGGCGTGGTGCTGACCGGCACCGAGGTCAAGAGCCTGCGCGAGGGCCTGGCGTCGCTGGCCGACGCGTTCGCCACCGTCGACGACGGTGAGATCTGGCTGCGCAACCTGCACATCGCCGAGTACAGCCACGGCACCTGGACCAACCACGCCCCGCGGCGCAACCGCAAGCTGCTGCTGCACCGCCGCCAGATCGACATGCTGGTGGGCAAGATCCGCGACGGCAACCTGACCCTGGTGCCGCTGTCGCTGTACTTCAGCGAGGGCAAGGTCAAGGTGGAACTGGCGCTGGCCCGCGGCAAGCAGGCCCACGACAAGCGTCAGGACATCGCCAAGCGCGACGCCCAGCGCGAGGTGATCCGCGAGATGGGCCGGCGCACCAAGGGCAAGTTCTGACCGGCATCCTGTTCGCCCTGGCGGCGGCGGGGTTCTACGGGGTCAGCGACTTCGTCGGCGGTCTGGCCTCCCGGCACGTCGCGGCACTGCGCGTCATCCTGGTGTCCTATCCGCTGGGCATGCTCGGACTCGGGCTGCTGGCGTTTTTCACCGGCGGCACCATCAGCGGGCCGGCCCTGCTGTGGGGCGCGATGACCGGAATCGCCCAGGGCCTGGGGGTGTGGTGGTTCTACGCAGCGCTGGGTACGGGGCCGATCTCGGTGGTCTCGCCGCTGACCGCGATCCTGGCTGCCGGTGTGCCGCTGCTCTGCGGACTGGCGCTGGGGGAGCGGCCGGGGGCGGTGGCCGGCGTGGGCGCGGTGCTGGCACTGGTCGCGGTGGTCCTGGTGAGCCGGGAGGCCACCGACGAGGACGTCCGCCCGCACCTTTTCACCGCCAAGGTGGCCTGGCTGACCTTCGGCGCCGGACTGGCGTTCGGCCTGAACTTCGTGGCCATCGCGCAGGCCCCGGCTGAGGCGCGGTTGTGGCCGCTGTTCTTCGGCCGGGTGGTCGCCACGGTGCTGGTCGTGATCGCGGCCGTTCTGACCGGAAATCTCCGCGCGCCGCAGGGTGTTTCGCTGCGGCTGGCGATACTGGCCGCGGCGCTGGACATCGGCGCCAACGTCACCATGCTGTGGGCGTTGCAGTCCTCGATGCTGTCGCTGGCCAGCGTGCTGATGTCGCTGTACCCGGCCTTCACGGTGCTGCTGGCGATCGTGGTGCTGCGCGAGCGGGTCACCCGCTGGCAGGTGGTTGGAATGGTCGCGGCTTTAGCGGCCGTGGCGATGATTTCCCTGCACTAGCATTCCGACTTATGGCCGATTCCGAACGTCCCCGCACCGTCTTGGACAAGGGCGAGGTCCTGGAGGGGCTGTTCGCCTCCTGGGACTCCCTCGACTCGCTGCTGTCCGGTCTGACCGACGAGCAGTGGCGGGCCGCGACCTCGCTGCCCGGCTGGACTGTGCACGACGTCGTCGCGCACATCGCCGGCACCGAACTCATGCTGGCCGGGGAGGCCAATCCCGAGGTCGACATCACCGGCCGCGACCACGTGCGCAACGACATCGGCGCGCTCAACGAGCGCTGGGTGGAGCACCTGCGCGCGAAGTCGCCCGCGGAGATGCTCGCGATGTTCCGGGACACCATCGCCCGGCGCAAGGCCACCCTCTCGGCGATGCCCGAGGCCGAGTGGAACACGGTGACCTTCACCCCGGCCGGCCCGGACAGCTACGGCCGGTTCATGCGGGTGCGGGTGTTCGACTGCTGGTTCCACGAGCACGACATCCGCGAGGCGCTCGGCCTGGCTGCCGACGATCAGAGCATGACCGGCCCGGACAGCCGGCTGGCGCTGGACGAGATGGAGTCCAGCATGGCGTTCGTGGTGGGCAAGAAGGGGCAGGCGCCGGAGGGTTCGCGGGTGATGATCGCGCTGACCGGTCCGCTGTCGCGGGTGTTCCGGGTGGCCGTCGACGGCCGGGCGGCACTGGTGGCGGATTTCGGCGACGCCCAGCCCACCGCGATCATCGGGATGGACGGGCTGCAGTTCACCCGGCTGGCCGGTGGCCGTCCGATGCTGGCCAACCGGCCCAAGGGCATCGACTACGGCGGCGACGAGGAACTCGGCGCCCGGATCGTGGAGAAGCTCGCCTATGTCATCTAGAGGCTTACGTGTGGCCGCGGTCGCCGTCGTCGCGCTGGCCGTCCCGCTGGCGGGCTGTGCGAAGACGTCCACCGCACCGTCCGCAGCGAAAACCCATGCGGCGCCGACGAATCCGTTCCTCTCGGCCCCGACCTACGGCATCACGCACATGGACTCATCACAGTCCGACACCTTCCCGTACGACGTCCCGCGCGGCACCTTCACCGTGGATCCGCGCACCCAGCCACGCTCGGCCGGCGGCCCGATCAACATCATGACGCTGGCGTCCACCTCGCCGGACTACATGTGGGTGTCGTCGACATCCGGTGTGCGCTACGTCGATGTGCGCGATGGCGGGTTCCGGACTGTCGCCGAGATGACCGCGCCCGGCGTGACGACCGTGCCGGTGGCCGACCTCGACCGGGTGCTCGGTGAGCGCTTCACCGATGTGAACCAGGTGCGCCAGGCCGTCGTGGGGGACTGGAAGCTCAACGCCCGGGTGCTGGGCAACGGCACCTACAGCCTCGTCAGTTCCGACAACCGGCTGTACTACAGCACCGCCGACAGCCGGATTCTGATGCTCGAACTGGTCAACCCGAAGGATCCCGCCGCCGGCATCCGGGTGGCCGGTGCGCTGGACTTCAAGCAGTTCTTCATCCCCGACGCCGCCGACTTCCCGGTGCCGGAGACCACCGTCGGGCTGGCGATGACCTACGACGGGCACCTGGTGGTGGCGACCACCAAGGGCGTCAGCGTGATCAACCGCGATCTGAGCGGCACGCCGTGGCAGGTGCACTTCGCCCCCGACGAGACGGTGTCGAACTCGGTGGCCGTCGACGAGCACGGCGGCATCTACGTCGCCTCGGATCAGCTGATGCGCAAGCTGGTGTGGACCGGATCCAAGCTGTCCGACGATTCCGCCGACGGCGCGTGGGCGGCGCCCTACGACACCGGCCAGCAGCCGCCGTCGGTGAAGTTCGGCGGAGGCACCGGGTCGACGCCGACGCTGATGGGTTTCGGCGACGACGCCGACAAACTCGTGGTGATCACCGACGGGTCCGATCAGATGAAACTGGTGGCGTTCTGGCGCGATCAGATCCCCGGCGATTCGGTGCCGAAGCCGGGCGCCAAGTCACCCCGGATCGCCGACCAGATCCCGGTGACCGCCGGACTGTCCCCGTTGCCGAAGTTCATCCAGAGCGAGCAGTCGGTGGTGGTCAACTACTACGGCGCCTTCGTGGTCAACAACATCCGTCCCGAGGGCGACCCGGACCGGCTGGTCGACGTGCTGGCCGGCGGACCCGTGCTGGAACCGCCGCACGGGATGCAGCGCTTCGAGTGGGATCCGGCCACCAACCGCTGGCAGTCGGTGTGGACCCGCGGTGACGTGGTGGCCACGTCGATGGTCCCGGCCGCCAGCAGCGGGTCGAACCAGGTGATGGTCAACGGCTACACCAAGGCCGACGGCTGGGAGGTCACCGGCATGGACTGGGACACCGGCGAGACCGTGCAGCGGGTGATCTTCGGCCAGGACAACCTGGGCAACGGCGCCTACGCGCTGATCCAGTACGCGCCCAACGGGGACCTGCTCTTCAACGGGGTCGGCGGGACGTTCCGGGCCAAGCTCAAGGGTTGATTTCCGCTGGCTGGGCGCCGTGACTGTGCGGTTTTCGGCAGGACACGCCGCTACGGCGGAGAAATCCGCACAGTCGGCGCGGGATGGCTGGGGAATTAATGGGTGGGGTTTGTCGGTTATAGCCCGTACCATTGAAAATCTGATCGAAGCCATCGGTCAGGGTGCGAGGGGCTGAACGGTTTCGACTTCGCGCATCGAATCAAGGGAAGCGTGCCGGTGCAGGCAAGAGACCACCGTAAGCGTCATTGCAACCAATTAAGCGCCGATTCCAATCAGCGCGACTACGCCCTCGCTGCCTAAGCGACGGTGTGTCTGTCAGACCGGGAGCGCCCTCGGCCCGGACCCTGGCATCAGCAAGAGGGACAAACCGTTAAGTCCGGTCACGGGATCTAGCGGGACATCAAACAGTGACTGGGATCGTCATCCTGACTTGTTCGCGTGAGCAGGAGATCCAAGTAGAGACATAGCGGACTGCGCACGGAGAAGTCTTGAGGGAATGCCGTAGGACCCGGGTTCGATTCCCGGCAGCTCCACCACAGAAGCAGGCCAGGCCGAAAGGCCTGGCCTGCTTTCAATTCCTGCATCAGCTCACTGCGACAGGCGCTTCCGCGATTTTGACCAATCGGACTTCGGGTTTCGCTGGAACATCCTCGGCGAGGAACCAGCGGAAGGCGAGGTTGCCCCTCGGGTAGCCGAGCGTCGTCAGCGAGTTGGGGTGCGCCGTCATCCCAAGGGAGACGACGACCGTCACCGAGCCGTCGGCGTTCGGAACCGCGGTGTGGCCGTTGACGGAGCTGCGCGCGTCGGTGACGCCGGGGGTCGCCATGAACTGGTTCCACACCACCAGATTCCAGAACCGGCAGGCGGGCGGCCGGTGGGTGATGACCAGGGCCTCGTCGTCCTCGAGGACGAAACTGCCGTAGGCGTAGCAGGCGTCTCGGGCCGACCAGCCGAAGTTGAAGTCCGGGGTCCGATACGGCTCGGCGAACTCGTTGGCCGCGTGGGCGACTGAGTGGCCGAGGGTGTGCACATCGGCGCTGCGCACGCCGACAGCCAGTGGCAGGATCGCGAACATCGTGCGCAGCCAGGCCGCGCTGGCGCGCAGGGCCGCCGCGGTTTCGGCGTCTCCGTGCCGGAACGGATCCGGTTCCTCGAGTGCCTCGATCCGCCACGTGACGGGACGGCCGGTCTGCGGGTCAGCCTGGTAGTCGCGCGTCATCAGCACGGCCGCATCGGGTTCCGGCCCGAATTCGAAGGAGAAGTCGCCCTCGGCGTCGATGTCGAGATCGTCGTCGCGGACGATCGCGACGATCTTGTCCGACCAGGCGCCCGGCGTGGGTTCGTTGTAGGCGGTCACCGAGAAGTAGACGCTGTCGCCGCGGTTGCCGCTGATCCGGTAGCGGCGTTCGGGATCGACCGGGCACATGAAGTAGTAGGCGTCGGTGTTGTCGCCGCCCCACCGCCGATCCGGCCGGAACGGCGAGTTGACCTCTGCCCACCTCGGCCGGCTCCGGTCGGCGAACAGGTAGGTGTCGAAGGCCACCCCGAGTGTCGTCGCGAGCATGCGGTAGCCGTCAGCGATCTGCCGATCGTCGGTGACCGCGCGGTCGCCCTCCAGGAACGAGCGGTCCAAGCCGCGCAGGGTGTCGAGGAGTTCGTTCCACGCTGCGGTCGACTCGTGATTCGCTTCCGTCATGTGATGATGCCTCTCGTGATGAGGGTGACGTGCGGCCAAAGTCTGTCGCCACTGCGAAACTCAAAGTAACTTAAGTCTGCGTGACGGCCACTGTCCATCTTGACGACCTCGCCGAGCCGCGCTTCAGCCCCGCCGCCGAACAGATGTTGGGCTTCCTGGGGACGATGGCGGCCGACGTACCGTTGGACGCCGCGGTGTTGCATGCCAAGGCGATGGCCGACACCGGCCTCGACGACTTCGGACCGGATGACTACCGCGACCGCCTCGACGTGTATCTGGCTGCGCTGCAGGACATTTCCGGGCTGACCGGGCCGGGAATCGTCAACTTCCATGCCCAGATCCTGCAGTACCTGAAGAACCGGCTGCTGCTCACCGATCTGCTCAGCCGGCACCCCGAGATCCACGACATCGAACTTCAGCCGCCGGTCGTCATCGCCGGTCTGCCCCGCACCGGCACCACCCATCTGCACAACCTGCTCGCCGCCGCTCCGACCTTCCGGACCATGCCCTACTGGGAAAGTGTCGAACCGTTCCCGTTGCCGGCCGAGACGGGTATCGAACCGGATCCCCGCCGGACCCGGATGGATGTAGCCGTCGAATTCATGAACCTGGTCATGCCGCACTTCGCGCTGATGCACGAGATGACCACCGACCACGCGCATGAGGAGATCCAGCTCCTGGCCAACGACTTCTCGTCGATGCTGATGGAAACCGTCTCCCATGTGCCGAGCTGGCGTGACTACTACGTATCCCATGACCAGACAACGCATTACGAGTACCTCGCCACCCAGCTCAAGGCGATGCAGTTCCTCCGCGGGGGCCGGCGCTGGTTACTCAAATCACCCCAGCACCTCGAGCAGTTGACGGTCCTTGACCGGGTGTTCCCCGGCTCGGTGGTGGTGTTCACCCATCGTGACCCCGTTCCGGTGGTGCTGTCGATGCTCGCGATGCTGACCTATTCGGCGCGGATGCACCGGACCCCGGTTCCGGTACACGAGATCGCGGCGTCCTGGGTCGACCGCCTTGATGCGATGCTCACCGCCCTGGTCCGGGACCGGGATGTCATCGACCGGGAGCGCTCGATCGATGTGCGCTTCGACGACTTCATGGCCGACGAACACGGCACCGTCGCGCAGGTTTACGACGTGGCCGGTGAGCCGCTGACGGCGGACGTGGAGGAGGCGATCAGCGGATACCTCGCCGGCCACCAACGCGGTCGGCTCGGGCAGGTCGCCACGTCGGCGCAGATGTTCGGTCTCGACGAAGACGAACTACGGGCGCGATTCACGCCGTACGCCGACCGCTTCCTTGCCTGAACGGCTACGGCCGCCTAGCTGCCGAGCGCGAGCGCGGCGACGGTGCGCCGCACCGACTCGTCAAGCGCGCTCACCAAACTGGCCGCGTTCTCCCAGGTGTTTTCGCGTCGTCTGACGTAGTCCCGCGTCCCCGGATCCAGCGTTTCCGCAGTTCAATGCGTTTTCACGAGCGGTTTCGATTCCCGGCAGCTCCACCACAGACAGAAGGTCAGGGCCACAAGCCCTGGCCTTCTGTCTGTCTCGTCTCTGCGGCTCCAGGAAACCATCGGAATTCTGCGGGGTCTAGCGTGGGCGGAATGGATTACCTCGGCGATGACGAGTGCCAGGAGCCCGACAGTCTGCTACGTCGCAACGAGGTCGTCGCTCGGACGAGCCGCGATATCGAGGCCGGCGAGTTCGACATCGACGGTCCCGCCGTCGTGGGGCCGGGGTCACCGCCCGAGGATGGTTCCTGCGGTCAGTTCGCTGTGCAGTTTCATGTCACCACGACAATGTTGGTCGGGCTCAAACGCATCGCCGATGCGCGCGGGGTGAGTGTGCCGGAAGTGTGCCGACAGGTCGTCGGCGTTTTCGTCGCACAGCAGGAAGGTGAACTGGGCGCGCTGCTCGCCGCAGAGGCCGAGGCCGCCGACTACCGGCCCAGCCTTCGCCAGTCTCAGTCGCAATGATCAATACCGGATCTGCTTCGCCTGGACACCCGCCGGACCGACCGACGTGGAAATTGTCGCAAGTTGGCCGAGCTGCTCGATGTGCTGCCGCGGCGAGTCAGTTCTGCTCAGGTGGTCGCATCTTGATTCGGTCAGCTGGCGGTCTATTTGGCCTTAGGCGTCTTGCTACGGCGGTCACCCTTCATAGGGGTATCCCCGGGTTCAGCCCGTCGGGCGCGGAACAGTTGCACTTCGCTGGCGATCCCTTTGAATTTCCGATCCCCGGCGTCTGACCAACTGAAGCGTGGATCGTCGCCGACGGCCTCGAAGGCGGACTGCGTCAGCAGCACCGCCCCAGGCCGGGTGACCGACGTGACCCGGCTGGCGAGATTGACCGGACTGCCGAACCAGTCGCCCGCCCGGCTGACCGCCTGCCCGACGGCCATGCCGACCTTCAATCGCGGGAAGCCACTCTGGGCCTCGGCGGCCTCCATCAAAGTGAACACGGTGTCCAGCAGTGCCCCGGGGTCGGGGCTGACGAGCATGACCGCGTCGCCGATGGTCTTGACCATCCGCACCGGCGGGGCGGCGACCTGCCAGGTGATGTCGGACAGGATGCGGGCCAGGCCTTCGAGTTCCTCGGGTGGCACGGATTCACCGAGACGGGTGAAGTCCACCAGGTCGGCGAAGGCGACCGCAATGGTGCGCGCCCCGGGAAGCGGCACACCGTCGGCACGTTCATTGGCCGTGATCGCCTCGGTGTCCATCATCATGTGGCGAAGCTGGAAGAACAGCATGTCTTCGAGAAGCGGACCCAGCGCCGGCGCGATGTGACGCACCGAGGCCTCGAACCGGCGGGCGATCTGCAGTTCGGTGGCACCCGGCTCCAGGACGGCTGAGAAGGCGGTGGAACGCATCACCTCGGCCGCGCGTGAGAGCCCTTCGGAGAGCACCCGAATAGCACCGACGATCTGCTCGGGGTCCAAGCCCAACTCGATGAAGCGCTGAACGCGGGCGGCAGCTTCGGCGTCGGCACTCGGGTGCACGCGCTCGTCGGGATCCTCTGTTCCAGGCATGCCCATCGCGTTCTGAATGCGTTGCAGCAGCGGCAATTCGATGCCGTACTCCTCGGCAGTCTCGCGCGCGGAGACGTAGCGGTCGTCGCCGCCGACCAGCGAGCGGGTGGCGAGCAGCATCGGGGAGTTGGCGGTCCGTATCTCCTCGGGGGAGATCCCGCGATCGAGCAGCCACCGGATCAACTCGGCTCGTTCGTCGCGGGCTCGGCCCTCCAAGGTGCCGAGTAGCGATTCCACGACGTCGGCCGGCTGTTGGCTCATGTGGTCCTACGGTTCCAGGTTGACCATGCTCGATGGTTGGCGGGGTCCCCGACGGAAGCCTGTAGGTCTGCAACGTGCGACGCAATTTTTCGTTGGGTACGCCGTAAGGTGGGCCGCGGGCCATGCCAAACAGAAACGGGTTGCCAGTATGAAGATTGTTGCGTCAGCACTGCTAGCCGTTGCCTTATCGATGGGGTCGCTGGCGGCGGCGTCAACTGCTGGGGCCGACTGCCGTGATTGCGGGGTCGGCGGTCCGGTGGTGGGTCCGGCCGGTCCCGTCGGAGTCGGGGGAGCCGGACCGGTGGCCGGTCCCGCCGGGCCGGCGGGAGTCGGCGGCGTTGTGGGCCCGGTCGGGGTCGATCCCGTCGCGGCCGCCGCCCTCACCCCTAACTACGTCATCCCCTATGGCTATCCGATTGCGCCTACCTACCCGGGCGAAGTGCCCTGCTACACCCCTGGCGGACAGCCGTACTACACGCCCGGCTCCGATCCCTGCCTGTGCTTCTCGACGACGACGGGTGACGTGATTCCCTGTTGATCAGTCCTGTCGGACCGTGTGAGTGAGGCGCTATGGCTCTGTTAGTCGATTCCCAGGCCGACTTCCTCACCGGCGAGGCGCTCTGAACGGCGTCCGCCGGTGATACCGGGTTGGTGGGTGTGGCCCGTCGTCGCCGTGCTCTACGGATGCTTCCTGGCGTACTACCAGAACTGGCGCGGTCGCCTCACCGGCGATGAGATCGACGCCTTCATGGCCACCGCGCAGGCACGCGGCGCAGGGGAACTCAACGACCTGGGGACCGTGCGCAAATTCCTGGAGGAGGACGACGGGCGCGAGTTCGTCATGGTCAACCTGGTACGGGTTCCTGACACGGAGGTCTGTGATCCCGATACTGGTGCGACGGTGCCGGCCGAGCAGATGTTGCGTGCCTACACGAAGGCGTTCATCCCCCGACTGCTCAAGCACGGCGGACATCCGGCGCTGGCCACCCGCAAGGTCGGCGGCTACGTGGACGCGTGGATGGTGGAACCCGATCCGGGCTGGAGCATCGTCGGCTTCATGCGCTACCGCTCCCGTCGCGACATGATGAAGATGGTGGTCGACCCGACGTTCGAGGACGCACACAAATACAAGCTGCTCGGCGTGGCGGAGACCTTCTCCTTTCCATCCCAGCCCTTCCTGCGCCTTTACCTCACCCCACGCGTGTGGGTCCTTCTCATCCTTGCCCTGGCCGCGGCACTGACGCAGGTGGTCGTCCTTGCCCTGCAATGGAATTAGGCTCCGCCCCGTGCGCGCCAACGGGTCGACACCTCCCCGGCACGGTCGGTATATCGACAAGTCCGTCATCTATTCGCCGAGTCGCTCAGACCCGCCGGGCCGCCGGTATCGCCACGGTGTCGTCTTTCGCTTAGGCTCCGCCTGGTTCGGTAATCACAACGGAGGAGCGGCAATGCCAGGCTGTGCTGGCTCCATCGGAAGAGTGGGCGGGCTGGCCGTCGCCCTCGGCGTCGGCTCGTTGTTGGCCTGGATGCCGGTGGCCTCGGCCGATCGTGGCGATGCCGGTTCGACAGACTCACACTCGAATTCAGCACCGGCGCCCAGTGCCAGGCCCGGCGGCCGGGTGGCGTCGCACGCCGCCGCGCCCGTTCGTCACGCGGCCCGAGCCAGCGCTTCCCGTAATGCCAGGGGAGGCGCCCCCGCGACGGCACCGGTGGAGTGGGTGACGTTCGCAGCGACCCGCCGCGAGACGCTCGCGACGTCGAAGGCCGCCTCAGTGCCGGCGGCCAACCCGATCGCGGATTTCGTCGGGATCTTCATCGGAAACGGAACAGCGCAGAGTCCCAACGGCGGCCTGCTGATCGGCGACGGCTATTCCTGGACCCCTGAGACCTGCCCCCAAGGGCCGTGCAACGGCGGCAACGGCGGCGTGATCGGTAGCGGCGGCAACGGATTCAACGGAGGGAATGGCGGCGCCGCGGGCTGGGTCGGGTTCGGCGGCGCCGGGGGAGACGCGCTGGATCCGGGCGGTTCCGGCGGGAACGGCGGCCGTGGCGGAGTGGTGTTCGGTTCCGGCGGCGCCGGCGGTAACGGAGCTGCGGGCGCCACCGTCGGCGGTGCCGGCGGAAACGGCGGGGACACAGGACTATTCGCGCTCTGGCACATCTTCTTCACGCCCGGCTTAGGCGGCAGCGGCGGTGCCGGCGGGGTCACCGGTGGCCGCGGCGGCGACGGCGGCAACGTCGGGCTGCTGTCGGTGTGGGGCACCGGCGCGGCGGGCGGATCCGGCGGCGCCGGCGGCACGGGCGGCGCGGGAGGACAGGGCGGCCGAGGCGGACTTCTGGTCGGCGACGGCGGCGCCGGCGGCGCCGGTGGCGCGGGTGGCGTCGGCACCGAGGGAGTCACGTACGCAAGCGCGGGCGGGGTCGGCGGCGCAGGGGGAGGCGGTGGCGCCGGCGGCAACGGCAGCTGGATCGTCGGGGTCGGCGGTGTCGGAGGAAGCGGCGGTCGCGGCGGCACCGGCGGCCAGGGCGGCATCGCTGCTGAAGGTGGGGCCGGGGGCGTGGGTGGCGCCGGCGGTTCCGGGGGATCCGGGCGGCTGCTGCTGCTGTTCGGCAACCAGGCGCCCGGCGGGGACGGTGGAACCGGCGGATCAGGTGGAGCCGGCGGAGGCGTCAACGCGGGGGCCGGCAGCGCAGGCAGTACCGGCCAGGCGGGCGCGTCCAGCGGCACCGGCGGCGATGGCGGAACTGGCGGACTCGGCGGATCGGCGGGCGGCACCGTCGTCTTCACCCCGTTGGCCGACCGGCTGGTGCAGTTCGTCAACGCCAGCCGGGCTGACACATCCGGAACGGCGGCGAGCCTGCAGACGCCGATCAACTACAACGCCGACATCTTCGCGGCCACGCCGGCGATCGTCACCGCCAATTACGGGTTCGACGGATACATGGGCGTGCCTGGGCTGACCGGGACCGGCCCGAACGATCGGGCGATCGCGGCCTTCTACAACGTCGCGTGGGAAAGCCTTGACCCCGCTTTGGGTGCGGCCCAACGGGCTTACACCTCAGCGGTTTCCACCGACAGCATCAGCAGTGTCTACGGCGTCGATCTGCTGCTGGCCGACACGATCCCCGTCGTCTTCAGCAATCCGGTGCTGCCGACGACGGTCAACCCGACCGACTTCCTGATCACCCTCAGCGACGGATCGCAGGTGAACCCGCTGACGGCGGCCTTCCTGCCCAACCTCGAGTTCAACGAGCGGCAGACCGTCGTGATCGCCGGATATCTCGGCAACCGGCTGCAGCCCGGCGACCCCGGCGCGATGTACCCGGTGTCGGTGACGGTGATCGACGACGGCAGCCCGCTGCAACTGTTGACTAACACCGGTCCGGTATCCGCCGTCGGACTCAGCGCGCAGAGCGCCAACCCCTACGTCACCGGCAACGGCCCGCGTCTGGTGGCCGCCAAGCTCAACTACTTCAGCAATCTGGGCGAGGGCGGGCCGATCGGTATGAGCCTGGCGTCCCAAAACAACAGCGGCGCAGACCTTTACGGAAGCCAGGCCCAGTATCGGCTGCGGCTCTACACCAGCGCCGGCTTCTCCCCGGACGGCATCGCCAGTCTGCTGCCCGGTGAGTTCTCCCGCTACTTCATCCTCGAAGCCACCGCCGATGACGGATCGACCATCGAGATCACCCAGGCCAACACACCCGTGACGATCGGGAGCTTCGGCAGCATCACCGTCGTCGGCCTGGCCGACCTGGCCCAGGCCGGCGCCACCGAGAACGCCGCCTACGTCGAGGACCACGACAACTACTACGACGTCATCCTGTCCGGTGACCCGGCGGCGGTCGCCCGCCTGAGCAGCGTGCGGATGCCCTCCACCGGCAGCTATTCGCCGGTGTACAACCCCGGTGGGCCGGGCAACGATCCGACGGCGCCCGGTGCGGCCCCGGGCCCGTTCACGGTGCCGAGCACCGACGGCAGCGTGGCGGTGACCAACGACCTCGACGCCGACCAGGTGGCCACGTTCGTGGAAGTGGACGGTGCCGTGCAACGAAACCCCGTCACCGGTCGGCCCATCGGCACCTTGCTGGGTGTGGCCGTCGAGGACATCGTGACCGGACAACGGATCAATGCCTATGTCGATCCGCAGCGACGGCTGTTCTACGCCAGCTTCACCCCGGACGCCGGCTGAGGGTCAGGCTCAGCCCGGCGGGCGCGCAGCAGTCGCACTTCGTGAGCGATCCCTTTGAACTTGCGCGCGCCGGCGACTGACAGACGGAAGCGAGGATCGTCGCCGAGGAGCGAGTCCGCGATGTGTGGCGGCTGTTCGTTCATGGTGGTTTCTGCACGGGGATCACTCCCTCAGCAAGTTCCTGTAGCGAAGAAGCGACTCGTCGGCGGCAGGTGGCAGACACCTGACGCGCTGCTCTCGTCGTCGGCCTACGACGACGTTGGTGGCATTTCGGCCCTAGTCATCCGCCCCGCGCCCGGCCACGCTGGTTATCAGGATCAGGTCAGGAGGGAATGCCGTGAAACGTGATGTCTGTAAGTTCCTGTCCGGAATGTTCGTCGGATTCGCCATCGAGCATGCGCTGATTGCCGTCTTCATCTTGCAGGGGGTCGTGAACCAGCCGCATTTCTTCGGCCGGGAATGGGGTCCGCAGTCCGCATGGTTCGGGGCCGCCATGTACCTGGCCCTCAGTATCTGGTTCGGCTATCTGGGTTGGCGAACGCCCAAGCCCAGCGACGAGGGGAAGAGGTCCACACCATGAAGCGCGACGCCTACAAGTTCCTGGCGGGGTCGGCAGCGGGATTGGCCTACACCCACGCCGCCTATGCCGTCGCTGCCTCCAACGGCATCATCAACGAGCCGGTCTTCCTCGGGCGCAAGTGGAAGGTGTGGTTCATGTGGACCGAGGTCGCCATCTACTCGGCGCTGAGTCTCTGGCTGGCCCAACGGGGCTGGCGCTCTGACAATCCCGCGGAGTTGCACCCGCCTGCCCGACTTCGTCGGCCGGGCGACAGCTGAATCAACCCAGCGCCGCAGCCTCCGCTGCCAGGCACCCCTTGTGCCGGTGACGTTCCACGTCGGCACCGAACACCCGCAACGCACTGCGCAGCATCCGGACTGATCCGTCCGGATGCCGGCATGACCCGCGACCGTCGACCAGTCGGGCCATCCGCCGCACCTCGGAGACCAGCGAATCGCTGGAGCGGCCGAACGCGAGTTGGTCCATCAGTTCGGCGATGCGGGGGAGTCCGTTGAGGCAGGGACCGCACTGGCGGGCGCTCTCATCGGCGAGATAGCGGGTGATCTCCGCGGTGCGGGCCAGGCCGCATTCGGTGGTCCCGAGCGCATGAACGATGCCCGCGCCGGGCGAGGCTCCCAAATCCTTGAGTCCCGTCCGCGACAGCCGCACATCGCCGACTTCGGCTGCGGTGAGCCAACTTCCGTGATAGCCGCCGACGAGGACCGCCGACACCCGACGCAGATCGGTGCCGCCGGCGTTCTCGATCAGGCCAGCCAGTGCGGACCCGGTCGGGACCTCGAGCACACCCTGGTGGTCGAGGTGGCCGGACAGGGTGACGAGCATGGTGCCGGGGTCGTCGGCGTCGCCCACCGACTGGAACCACTGGGCACCGAACCGGGCTATCAAGGCGATGTTGGCCAGCGTCTCGACGTTGTTCACCAGGGTCGGCCGGCCCCGCAGGCCGGAGATCGCGGTGGGGACCGTGCGGTCACGGGGAAGCGCCGGACCGCCCTCGATGTGCCGGATCGCGGCGGACTCCTCACCCGCGACGAAGCGGTCCGGTGCCTCGACCACTTTCACCTGATGCGAATCCACACCGGCGGTGCGGCGCTCCTCGAGGGCCGCGGTGACCGACGGCAGGGCATCGGCGTGCAGATAGAGATAGACCTCATCGGCGGCGATCGCGGCGGCGGCGGCGGCGAGACCGTCGAGCACCAGATGCGGAGCCCGGGTCAAGAGTTCGATGTCCTTGCGGCTCAACGGTTCGCCCTCGGCGCCGTTGCCCACCACCACGGCTTTGGGGCCGGTGACCGCCACCATCTTGCGGGCCGTCGGGAAGCCGGCGCCGCCGCGCCCGGACAGTCGCGATTCGTCGATGAGCGGGATCAGCGCCGGCCCGAGTGCGGGCAGGACGCCGTACTTCTGCTGATGTGCGAGCAGTGACGGACCCTGGGCGCCGAACAGTCGCGGCAACTGCGGTGGATTGCTCATGAGCGCGCGTATTCGCTGAAGTCGGAACGCATCCTCGCAATCACCGCCAGGACGACGATCAGGGCGCACACTCCGGCGAAGGCGATGAACCAGACATGCCCCACATCGGTGCCGTTACCCAATGAGTGCGCCATGGCGATCGGCCACAGCAGGTAAGTGGACCAGTGCACGACGCGAAAGATCCTCAGCCCCAGCCGTTGTCGCAGCAGACTGGTGATGATCACCACGACGAGCAGGTCGACGGCGACGGTGCCCAGGCCCTGCCACACCGGCTTGAAGTTGCCGAGGAACGGGACGACGAAGTCCACCAGGCGCAGCTTGGCGTAGGGATCCAGGAAGAGCAGGCCCAGATGCAGCGCCACCAGCAGGGTGGCGGCGAGTGCGACGAAACGGTGCACGTCGGCGATGCCGAAGCGCGGCAATGCCAGCAAGGGCCGCCCCGAACGGTTCGCAACCCCCAAGGCGACCGACAACGTCAGGAATGCCAACGCGACGATCCCGTTGCCCCGCCCCAAAGCCCACAGCGCTTCACTGCTCATCGTTTTATGAAGACTAGCCGGGTCAGGAGCCCTTGGAAACGGTATGCGGGACAGCCTTATTGGGTCCGCCGCCGCTGCCCATCGGGACGTGCTTCGCCGACGACGCGGAACCCGAACTCGACGAGCCGCCGGTGCTCGACCTGGTGATGGACGTGCCGCCTACCGCTCCGGATGCAGAGACCGGCGCCGGCGCGGTGTAGGCCGGGGTCGGGGTGTAGGTCTGCACCGGGGCGTACGTCTGCACCGGAGCGGGCGCCTGGGTGTAGACCGGAGCCTGGGTGTAGACGGGGGCCTGCTGGACCGCGGGGGCCGGAGCAGCGGGCGCCGGAGCGGCCGGGGATGGCACGGATTCGGGGGTGACCACGGCCGGGGGAACCACCGGGGCCACCGAGGCGGGGGCCGCGAGGTCTACGGCAGCGGGGATGTCGACGGCGGCCGGGAGTTCCGCGGCGACCGGCTTGACCGTGTCGCCGTAGGCCAGGACCGACGAGCCGGCGACGCCGGCCACACCGAGGCCGGCCAGCGCCCAGGAGGCGACGGCGACGCGGCGGAATCCCGAACGTGGTGAATTCATGGCTCAGATGTTGCCAGCCATTTCTTGGAGCTCTCAAAGAAACGGCTCTAGCTGGGAATTCAGCCGTTATCGGCCGTCGAATTCGGGTTTGCGGCCGCCGCGGGCAGCGAGATCGTGAAGGCCGCACCCTGCCCGACCTTCGAGGTCACCGTGATCTCGCCGCCGTGGGCATTGACGATTTCGCGCACCAGTGACAGGCCGATTCCGTACGACGGGCGGTCACCCCGAGTGGTGTGCGCCGACCCACGCGAGAACCGGTTGAACAGGGTGGCCATGGTGGCCTCGTCGATGCCCACGCCGTCGTCGATGACCGACACGATGATCTGCTGGCCGTCCCGATTCGCGCTCACCCGGACACGTCCACCGTCGCTCTGATGCCCGAGTGCGTTGTCGACGAGTGCGGTCACCGCCCGGCGCAGTGCGGGTTCGGAACCGATGACCTCCAGACCGCCGGAAGCGGCGCAGTCCAACGCCACGCCGACGGACTCGGCGTAGGGGTGCATGCTCTCGCACACCGACCTGGCGATCGCACCCACGTCGGTCCGCGTCCCGTCGGTTCGGCCGGCGGTGGTGGTGGCCGAGGCCAGAAGGTCGTCGACGAGGTCACTGAGAACCCGGGTGTCGGCCACAAGTGCATCGGCGTCCCTGGCGGCGGTGTCAACGTTGCCGGAATGCAGCCGGGCCGCCAGCAACTGTGCGCGGGTGTGCAGAACGGTGAGTGGTGCGCGCAGCTCATGGGAGGCGTCGGTGACGAACCGGCGTTGCAGCGCAAGGGCTTCGGTCAACGGGCGCACCGCTCGGCGGGTGAACAACCTCACCGCCACGACCGAGGCAAGGATTCCGGTGAACTCAGCCAATGCTATTGCGACGAAGAGCCGGTTGCGGCTCGTCTGGTACGGCGCCAGGTCTACGAGCGCGACGACGCGGCCCTCGGGACGGTCGGCGACCAGTGCCCGGTAGTGACGGTCGCGGTCATGCACATCGGTGGATCCGGCCGGTCCGGACAGCAGCGGGATACCGACCTTGCCGCCGTCGCTGGCCGAGATCCGGCCGCGTCCGTCGCGCATCGCGAGTTCCATCCCGGGCGGCGGATCGTCGGTGTCGTCGGCGCGCTGCGCAACGGTGTTCAGCTGATCGGTGATCTGGGTGCTCTGCGTGCGCAGGAATGCGCCGGCGACCACTGCGCCGACCAGCAGCAGCAGCGCGGCCAGCCCGACAGCGGCCTGGATCGCCACGATGCGGCCCGCGCGCCGCACCAGCGCGAGATCGGCTGACGGCACAGCCTTACCGGCGCTCACTCCAGTCCGAACCGGTACCCGGAGCCGTGCACGGTGGCGACCACCTGCTTGCCGAGTTTGCGCCGTAGGTAGTGCACGTAGAGGTCGACGGCGTTGTCGGACTCGACGCCGTCGAAGGCCTGCAGCAGCAGCTGCGGACGGCTGAACACCCGTTTCGGTGCGCTCATCAACGTCGACAGCAGGGCGCTTTCCCGGTCGGTGAGTTCGACCTCGTCGTCCAGTGTCTCCCCGGAGACCCGCCGGGTCAGCAGATCCAGCCGCAGTCCGCCGGCCTGCAGCACCGTCGCCGCATCCTCGTTGCGCCGCAGCAGGGCCCGGACGCGGGCCAGCAGTTCGGCGATCTCGAACGGCTTCACCAGGTAATCCTGGGCGCCGGCGTCCAGGCCCTCGACCCGGTCCTGCACCGAGCCGCGGGCGGTCAGCATCAACGCCGGGGTGGTGATTCCGCGCGAGCGCAGCAATGCGACGAGTTCGGTGCCGTCCATGACCGGCAGGCCACGATCGACGACCATGGCGTCATAGTCGGCACTCAATGCGCGGTGCATGCCCTGCTGGGCGTCGAATGCGGTGTCGACGCGGTACCCCTCACCGGTGAACAGCTCGGCGAGCATCGCGTTGAGGGCGCGGTCGTCCTCGACAACGAGCAGCAGCGGGGCGGACACGAAGTGAAGGGTGCCACGTTGGTTCTTGCAGTGCTAAATCTTTCCGGGGCCAAATCTTTCAGCGCTCACAGAAAACCCGGGCAGACTGCATGCCATGAGTGTCGCCGGGCCGGATGTGGGCCAGTCGGCCCCGGTCGGGGTGCAGTGGCGGCAGTGGAGTTGCGATATGCACCTGCTGGTCACCGACCCGGCGGACCTGGACCGGGCCCGTGCGGTGGTCGACGCCGAGTTGACCGCGATCGACCTGGCGGCCTCGAGGTTTCGACCCGATTCGGAGGTCTGCGCGCTGGCCGTCGCCGACGGGCGCCGGCACCCGGTCAGCCCGGCACTGGCGGAACTGCTCACCGCGGCACTGGAGGCGGCGCGTCTCACCGACGGCGACGTCGACCCGACGGTCGGTCGTGCGGTGGTGGAATTGGGCTATGACGAAGCGTTCGGGGATGACGAGTTCGCCCCGGATTCCCGGCTGCCGCGGATCGCCTCGGTGACGGTACCGATCGACTGGACCGCCATCGAGTTCGACGGGGACAGCATCCGGATGCCGGCCGGCACGCTGCTCGATCTCGGGGCGACCGCGAAGGCCGCCGCGGCCGACCGGTGCGCCCGACAGGTGCACGCGCAGACCGGAAGCGGCGTGCTGGTCAACCTCGGCGGAGACCTCGCGACCGCGGGAGACGCCCCGGACGGCGGCTGGCAGATCCTGGTCCAGGACACCGAGGACGATCCGGCCAGCCAGGTCGTGATCGGAACCGACACCGGGCTGGCCACCTCCAGCACCCGCCGCCGGAAATGGCAGCGCGACGGCCAGGCCCACCACCACATCATCGACCCGCGGACCGGGGCGTCGGCCGACCCGGTGTGGCGCAGCGTCAGCGTCGCCGCGCCGCGCTGCCTGATCGCCAACGCGGTCAGCACCGCGGCCGTCATCCGTGGATTCCGGGCGCCGGAATGGATTGCCTCCCTTGGCTATCCGGCCCGACTGGTGGATCGCGACGGGCACGAACGCACGATCGGGGGATGGCCGTCATGACCAGATTGCACATCGACTGGACCCGGTGCGACGGCCGGGGTCTGTGCACCGAACTGCTTCCGCAGCTCTTCGTCCGTGACGACTGGGGCTACCCGCTGGCCCGCGACGGCGCGCGTGAACCCGAGGTTCCCGCAGAGTTGTCGAAGTACGCCAAGGCCGCGGTGAAACGCTGTCCGCGGCTGGCGCTCACACTTCTCGACTAGCTCAGATCACCTGCAGTCCGACCGGCGCCCGTTCCGGATCGCGCCAGAACGCGTCGTTGGCGAAGCGGGCGAACAACTCCGGCGGCAGCACGGTCTCGCGCGGCTCGTAGGACACCGTCTCGCGCACGGTGTGCAGTCCGGGGGTGCCGGCGCGCTCGTCGAAGTCGGTGACGTCGTAGCCGGTGTGATCGAAGTCGTACTCGAACTCCGGCTCACCGAGGAACTCGTGGATGGCGTGCATGGTCTTGGCCGGATCGGTGGTCAGCGACTCGTACTGCACCAGCAGCAGCCGGTCGCGTTGCGGGCCGTAGCAGGCCTGCTTGAGCGCGTCGTAGGCCACGCCGACCAAGCCGTCGGGGGCGACCACGGCGTTGGCCCGGGTGTAAACGGTGCCGCCGGTGGTGTAGTTGAAGATCGACGACGGACTGAAGACATTGCGCTGCACGAGTTTCTCGATGCTGTCGACCACCCAGGACACGTCGCGCACGCAGGCGATCACCTTGGCGTCAGGGAAGAGACGGACGATGGCCGGCATCCAGGCGCACCAGGCCCGGTTGGTGTCGAAGATGACCTCGGCGGGGGAGTCGGCGTAGAAGTTGTCGAAGAGGCCGTGCAGGATACGTTCGCGCTTGGTGTCGTCGATGAAGACCGAGAACTCGTTGCGCGCGCTCATCTCGGTGAGCAGCGCTCCGAAAAGACCGGCCAGCGGGCCCGACATCCCGGCCTCGAAGCGCGGGTTCTGGCGTAGCAGGGCAGCCAGCAGGGTGGAACCGGAGCGCGGCAGACCCGAGATGAAGTGGACTTGTCTCATTACCAGTTCCTTGTGGGTGGACAGCACCGAAGACCGTCGGAGAACCGGCCTCGTTTCTGAAACCTGGGTCACCGTATTCCCCGAAAGGGGGCGAGTCAAAACCTCAGTGCGCGAATGGATTTCGATCAAGAAACAAACGGATCGTCGAATCGCATCTGTCGCTATGGAGGTGGTCTGAATCCTTTGAGCCAGGGCACATGCGGAAAGGCGACACCCATGGCGGCTTTTGCGTGTCGTGTCGCGGTAGGGAATGCCTGCGTATCGCGCAGGTCGGCGTCGGTCGAGACGGCATCCTCGTCGGCGAGGTCTGCGGGCGTGACGGCGGCCTGGTGTTGATCGGGACGGGTGGCCGTCGCCCGGTCGGGCGACGTGACATCGGCCGCCAGTTGAACGACGCCGCCACCGCGTCCGGAATGGGAGTGTTGAGCCAGTCGTTGCGCGATCGACGTCGACGCCATCAACAGCCCGCCGAGCACCGCGACGACCAGGAGTGCTCTGGCCAGCCGTTCCCCGCCCCTGCCCGCCACCCCCACATCATCGCGCATCGGCCCGTGATCCGTAGTATCTGCGTATGCGCGCAGATAACAAGGTTCCGAGCGGGCGGCTGGACGACGATCAGGTCGGCCTGATCGTCGAGGTGTTCCGGATGCTGTCCGACGCGACCCGCGTGCAACTGCTGTGGGCACTGGTCGAGGGGGAGTCCTCGGTCACCGAACTGGCCGACGCGGTGGGCAAGCCGGCCCCGTCGGTGTCGCAGCACCTGGCCAAGCTGCGAATGGCGCGGCTGGTGCGCACCCGTCGGGAGGGCACGACCATCCACTACAGCCTGGAGAACGACCACATCCGCCAGCTGGTCACCGACGCGGTGTTCAACGCCGAGCACGCCGGCCCCGGGATTCCCGGCCATCACCGCGGCGACGAGAAAGTGGCGCAACTCCGATGACCCACGAACAGCATGACCATCACGACGATCACGACGATCACGATCACGATCACGATCACGGGAGCGGGCTGCGCGGCGCGGTCCGCGAGATCTTCGCCCCGCACAGCCACGATCACGCCGACAGCGTCGACGACGCCTTGGCGTCCAGCGCGCAGGGAATCCGCGCCGTCAAGATCAGCCTGCTGGCCCTGGGCGTCACGGCGATCTTCCAGCTCGTCATCGTCGTGCTGTCCAACTCGGTGGCGCTGGCCGCCGACACCGTTCACAACTTCTCCGACGCGATGACCGCCATCCCGCTGTGGATCGCCTTCGTGCTCGGCCGCCGGGCGGCGACCAAGCGCTATACCTACGGACTGGGCCGGGTCGAGGATCTCGCCGGACTCTTTGTGCTGCTGATGATTTCGCTGTCGGCGGCCGTGGCCGGCTATCAGGCGATCCGGCGTCTCATCCATCCCGTCGTCATCGACAACCTCGGCTGGGTGGCGGCCGCCGGCGTCATCGGCTTCATCGGCAACGAACTCGTCGCCCTCTACCGCATCCGGGTGGGAAGGCGGATCGGCTCGGCCGCGCTGGTGGCCGACGGACTGCACGCCCGCACCGACGGATTCACCTCGCTGGCGGTGGTGCTCGGCGCGTTCGGGGTGTGGCTGGGCTTCCCGCTGGCCGATCCGATCGTCGGCCTGCTCATCACGGTGGCCATCCTGATGGTGCTGCGCACCGCGGCCCGCGACGTGTTCGCCCGCCTGCTCGACGGGGTCGACCCGCACCTGGTGGAGACCGCCGAAGCGGCACTGGCCGCCGAGCCGGGTGTGATCGGGGTGCGCGGGCTGCGGATGCGTTGGATCGGCCACCGCCTGCACGCCGACGCCGAACTCGACATCGACCCGGCCATCAGCCTGAGCGAGGCCCACCAGCTGGCGCATGATGCCGAGCACACGCTCACCCATGCGGTGCCGAAGCTGTCCTCGGCACTCATCCACGCCTATCCGGCCGGCCATTAGGCACAATGGCCAGCGTGACCGCACGCCTGACGGCCTTCGTCGCCGCACTGCTGCTCCTTGGCGGACTGGCCGGTCTCGGCGCCCCGCCCAGCCGGGCCGATGTGCCCGGCGTGCTGAACTTCGGCGGCATCGACCGCACCTACCTGGTGCACGTCCCGCCCGGTCCGCCGGCCGGGCTGGTGATCAACCTGCACGGGGCGGGTCAGAACGGCGCACAGCAGGCCGGGATCACCGGTTACAACGGCGTCGCCGACGGCTACGGGTTCGTGGTGGCCTATCCGGACGGTATCGACGCCAGTTGGGCCGACGGCCGCGGCGCCTCGGTGCCCGACCGGCAGGGGGTCGACGACGTCGGTTTCCTGTCGGCTCTGATCGGCAAGCTGTCGGCGGACTACGGCATCCCGCCCGGCCGCGTCTTCGCCACCGGAATGTCGGCCGGCGGGTTCATGGCCACCAGGCTGGCCTGCGACCGGGCCGACCTGGTCTCGGCGATCGCGCCGGTGGCCGGGACGCTGGGGTCCGGGGTGCGGTGCGCCCCGTCACGGCCGGTGTCGGTGATGCAGATTCACGGCACCGGTGATCCGGTGGTGCCCTTCGGCGGCGGCCCGATGGTGGGCCGCGGCGGCGCCAGCGACATCCTCTCCGCGCCGGCACTGGCCGATCTGTGGCGGGCCGTCGACGGCTGCCCGGGCCCACTGATCGGCAATGCCTCCAGCGGTGCGGCCCAGTTCCTCACCGCCGGCGGATGCGCAGGCAACACCGCGGTGGTGCTGGTTCGCCTCGACGGCGCCGGCCACACCTGGCCGGCCGGCCGCTTCGCGCTGCCCGAGGCGATCGTCGGGCCGACCACCTTCGCGGTGGACGGATCCCAGGCCACGGCGCAGTTCTTCGCCTCGCACTGACGTTTTCTGTCAGACCCCCTCCGGACACTCGTGGTCAAGGGGGGAAGCGTTGCTTCCTCGAGACGAAAGGAAGTGCGCATGACCAATCAGAATCTGACGCTGATCGCCGCCCTGCTCGACCGGTCCGGCTCGATGCAGGACTGCAAGCGCGCCACCGAGACCGGGTTCGACGAGCTGATCGCCAAGCAGCGCAGCGAACCGGGCAAGGCCGTGGTGACGCTGTCGATGTTCGACGACGTCTACGAGAACGTCTACACCGACATCCCCATCGCCGAGGTGGGTCCGCTGGAGCTGGTGCCGCGCAACACGACGGCGATGCTCGACGCGACGGGGCGGTTCATCACCGAGATCGGTGAGCAGTTGGCCGCCCTGCCGGAGTCCGCGCGGCCCGGCACGGTGATCTGCCTGATCATGACCGACGGGTACGAGAACGCCAGCGTGGAATGGACCTGGGCGGCGGTCGAGGCGCTCATCACCCAGCAGCGCGAGCGCTACAACTGGAAGTTCATCTTCCTCGGCGCGAACATCGACGCGGTCCAGGTCGGCAAGCGCATGGGTGTCCCGGCAGCCGGCGCGCTGACCTACGAGCCGATGGCTGTGGGATCGGCGATGAGGTCGACGTCGCGGGTGATGGCATCCGTCCGGGCCGGCGTGCCGATGGACTTCACCGCCGACGAACGCGACAGCGCCATGGGCCGGCCGTCCACCGGCCGCAAGCGCAAGAAGTGAAGGTCTACTTCTTGATCGTCGAGATGCCCAGCGGCATGTAGGCCGGGCAGACGCCGACGAAGCTCGTCAGCAGGAAGACCACCGCGACGGCGCCGAGGATGATCGCGGCGGTGCCGGAGATGGCGTGGGTGAGGAAAAGGACCAGCACGAGGGCGGCGAGAGCGACGCGCAGTCCGCGGTCGATGGTGCCCATGTTCTTCTTCACGGCGGTTACCTCCTGTGTTGTTCGACGGCTCCGATAATACCCTATGGGGTATATGCGGGTACACGTCGATCGGGGCCACCGGGCGCTCTCGGTGGCCCCGATCCGCAACGGTTCCTCCGAGAGCGAAACCGGGTCTCACATAGGTTTTCCCTGAGGTGAAACTGTGAGATAGTTAAGTTTCTGTCGGGGCTTCCTACCTCGGCATGCCCTTGGTCAGCGGTTT
>NZ_JAFMJZ010000159.1 GCF_017853185.1 Mycolicibacterium sp.
CGCCCGGCAGGAGCACCGTGGCGTGGCTGAGGCCCTCTCGGATGTCAGCCTGGCCGTCGTGTACGGAAGCGCCCTGTGGGTGCTGAGTGCCGCGCACCTCGACCGGACCTCCCGCAACGCCGCGGTGCTGTGCCTGGGGGTGACGACGACGTTGTTCTGGCGGGCCACCAACCCGCTGCTGTTCACCGGTTTCGACGAGCAACTGCACATGCGGACCCTCGGCGACATCATCTCCTCACACCGGCTCTTCGAGGCCAATCCACTGTTGGACGTCAGTCCGCGGTACCCCGGCCTGGAGGCCGTGACGGTCTTGGTGCACCAACTCGGCATCCCCACCATGGCTGCCGCATTCATCGTGATCCTCGCCTGTCGGCTGCTGCTGGTGACCGTGCTCTGCGACGCCGTCGAGAAGATGACCGGAAGCGAGCGGGCCGGCGGGCTGGCGGTCGCGGTCTACGCGCTCTCCTCTCAATTCGTGTTCTTCAACTCCCAGTTCGCCTACCAGACGATGGCGCTCCCGTTGGCGTTGGCCGGCGTCAGCTTCATCGCCCGCGCCCGCGGTTCCGACGATCCGCTGCCGCTGCTGGGCGGAGCGACCGTCTGCCTGTTCGCCGTCGCGTTGACTCACCACGTCACCAGCTTCCTCACCGCGGTCCTGCTGGTGGTCTGGGCCGTCGCCGAGAGTGGCCGCGCACGATTGTGGATCGCCTACGGTGCCTGTGCCGCGCTCGCATCGACGTTGGGGTGGGCCATCTTTCAGCGTCAGCTACTGTCCGGCTATTTCGGTCCGATCATCGACGATGTGCGGGCGCAGTTCGTCGGTGGTGAACGGCGCGAGTTGTTCAAGGACTCGGCGGGCACCGCGGCCCGCTCGTTCGACCAGTACCTGCTGCTGTACTACGCCGCCGCGCTCTGCGTGATCGTGGTGACGGTGGTGGCGCTCGCCTACCGCGAGCGGCACTACCGATTGGGGCCGCTGCTTCTGCTCGCGATCCAGTCCGCGTCCATACCGGTATTGCTCGCTGCCCGTGTGGTTCCCAAAGGTGGCGAACTCTACGACCGGTTGAACAGTTTCCTTTTCCTTCCGTTCAGCTTGGTGGTGGCGGGTTTCGCCGCCTGGTACTGTTGGCGCAATCCAGCACAACCGGTGGTGTTCCAGCGCCACCGTCAAAGAGTGTCGGCCCGGATCATCGTCGTGGTGCTGGCCGCGGCGGCCTTCGTCGGAGGCTACGTGCTGGGTAGTGGACCGAGTTGGGCGCGGTTGCCCGGCCCCTACATGGCGGCCGCGGACACCCGGTCGATGGACGCCGAGGCGCTCGCGGCCGTCAAATGGTCGCGTGAGGCATTGCCCGCCGGCAGTCGCATCGCCGCTGACCGGGTGAGTTCGGACCTGTTGGCGGCCCAGGCCGGCCTCTGGCCGGTGATGAAGGGACCTAACGGAATCGATGCCCCCTCGCTGTACGTGGCGAAGAGCTGGGGGACGACCGAAACTGACAACGCCATCGCCATGCGATTGCGCTACCTCTACGTCGACCGCCGCCTTGCCGATGAGTTGCCCCCGTACGGCTCCTATTTCTTCCAGGGCGAGACCGGCGACGGGCAGCAACTCAGCGACGAGCAACTCATGAAGTTCGATAACGTTCCCGGGATCAGGGTCGTCTACCGGCACGGCCCGGTGTCGATCTACGACCTCCAGGGCCTTGGTATCGCGGAACTGCGTAGCGGCTGGTTCGGATCGACGCCCCAGGTTCGGGTCACCACTCAGCTGGCCGTGGGGCTGCTGTGCGGCCTGCTCATCGCCCTGGTCATGCGCAGCGCGTTGGGAGTCCGCATCCGGGAGAGCGCGGTCCGTTCGTCGCGCGTGTGGGGTCCCGCCCTGACGGGTGCGGTTGTGCTGTCGGCGGCGTGTCTGGCGTCGATCAACCTGCTTTTGGCCCGGGTCTGGCTGACGCCGCTGACCATCGGGTGCGCCGCCGCAGTTGTGGTGCTCGGCAATCCGTCCGGGTTTGTGCGCCTGGTACGGCGGGCCGCGGATGCAGTGCCGCGCCGTGCGGTGCGCGCCGCCGCGTGGATGGTGGTGCCGCTGGCGGTCATCGTCGCCGGTGCTGTCCTCTCTGCCGCAGGCGAGGACATCGTGAAGGTACGGCAGATACTGGATGACCCTGCAGCGGTTCATCTTTCACCGAATGGAGAAAGCCGATGAGCCCCACCTGCGCGGTGGTGATCTGCGCCTACACCGACCAACGCTGGGACGTGACGTTGGCGGCGGTCGCGTCGGTGCTGAACCAGCAGCCGCCGCCGCAGGAGCTGATATTGGTCGTGGACCACAATCCGGAATTGGGGGCCCGCTTCATCGAGAGCCTCCCTGGCGTGCGCGTGGTTCCCAACCACAACACCAGGGGTGTGTCCGGTGCAAGGAACGCCGGCGTCGAACTGACGACGGCCGACGTGGTGGTGTTCCTCGACGATGACGCGGCCGCCCGGCCGGGTTGGCTTGCCGGTCTTACGCGGCACTACTCCGACCCCAATGTGTTGGGCGTCGGCGGCCGCATCGATCCGGACTGGTCCACGCAGCGACCACGTTGGTGGCCGAAGGAATTCGATTGGGTGGTCGGGTGCAGCTACACCGGACAGGTGGCAGGGGTGGTGCGCAACCTCATCGGTGCCAATGCATCATTCCGTCGCGAACTGTTCGACGATGGCGGCTTCCAGACCGATATCGGCCGATCCGCCAGCGTTGAACTGCCACTCGGATGCGAGGAGACTGAATTCTGCATCCGTGCCGGCAAGGCACGACCGGACGGTGTCTTCCTCTACGATGATCAGGCTGCCGTCGCGCACCATGTTCCTGTTGCGAGGCAGACGTTTTCGTATTTCCGCTCACGGTGTTGGTCTGAGGGTCTCTCCAAGGCTCAGATGACGCAGATCGTCGGCACTCAAACCGGTCTGTCGGCGGAACGGAGCTATTCGACCGTGACCCTGCCGAAGGGGGTTCTGCGCAACCTCGGTCTGGCGCTGCGAGGGGATGTCGCCGGGTTGTCGACCGCCGCGGTGATCATCATCGGTCTGGCTTACACCACAGCGGGTTACGTGGTGGGCACGGTGTCTCGTCGCTGGCGCGCAATACGCGGAGGTTCACGGTGAACGCCGACTCACTCCGTGTCGCGATGGTCACGGCGCGCGCGCTGCCGTTCATGGGCGGTATCGAAACCCACGTCCACGAGGTGTCCCGGCGGCTGGCCGCATCGGGAGTCGAGGTGACGGTGCTGACCACCGACACCACCGGTGAACTGCCGCCCTCGGAGACCGCGGACGGCTACGACATTCGGCGGTGGCCGGCCTACCCGCGTTCCCGCGACTACCTGTGGTGCCCGGGCCTGGTTCGGCATCTTCGTGCAGCGCAGTCCGACTACGACGTGGTTCACGTCCAAGGTGTCCATACCCTGGTCCCGCCGTCGGCGTTGGCGGCCGCCCGCCGCGCAGGCATTCCGTCGGTCCTGACGTTCCACACCGGCGGCCACTCGTCGGGTCTGCGGAACTTCATCCGGCCTCTGCAATGGAAGGCGATCAGCCCGCAGTTGAGGTCGGCTGCCGCCCTGGTGGCTGTCTGCGAGTACGAACGGCAGACGTTCGCCCGGGTCCTCGGTGTCGACGAGTCCTCAATCCGGTTGATCCGCAACGGATGTGAGCCCTTGCCGGTGGACCATTCCCTGCCGACGACGGAGGGTGACCCGCTGATCGTCTCGGTGGGACGCCTCGAGGAGTACAAAGGTCACCACCGCATCCTGGCGGCCATGCCGACGATCCTCCGGCGGGCGCCCGCCGCCCGGCTTGAACTGATCGGCAGCGGACCGTTCGAACAATCGCTGCGGGATATGGCTCGTGAGCTCGGCGTTGCAGAGCAGTTGTCGATCCGCAGTTTCGGCCCAGGCGAACGTGGCGGCCTGGGCAAGGTGGTCTCCGACGCCGACGTGGTGTGCCTGCTCAGTGAATACGAGGCACATCCCGTCGCGGTGATGGAAGCCGTCGGCACCGGAACCAAGGCGCTGGTGGCTGACACTTCGGGCCTCACCGAACTCGGGCGGGAGGGACTGGCGACCACCATCAGCCTGAATGCCTCTCCGCAGGAGGTCGCCACCGCGGTTCTGGCACTGGCCGCTGAACCGCGAACCGCACCACCGGCACTGCCCACCTGGGATGATTGCGGCGCGCAACTGCAGGCGCTGTATCGGGAGGTGGCCGGATGAGAATCCTGCTGCTGGCCCAGTTCATCCCACCGTTGGCCGGCGGCGAGGAACGGCACGTATGGAATCTGGCCCGTGGATTGTCGGCGCGCGGCCACGACGTCACGCTGCTGGGCTTCGCCAACGACGGGGACTCCCCGGCCGGGGTGACCGAATCCGACGGCGTCCGCCTCGTGCGGGTGCGCACCACCGCCTCCCGGCTCCCGGTTCTCTACAGCGACAAGTCCCGTCCGCATGCCCTGCCGTTGCCTGACCCCGCTGTCAGCAGGGCGATCCGCCAGGAACTCGCCGTTGGCCGTTTCGACGTGGTGCACGCCCATAACTGGATCGTCAACAGCGCGCTGGGGCCGGCGTCCCGGGCCGGGGTGCCGTTGGTCATGACGCTGCACGACTACAGCCACGTCTGCGCGACCAAGCGTCTGATGGAGTTCGAACGGCGGCGGTGCCCGGGGCCGTCCCCGAAACGCTGCCTGCCCTGCGCCTCAGCGCACTACGGCGCCGCCAACGGACCGGTGACCCTGGCGGCGAATGTCTGGTCTGCGCGCCGGCGGGCCCGGCACATCACCGCCGCGGCGGCGGTCAGCAGTGCAGTCGCCGAGGCGGTCGCCGTCCCGGCGGGCCGGTGGCTGCACAGCGCGGCCCTGCATGCCCGGGTCATCCCGAACTTCATCCCCGACGAGATCATCGTCGACGACATCGCGCCGACGCAGCCGGATGCACCACTGCTGTTCGCCGGAGACCTCAGCTTCGACAAGGGTGTCCCGGTGCTGCTCGACGCCTACGCGCAATTGGAGTCGCCGCCGCCCCTCGTGCTCGCCGGCCGGATGGGCACAGGCGACTCCTGGAACTTTCCGACGGGTGCGCAGTGGTTGGGCGAGGTGCCGCACCACGAGGTGGTGGCGCTGTTCAACTCGGCCCGGGCGGTCATCGTGCCGTCGGTGTGGGCCGATCCATGCCCCACGGTGGTGTTGGAGGCGATGGCGGCGGGACGGCCGGTGCTCGCCGCGGCATCCGGTGGGATCCTCGACATGGTGGTCGACGGCGTAACCGGACTCCTGGTGCCGGCGGGCGATGCCGGTGCGCTGGCCGCTGCGCTCAACAGGCTGCTGCAGCAACCCGAGACCGCGCTGGCCTTCGGCGTCGCCGGACGTGACAGGGCCCGCGAATTCACCGTCAGCTCAGTGGTTTCGCGGATCGAGGCGATGTACGCCGACGCGATACGGGCGGTCCGATGAGCCCCCACCGGCAAGCAGAGCATCGGAGCAAACTGAAGTTCCTGCTGCACAGCGCCGCCACCCTGGCCTCGACCACCGCCATCACCGCCGGCCTCGGGTTCGTCTACTGGGCGGTCGCCACGCGGGCGTTTCCGGCGGTCGCCGTCGGTGAGTCCTCGACGGCGATCACGGCCATGAGCCTCATCGCCCCGTTGACCGTGCTGGGTTTCGGGACCCTGCTGCTGGCCGAACTGCCCACGATGCGGGAGGGTCGAAGCACCCTGCTGTCGACCGCCGCGCTGCTCACCGGAGTCGTCGCGGGCGCCGTGGCACTCGGGTGTGCGTTCTTTCTGCCCGGGGATTTCCTCGGGCTGCCCGGCATCGGCAACCGACCCGCAGTGGCACTGATTTTCGCGGCGGCCGTGGCAACCCAGTGCGTTGGGCTGCTGTTCGATCAAGCCCTGCTCTCCGTGGTCGGCGGTGGAATGCAGTTGCGCCGCAATCTGGTTCAGTCGGTCATGAAGCTGGTGCTGCTGGTCGTCTTCGCGCTGACCCTGGCCAGGTTCGGCGCACTGGCCATCTTTTCCAGCTGGCTGCTGGCAAACGTCGCATCACTGGCCTTCGGGGTTGCCATGCTGATGCGCCGCTACCACGTTCCGCTGCGCCGCCTTGTCCCGGTGCCTTCGGTGTTGCACGGACTGCACTTCGACGCCGCGCGGCACCACGTTCTCAATATCGCGCTGTTCGTGCCGTACTTCGCGATGCCAATCGTCGCGAACGTCGTTCTCGGTTCTCAGCAGGCCGCCTATTTCTACGCGGCCTGGTCGGTGGCCAGCTTCGTGTTCTTTCTGCCGATGGCACTGTCCACTGCCCTCTTCGCTTCCGGTGCGCGCGATTCCAGCACGTTGCTCATGGAGTTCCGCAAGACCCTGCGGTATTCACTGCTGGCCTGCACGGCGGCCATCGTGGCGATCGTGGTGCTCGGCGGCCCCGTGCTGAGCATCTTCGGCGCGGCCTACGCCGCCTACGGGTACACACCGCTCATCGTGCTGTGCCTGGGCGGTCTTGGGCTCGTCGTCAAGGACCACCACGTCACCCTGGCGCGGCTGACCGACGACGTCGGCCGCGAGGCACTGCTGGTCGGTGCGTTCAGTGTCGTGGAGGTCGCCGCCGCCGCGGTCGGTGCTTGGCGCGGCGGGCTCACCGGTCTCGCCCTCGGGTGGCTGGCGGCCGTCGGACTGGGTGCGATGGTTTACGGTCCACGGGTGTGGCGGGCATACCGGGGTGGGTCGATGCCGACCCGCAGTGTGCCCGTGGTGCTGGTCGCGGTACTGGCGCTGGCTCCCAGTATGTGTACCGGGGTCGTGGCAACGGCGTCGGCGGCGCCGATCGCGTCCGGGCCGGTCTTCGACGACTTCCTCGGGCCGACCGGGGCTCCGCCCAACCCTGCTCTCTGGACCACCGACCTCGGATCCTCGGCCGAGCACGGCTGGGAACGCGGTAGCCTCCAGACCTACACCGACTCCCCGGAGAATGTCCGTCTCGACGGGTACGGGAATCTGGTGATCGAGGCCCGCAAGTCTGCCGACGGTTACACATCGGCGCGTCTGGTCACCCGCGGCAAACTGCTCTTCCCCTACGGCACTATCGCGGCACGCATCAAAATGCCTGCTGGACAGGGTATTTGGCCGGCATTCTGGATGCTCGGAGCCAACATCGACGCGGTCGGGTGGCCACAGTGCGGCGAGATCGACATCATGGAAGTGGTCAACACCGGTTCTACCTACAACATCGCCTTGCACGCGCCCAATGCCGATGTCGAGCAGAAGGGTGAGATCGCCGATCTCGCCGCCGACTTCCACGACTACTGGATG
>NZ_JAFMJZ010000160.1 GCF_017853185.1 Mycolicibacterium sp.
TGTCCCGGCTGACCGGGATCGCGCATCTGCGCGGGCATGAGACCGACCGGCTGGCCGCGCTGCGCACCGAGATCACCGGACTGGGCGACGACTGCGAGGAGACCGCCGACGGGCTGGTGATCACCGCACGGCCGCTGCACGGCGGGGTGTGGCACTCGTATCACGATCACCGGATGGCGATGGCCGGCGCGATCGTGGGTCTGCGGGTCGACGGTGTGCAGGTCGAGGACATCGCCACCACGGCCAAGACGCTGCCGACCTTCCCGGCCTTGTGGACACGGATGCTGGAGTCCGCTTGAGTGCACGCGAGTACGACGAGTCCGACGTCAGGATCCGCTCCGGTCGGGGCTCCCGTCCGCGCACCAAGACCCGCCCCGAACACGCCGACGCCGAGGCGGGCATGGTGGTGACCGTCGACCGCGGCCGCTGGGGCGTCGTGCTCGGCGGCGACCCGGACCGGCTGGTGACCACGATGCGGGCCCGCGAACTCGGCCGCACCCCGATCGTCGTCGGCGACGAGGTGGACGTGGTCGGCGATCTGTCCGGCCGGCCGGACACCCTGGCCCGGATCGTGCGCCGAGGCGAGCGCCGAAGTGTGTTGCGCCGCACCGCCGATGACACCGACCCCACTGAACGGGTGGTGGTGGCCAACGCCGATCAGATGATGGTGGTGGTGGCACTGGCCGACCCGCCGCCGCGCACCGGACTGGTGGACCGGGCGCTGACCGCCGCCTACGTCGGCGGCCTCACCCCGATCCTGTGCCTGACCAAGACCGACCTGGCCGATCCGGCGCCGTTCGCCGAGCAGTTCGCCGACCTGGATCTCATCGTGGTGACCGCCGGGCGTGACCAGCCGGTGGAACCGGTGCAGCAGCTGCTCGACGGCCATGTCACCGTGCTGCTCGGCCATTCCGGGGTGGGCAAGTCGACTCTGGTGAATCGCCTTCTGCCACAAGCGCACCGGGCCACCGGCGAGGTGTCCGGGGTGGGCAAGGGCAAGCACACCTCGACTCAGTCGGTGGCACTGCCGTTGCCCGGCGGTGGCTGGGTTGTCGACACCCCCGGCATCCGGTCGTTCGGCCTGGCCCACATCAAACCCGACGACGTCCTCAAGGCGTTCTCAGACCTCGGCGAAGTGATCGACGACTGTCCGCGTGGCTGCGGGCACCTGGGTCCGCCGGCCGACCCGGAGTGCGCACTGGACTCCCTCACCGGGGCGCAGGCCCGCCGGGTGGAGGCGGCCCGCCGATTGCTGGTTGTACTGAAAGAAGGAGAGATATGACCGTCCCGACGATCACCCTCAACGACGGACACCACATCCCGCAGTTGGGATTCGGCACCTACAAGGTGCCCGCGGATGAGACCGCCGCCGCGGTGCGCGCGGCCCTGGAGGTGGGTTACCGCCACATCGACACCGCGCAGATGTACGGCAACGAGAAGGGTGTCGGCCAGGGGGTGCGCGACGCCGGGATCGACCGCGGGCAGGTGTTCATCACCAGCAAGCTCAACAACGGCTTCCACCGTCCCGACGACGCCCGGCGGACCTTCGAAGGCACCCTCAACGAACTCGGCACCGACTACATCGACCTGTTCCTGATCCACTGGCCGCTACCCACCCTCTACGACGGCGACTTCGTCACCACCTGGAAGACCCTCGAGGAGTTCAAGGCCGACGGCCGCGCGCGCAGCATCGGGGTGTCGAACTTCCAGATCCACCACCTGCAGGAGTTGGCCCGCGAGACCGCGACCGTGCCGGCGGTCAACCAGATCGAGGTGCACCCCTACTTCACCAACGACGAGGTCCGTGCCTACGGCGTCGAGCACGACATCGTCACGCAGGGCTGGTCGCCGATCGCCCGCGGCAAGGTGTTCGGCGATCCGGTGGTGGCGCGGATCTGCCGGGCGACCGGTGCGCACCCGGCACAGGTGGTGCTGCGCTGGCATATCGAACGCGGCGACGTGGTGATCCCGAAATCCGTTCACCCGGAACGGATGAAGGAGAACTTCGAGATCTTCGACTTCGAGATCAACGACGAGGAGATCGAGGCGCTGACCGCGTTGGACCGCGGCGAGGCGGGCCGGATGGGGCCCAACCCGGACACCTTTGACTACATCCCGGACTAGGCGCCCAGCGGTTGACGCCCGCGCGCCCGCACCGCGGCGATCGCCGACTTGAGCCCGCGCGGTCGCTCGTGCAGCACGTCGAACATCCGCTCACTGCGAGTCTCCGGCGCGTCGTCGGAGGTGTCGCGCAGGAACCGGTCCGGCAGCGCGAGTTTGGCGATGGTGCGCCAGGACTTGGCGTACTGCGCCGGAAACGGGCCGCTGGTGTAGGGCAGGTCGTACTTCTCGCACAGCGCCCGCACCCGCACCGAGATCGTGGCGAGCCGGTTGCTCGGCAGATTCGGGTAGAGGTGGTGCTCGATCTGATACGACAGGTTGCCGGTCATGAAGCCCAGCACCGGGCCGGCGTCGATGTTCGCGCTGCCCAGCATCTGGCGCAGATACCACTGCCCGCGGCCCTCGCCGGCCATGTCGGTGGTGGTGAACTTCTCCGCGCCGTCCGGGAAGTGACCGCAGAAGATCACCGCGTTGGTCCAGAAGTTGCGGATGATGTTGGCCAGCAGGTCGGCCTTGACGGTGCCGGTGAAGCTCGCCCGCGGCGACAACGACGTCACCGCCGGGAAGGCGACGAAGTCCTTGGTCAGCTGCCGGGCCGCCTTGGCCGTGAGCTCACGCAGCCGGACCACGGTGGCCGGTCGGGTCTCGCTGCGCAGGATCTTGCGAAGTTCCAAGTGCTGCAGCGCTATTCCCCACTCGAAGCCGGCCGCCAGCATGAGGTTGAAGAACGGGTTGAGGATGTTGCGCGGCGTCCACTCCTGGTCGCGGGTGACCCGCAACAGCCCGTAGCCGACGTCATCGTCCATATCGAGGATGTTCGTGTACTTGTGATGCATGTAGTTGTGGGTGTGCCGCCAGTGCTTGGCCACCCCGGCCATATCCCACTCCCAGGTCGAGGAGTGGATCTCCGGATCGTTCATCCAGTCCCACTGGCCGTGAATGACGTTGTGGCCGATCTCCATGTTGTCGATGATCTTGGCGACCGCAAGAGTCAGGGTTCCGGCCCACCAGGCACCGCGCTTGTGGCCGAACGCCAGCAGTGCCCGGCCGGCCACCTCGAGGGTGCGCTGTGCGGCGATGGTCCTCCTGATGTAGCGCGCGTCGCGCTCCCCCAGCGAATCCTCGACGTCCTGTCGGATCGCGTCCAGTTCGACTGCCAGACTTTCGATGTCGGCCTCGGTGAGGTGGGCGAACGCTTCGATGTCGGTGATGGCCATCAGATGTCCAGCACGCAGTCGCCGTCGGCGGCGCAGACGCAGGTCTGCACCCTGTCACCCGGTTCGTATTCGGCGCCGGTGCGCAGATCCCGTACCCGTCCGTCGAGAAGTCCCACCACACAACTGTGGCAGATTCCCATCCGGCAGCCGAAGGGCAGTTGCACACCGGCCTGCTCGCCGGCCTCCAGCAGTGACGTCGCCGCGTCGGCTCTCCGGCTCCGCGCACTGCGGGCGAAGGTGATGGAGCCGCCCTGCCCGGGGGTCGCCGTGCGGGCTGCGGCGAAACGCTCCAGATGTAGCTGATCCTCCAGGCCCGCTGCAGCCCAGACGTTTTCAGCGTCGGCCAGCAGACCTTCCGGTCCGCACGCCCAGGTCTGGCGGTCACGCCAGTCCGGCACCAGCTCGTCGATGCCCAACAGGTCGATCCGGCCCTCGGCACGGGTGGCGCGCACCTGCAACCGGTAGCCGGGATGGCTGTTCCCCAACTGGGCGAGCTCCGTGCCGAACATCACGTCATCGGTCGTCGGCACCGAATGCAGATGCACCACATCGCGCACCTGATTGCGCCGGCGCAGGGTCCGCAGCATCGACATCACCGGGGTGATCCCGGACCCGGCGGTGAGGAACAGCACCGCGGCCGGAGCCGGATCCGGCATGACGAAGTTGCCGGTCGGTGCGGCCAAGCGCACGACGGTGCCGGGTTGCAGTCCACCGACCAGATGATTGGAGAGCAGGCCCTCCGGCATCGCCTTGACGGTGATCGTCACGGTGCTCGCCTCGGCGTGCGGGGCCGACGTCAGCGAGTAGGACCGCCACCGCCAGCGGCCGTTGACCGGAACCCCGATACCGATGTACTGGCCGGGCCGATAGTCGAAGGAGAAGCCGCGCGAGGGTCTGATGACCAGGGTCGCCGAGTCGGAGGTCTCCGGCCGGACGTCGAGCACCCGGCCGCGCATCTCCCGCTCGGGCCGGGGGGCGGTGAACAGCCACGCAAGAGCACGTCGCGTGTCGGCGACCCCCCCGACCAATAACGCAGTGCGGGTCTTCACGCGGCCACGGTACCGGCTCAGAGCAATTCGAGCAGGAACGGCAATTCCTGGGTCGCGTACCAAGCCAGATCGTGGTCCTGGGCATCGCCCACGGTGAGTTCGGCATCCTCGTCGCCGAGATCGGCGTCGTCGATCACCTCGAGGGCCGCGGCGACCGCCGACTCGGCGGACGCGTTGTCGACGTAGACGGCGGCGACCTGATCCATGGCGACCGGCCCGCTGATCCGGACCACGGCGTCGTCGAGGTCGGGCCGCGGGGACGCCTCGGCGTCGGCGATGACCACCGCGCGGCGCAGCGGGAGGTCCCCGGGCGGCTCGGCCGCCAGCAGCCGCAGCGAGGCCAGCGCCGCCTCGCCGATGGCGACCTCGGCGAGTTCCTCCTCATCGCCCTCGGCGTAGGACTCCCGCAGTGCCGGCGTCACCGCGAAGGCCGTCCCGCTCAGGGGCTGGATGGTGCCGTCTTCGACCAACCGCGCCAGCATGGCCAGGGTTGCCGGGATGTAGACCCGCATCACCTAAGCTTCGCGGTCGCCGAGCAGCGAGGCCGCGAAGTCCGGAACGTAGGTGGCCAGATCGCGCGGCGGGCGCTTGTAGTTGCCGATCTGCGGCCGCTTGGGCAGCTCCACCTTCTCCAACTCGACTTCTTGGTAGGGAATGGTGGAGAGCAGGTGCGAGATCATGTTGAGCCGGGCGTGTTTCTTGATGTGGGACTCCACCACGAACCACGGGCTGACCGGGGTGTCGGTGTGCACCATCATGTCGTCCTTGGCGCGGGAGTAGTCCTCCCAGCGGTAGATGGACTCCATGTCCATCGGGGACAGTTTCCAGCGCCGCAGCGGATCGTTGAGACGCGACTTGAATCGCTTCAGCTGCTCTTCCTCGGACACCGAGAACCAGTACTTACGCAACAAGATTCCGTCGTCGATGAGCATCTGCTCGAAGATCGGGCACTGGCGCAGGAACAGCGCCTCCTCCTGCGGGGTGCAGAAACCCATCACCCGCTCGACACCGGCGCGGTTGTACCAGGACCGGTCGAACAGCACGATCTCACCCTTGGTGGGCAGGTGCTCGATGTAGCGCTGGAAGTACCACTGCCCCTTCTCCCGGTCGGTGGGAGCCGGCAGCGCGGCGATGCGAACAGACCGCGGGCTGAGGTACTCGGTGATCCGCTTGATGGTGCCGCCCTTGCCGGCGGCGTCGCGGCCCTCGAAGAGAACGACGACCCGGGCGCCGGTGTGACGGGTCCACTCCTGCAGCTTCACAAGTTCGGTCTGCAGCCGGTACAACTCGGCCTCGTAGACGTCGTTGGAAACCTTGGCGTTGGAAACCTTGGCGGGTTTCTTGGCGGACTCGTTCTTACTCACCCGTAAATCCTACTTCCGTGGCACGTCATCATTTCGCCGCCTCGAGCAACTCATCGAGCGCCTCTGCCAGCAGTTCGGGGAGCACGTCGACGTCGCTCATGGCGTCCCGGTCGGCGTTGATGCCGAAGTACAACATCCCGCAATAGGAGGTCACGCCGATGGCGAGCACCTGATCGTGCAGCAGTGGCGGGACGGCGTAGGTCTCCAGCACCTTGGCCCCGGCGACGTACATCTGCGACTGCGGACCGGGCACGTTGGTGATCAACAGGTTGAACTGACGCGGCGGGAACTGGGTGGCCACCCGGGTGCCCATGGCGTGCAGGGTCGGCGGCGGGAATCCGGACAGCGTCACGATGGTGCGCGCGTCGACCAGGCTGGCTGCGGCCGAGTGTGACTCGGTGGCATGCGCGATCTGGGACAGCCGCACCACCGGGTTGCCTTCGCCGACCGGAAGATCCACCAGGAACGGCGCCACCTCACTGATCGCCTGTCCGGGACCGGTGGACTCCAGGTCGGCATCCGGGTAGACCGACGTGGGCGCCATCGCGCGGATCTTCAGCGTCGCGGGCACCGGTTCGCCGCGGGACAGCAACCAGTTGCGTAGCGCACCGGCGATCACCGAGAGCACCACATCGTTGACGTCACAGTCATAGCGGGAGTGCACGAGGCGGTAGTCGGCCAGCGGACCCGAGGCGACAGTGAAGCGACGGTGCCGCGAGACGGTGGTGTTGAGCGGACTGCTCGGGGCGTTGCGCCGGGCCAGGTTGCGCACCGTGTCCCCGGCCCGCCGGACCAACTGGGCGAGCTCACCGCTGTTGGTCACCACATCGGCGACGGTCGAGCGCAGCGCCTGAAGTTCGTGTCCGGGCCGGGCCAGCCAGTCCCCCACCGCGTCGATCATCAGCTGACCGTCGGAGGGCTCCCCGCGCGGCAGCCAGATGTCCTCGACGGGCGTGGCCGGACGACGGCTGCGATCGCAGATGACGTGCCCGATCTCGACCGCCGACATCCCGTTGACCAGAGCCTGGTGTGACTTGATGTAGAGCGCGAGTCGGTTGCCCTCCAGCCCCTCGATCAGATACATCTCCCACAGTGGGCGGCCGCGGTCCAGCGGACGGCCGGCCAGTCGGGAGATCAGGTCGTGCAACTGGGCGTCGCTGCCCGGCGACGGCAGCGCCGAGCGGCGGACGTGATAGGTGATGTCGAAGTCGGGATCGTCGATCCACACCGGCCGGGCCAACCCGAGGGTCACCTCCCGCACCTTCTGCCGGTACCGCGGGATCTGCGGGAGTCGTTGCTCGACGGTCGCCAGCAGCGCCTCGTAGCTCAGCCCGCCGCGCGGGCGGCGCAGGATGGCCAGCGACCCGACATACATCGGGGTGGCGGTGTCCTCCTGATGGAAGAACGCCGCGTCCGAGGTCGACAGTCGTGCTACCACTCCGCCACCGTAACCAAGCCGCACCCG
>NZ_JAFMJZ010000161.1 GCF_017853185.1 Mycolicibacterium sp.
TCCGGTCAACAAGGTGGCGTTCCTGTTCGGTGTCGGCTTGATCGCCACCGGCCAGGCCGCGCCGATGGGCATGATCGGGGCCGCGATCGCCGCCCCGCCGATCGGTCAGGGCCTGGCCACCGTGCTGCGCCGCAAGGTCTACGACGAGTCCGAACAGGAGCTGGGCCTGGCCGCGATGTTCATGGGCTTCTTCGGAATCACAGAGGGCGCAATACCTTTCGCCGCCGCCGATCCCGCCCGCGTCATCCCGGCCAACATGGTCGGTGGGGCCGTCGCCGGGGCCACCGCGGCTCTCTTCGGTGCGACCAACGCCGTTCCGCACGGCGGCGGGATCGTCGCTCTGCTGGGCGCGGTGCACGGCGTTCCCGGCTACCTGATCGCGATAGCGCTGGGTTCCACGGTGACCGCGCTGATGACCCTCGGCCTGAAGATGCGCCACCAGGCCAAGCAGCAGGAGGCGGCTGCAGTGCCGGCGGCTGCAGCACGTGAGCAGTCCGAACAGGCCATTGGATCCGGTGCCGGGGCCGCCACTGCCGTGGCCACCGCCCCGGCCAAAGTCGGCCTCGCCCAATACATCACCCCCGAGACGGTCGCCGTCGACCTGACCGCGACCGATCGGGACGCTGCCATCGCCGAACTGGTCGGTATCGCTGCACGGACAGGCAAGGTCGTCGATCCGGCCGCAGTGGTCACCAGCGCGCTGGCCCGCGAGGCGACCGTGAGCACCGGTCTCGGCGACGGGATCGCGATTCCCCACGCCAAGACCGACGCTGTCTCCGAACCGGTCGTGGTGTACGCCCGCTCACGCACGGGCATCGACTGGTCCAGCCGCGACGGCGTACCCGCCTCGGAGATCTTCCTGATCGCGGTTCCCGAGCAGGCCGCCGGCGACGCACACCTGAGCATCCTGAGCGCCCTGTCCCGAAAGCTGGTCAACCCGGCGTTCCGCTCCAAGCTGTCCGCCGCCGGACCGGACCGAGCCTATGAACTGCTGTCGAATGTCCAGTAACCAATCAGCCTAAGCCGTCACGAAACCCGTTCAGAATCAGTCGATTTCAGCGAAGTCCACCCACAGGTGCCGCGGCCCGCGGAACACCTGGTTGTGCCGATACGGCGGCGGGTCCACCACCAGTCGGGGTGAACGCACCCGGCGGAGGAACACTTCCAGCGCCAGGTTGATCTCGAGGCGGGCCAGCGGTCCGCCGAAACAGGTGTGGATGCCGCTGCCGAAGCCGAGGTGCTCGTTGTCCTCCCGCATCGGGTCGAAACGGTCCGGGTGCGGGAATCGCCGGGGATCGCGGTTGGCCGCGGCGTAGACCAGGAACACCGCCGAACCCGCGGGGATCCGGGTGCTCCCGATCTCGATATCGGCGGTGGCCCAACGGCTGGGGAAGAACTGCACGGCCCCCTGCAGCCGCTGCACTTCCTCGACTGCGCGGGGGATCAGTTCGGGGTTGTCGCGCAACAGATCCCACGAGCCGGGGTTGCGGAGCATCGTCATGACGCTGTTGGTGATGGTGTTGACCGTCGAGTCGTGTCCGGCGATCAGCAGCAGCATGGCGTTGGATTCGGCCACGTCGGGGGACACCGGACCGTCCGGACCGTCGTCGTGCAGCACCGCGGACAGCAGGCCGGGTTCCGGTTCGCGGGACAGTCGCTGCACCCATGCGTGCACGTAGGCCTCGAGCTCGGCCATGCTCGCTGCGGCCTTCTGCACCGCGGCCTTTCCTTCGGGGGTGTCGCGTTCCGGACCGACGTCGGCGCCCTGCATGAAGTCGGTCACCCAGGCGTGGAACTTGGGCTCGTCGGCCATCGGTGCGCCCATCACCCGGAAGATCACCGACACCGGGATCGGGTAGGAGAAGTCCTCCACGACGTCCATCCGAAAGGAGCCGCGGGCGCGTGATCTTTCAGCGACCTTGTCCAGCAGTTCATCTGCCAGATCCGTCACGAACGAGGCCATGCTCGGGATGAGGTCGGGGGAGTGCGGCGGCCCGAAGTGCCGCATGAACTGGCGGCGCATCCGGTCGTGGCCGGGCGGGTCGGTGACCAGCATGCTGCTGTCTCGGGTCTGAGCCGCTTCGGACGACTCCAGTTTGGCATCGCTCTCACCGAACAACCCGGACGGGCTGCGGCCGATATCGGAGCTGATGCGCGGATCATGAGCCAGCGCAAGGACTTCCGGGTAACCGGTGACCACGTAGGTGTGTTCGGCGACCTTGGCCACCGGCGTCTTGCGGAGTTCCTCGAAATACGGGTACGGATTCGGGCGATTGGCGAACTTCATCGCCTCGGCCCAGGCGGTTGCGGCGTCCATATCAGCTCCTCATGGCTACTGGGGCTAGTGGCTTCGGGGCCGGAACTCGGCACTGCGGTCGGTCGGGTCATGTCCGGTCAGGACGACATCGGGATTGCCGGCGGGCTCGCGCGGATCGGGGAACCGGGCCGGCATCACCTCGTTGTTCACCGGGCGGTCGTAGCCCGGGGGCGGGGGCGGAAACGTGGCGGAGCGCTCGATCAACTCGGCGTAGTAGGGCAGCCACTTTCCGTGGTTGAAGGTGACCGCACCGACGATGCGGCCGTTCTTTCCGTAGGCGGCGGCGAACCGGCGGTCCTCCGGGGAGCCCTGGGTGAAGACGATCTCGTCGCCGAAGGAGCACACGCCGACACTTTTGATGTTCACCCCGAACTGGCCGGACCAGAACGACGGCAGCGGCAGGTGCGGGCGACGGCCCACCTCGAGATTGAGCATGTTGTTGGCGGCCACCTCGGCGCCGAGAACCGCGTTGTCCCAATGCTCCAGCGCCAGGAACTCGTAGCCGTAGAGGACGTGCGGGGCGCGGGCGACGTCGCCGGCGACGAAGATGTGATCGGTCACGACGCCGTTGATGTCGAACGCACGGCAGCCTGCGTCGCAGCCGACTCCCCACTGCCCGGCGGCCAGGCCGGCGCCTTCGAGCCATTCGACGTTGCGGATCGAACCGAGCGAGGGGATCACCACGTCGACGTCGAGGACGGTGCCGTCCGACAGCGTCGCGGACCGGACGTGGCCCGACTCGTCGCCGTGCAGGGCAGCGACGGACGTCCCGGTGCGCAGGTCGACTCCGGCGTCGCGCATCATGCCCGCCGCGATGTCACTGATCACCCCACCCAGTGCACCCTTCAGCGGCCCGCTGCCGCGTTCGGTCACCGTCACCTCAAGGTCCAGGTCGCGGCAGACCGAGGCGATCTCCGAACCGACGAATCCGGACCCGACGATCAGCACACGCTTCGGCCGCGCCTTCAATGCCGCGGACAGCCCGGCCGCGTCCTCGACGGTGCGGACGGTGAAGACGCCCTGCAGCGCACCCTCCGCAGGGTTCGGCCAGGGCCGTGCCCGGGTCCCGGTGGCGATCAGCAGCCGGTCGTACCCCACCTCCTCGCCGTTGCCCAGTTTCACCACGTGGTTGATCCGGTCCAGGCCGACGGCGGCAACACCGAGTTTCCAGTCGGCGTCCACCCGGCGCATCCGGGGCAGCTTGGTGTGATCGGCCGGGACCCAGCCCTTGAGGACCTGCTTGGACAGCGGCGGCCGGTCATAGGGTTCGTGCGGTTCGTCACCGATGATGGTCAGCGAGCCCTCGAAGCCCTTCTCCCGCAACGCTTCCGCGGCCCGAAGTCCGGCCAGCGAGGCGCCGACGATGACGATGCGGCCCTCGGCCCGGAACTTCTTGACGATATCGTCGAAGGAGTAGATGCCGCTCGCCCCGGAACTCATTTCGTGTCCCGATCAGCCGGGGGATCCAATTCCAGGATGATGGCCTGCACAGGGCAGGACGCCACCGCCCGCAGCACCTGCTGGCGTTGGGACTCGTCGGGGTTGGGATCGTAGGCGAGGGCCTCCTCGCCGACGAGTTTGAGCACCTCCGGCGCCAGCGGGACGCACTGGGCGTACCCCTGGCACTTGTTGAGATCGACCACCAGACGCATAAGCACCGAGACTAGTGCGAATAATCAGCGGCATGGCAGAGAAGGCGATCCGCCCGTTCCGGATTCAGGTGCCCGACGACGAACTCGACGATCTGCGGCACCGGCTGCGCCGCACCCGCTGGCCGGAGCGTGAGTGCGTCGGCGACTGGAGCCAGGGCATCCCGCTGGACTACGTGCGCGAACTTGCGTCCTACTGGGCCGACGAATACGACTGGCGGGCACGGGAGGCACGGCTCAATTCCTTCGACCAGTTCGTCACCGGGATCGACGGCATGGACATCCATTTCATCCACCAGCGCAGCACGAATCCCGATGCGCTTCCGCTGCTGATCACGCACGGGTGGCCGGGATCGATCGTTGAGTTCGCCAAGGTGATCGGACCACTGACGCAGGACTTCCATGTGGTGTGCCCGTCGCTACCGGGATACGGCTTCTCCGGAAAGCCCGCCGGCACGGGGTGGACGGTGGAGCGGATCGCCGCGGCCTGGGACGTGTTGATGAAACGTCTGGGCTATGACCGCTACGGCGCGCAGGGCGGCGACTGGGGTGCGGCGGTGACCACTCAGATCGGACGTAACGGGTTGGGCTGCATGGCGATTCACACCAACATGCCGATCGCCCGCCCGGCCGGTCCGCTGGAAGACCCGACATCCGCGGAGCGGGATGCGCTGGCGGCGGCGAGCCACTACCAGAAGTGGGAGGCCGGCTATTCCAAGCAGCAGTCCACTCGCCCGCAGACGCTGGGCTACGGGCTGGCCGACTCCCCGGTGGGACAGCTGGCGTGGATCGTGGAGAAGTTCCAGGCCTGGAGTGACTGCGGCGGGCATCCGGAGAATGTGTTCACCAGAGATGAACTGCTGGACAACGTGATGCTCTACTGGGTCACCAACTCGGCCGCATCGTCGGCGCGGCTGTACTGGGAAAGCTTCGGCTCATTCGGGGGCGGCGGAAAAGTCGAGCTGCCCACCGGAGTCGCCGCCTTCCCGAAGGAGATCCTCAAGGCGCCGAGGAGCTGGTGCGAGGCGGCCTACAACATCACGCACTGGACCGACATGCCGCGCGGCGGGCACTTCGCTGCCTTCGAACAGCCCGACCTGTTCATCGCCGATGTGCGGAAGTTCTTTTCCGGGCTGCGCTGACGCCCCTGTTGCCGGTGCGTCGCCATGCTGGTTTGATGGCGGGATATGACCTCCGGGGTGCGCTACCCGGCCGCGAGTCGCGGCCGCTCCCGACGGGGTCTCCCGATGTCTCCCACGGCCCGAGCGGCGGTGGCCGCGACGGTCTTCTTCGCCGCGTTCACCGCCGTCCTGCTGTCGGGTCTACTGGACCCCGCCACCCACGAAACCGTCTCTGACGCCACCTTCATCGTCCTGGGCCTGATCTATGTGCCGCTCGCCGTGCGGACCGCGAGGGCGGCGCACGGTCGGTTGAAGGCCGCCTGGGTCGCCATGACGATCGGTTTCGCGAGTTGGCTCCTCGGTGAGGTGCTCTGGGCCTACTACCACTGGGCGGCTTCCCATTCATCGGCTTCCCATTCATCGGCCGAAGCGGCGCCCTTCCCGTCCTGGGCCGATGCCGCCTATCTGGCCTACGCGCCGTGGGTATGTGTTGCCCTGCTGCTGTTTCCGACCGCCCGTAGCTGGCGGAGCCAGGCCCAGATGATCCTTGACGGCGTCATCGTCGCCGGCTCGTTCTTCCTGATCTCCTGGATGACCGCGATGCGCTCGGTCTGGCACAGCGTGGCCGGCAACGCGCTGGAATTCGCGGTTTCGGTGGCTTACCCGGTCAGTGACGTCCTGGTCATGACGGTCGGACTGCTGGTTGCGATCAGGGCCGCGCCGGGTCTGCGGCTGACGCTGACCCTGCTTGTCGCGGGCCTGATGGCCGCCGCGCTGGCGGACAGTCTGTGGGTCTACGAGTCGAACACCACGGGCTACTCGGCGGGCAGCCTGGTCAATCTTCTGTATGCGGCCAACTCGCTGCTGATCATCGTCGCGCTCGTCGCCGGCCACAGGGCCGCACCCGGTGATCCCGCCGCCGCTCCTCCGCCCGGCTGGCTGTCCCGGTCGCTGCCGCTGGTGCCGTTGGTGGTCGCCGCACTGTTCACGGCCCGGGCGGATCGCGCCGTGGTCAGCGAGTCCCCGGCGGTGATCACCGGCGTACTGCTGATCGGGGCCCTGCTGTTGCGGCAGATTCTGGAGGCCGCTGAACTCGGCAAGCGCGAGCGACAGATCCGGACGATGACCGACCAGCTGTCCGGCGAACTCAAGAGCGCGGCCAAATACGTCGCCTCCATCCTGCCGGGCGACCTCCACGGACCGGTTCAGGTGAGATCGCGTTATCTGCCGTCGCGTGAGCTTGGCGGTGATTCGTTCGGCTACTCGTGGATCGACGACGACCATCTGATCGTGTACCTGATCGACGTGTCCGGCCATGGGGTGGAGCCGGCGCTGTTGTCGATATCGGTGCACAACATGCTGCGGTCGCGGTCGATGCCGATGGCGACTCTGCTGTCCCCGGAGCAGGTCCTGGCCGAACTCAACCGGCTGTTCGGCATGGACGTCCACGACGACCACTACTTCACCATGTGGTACGGCGTCTATCAGGCCTCCGCCCGACTGCTGCACTATGCGGCTGCCGGACATCCGCCCGCCCTGGCGCTGACCGATGAGGACGGCGCCGTGAGCGCGAAACCGCTTGGTGGGACGGCGATCCCGGTTGGCATGTTCACCGATAGCGTGTTCGCCGGGGATACCTATCGGGTTCCCGCCGGGGCACAGATCCTGCTCTGCAGCGACGGTGTTCTCGGCGATCGGCTGTCGTTCGCCGACTTCACCGAACTGTGCGAAGAGACTGCCGCCGCGCCGGGCTGGTCGCCGGCTTCGCTGATCGCCCGGCTGCGGGCGACCGCAGGCGGGACATTCGACGACGACTGCGCGTTGGTTCAGCTCACGTTCTAGGACCGGGCCTAGCGATCGGCCACCGTGAAAAGCCCGCGTGCTCGTGCCGCCAGCGATTGCCGTATCTGGGATAGCGCTGCGGCGCGGACGGGGGCCATGTCGTCGGTGGCGAGCCAGGCCCCTCTGGGCCGGCCGGTACCGCCCATTTCGTCGAGCGGCCGGCGTCGTAGCGAGAGCAGGTTGGCGATGTCCCACGGTTCCACGATGAAGCGCTCACCATCGATCTGGGAACCGACGGGGA
>NZ_JAFMJZ010000162.1 GCF_017853185.1 Mycolicibacterium sp.
CCGCGGACTCGCGCTTCCTCGTCGGCCTCGCCGATCACCCGGGCGGCCTTCACCGTCACCAGTTCAGGGTCTCCGGGACCGAGGCCCACCCCGTAGAGGGTGCCGCTGGGTCCGTCGTGGTGGCTCATTCGCGTTCGCTCGCAATCGCGTTCACCGCGGCGGCCGCCATCGCGCTGCCGCCGCGCCGGCCGGTCACCACCAGATACTCCATGCCGCGCGGGTCGTCGATCAGCTCCTGCTTGGACTGGGCCGAGCCGACGAAGCCGACCGGTCCGCCCAGCACCGACACCGGAGCGCCGGCGCCCTCGTCGATCAGTTCGAGCAGGCGGAACAGTGCGGTCGGTGCGTTGCCGATCGCCAGCACCGCCCCGGGCAGCCGGTCGGCCCACAGGTCCACACCCGCGGCCGAACGGGTGGTGCCCAATCGCTGGGCCAGCTCCGGTGCGCGCGGATCGGCGACCAGGGACACCACCTCGTTGCCGGCCGGCAGCCGGGCGGCGGTGATGCCGGCGGCCACCATGGACGAGTCGCACAGGATCGGGGCGCCGGCCGCCAGGGCGGCATGGGTGGCCGCCACCACGCCGGGGGTGAAGGCCACATGCTCGGCCAGATCGACCTGACCGCAGGTGTGGATCAGCCGCACCACCGCGCGGGCGACGTCCTCGGGGAACCGGCCCAGGTCAGCCTCGGCCCGGATCGTCGCGAACGACTGCCGGTAGATCTCGGCGGCGTCGCGGATGTAGTCGAGCACGTGATCACCCTACGGTCGGCCGCCGGCCGGTGCGGCTACCGTTCCGGTTGTGACGGATTCCCATGCCAGGCGCACTGTTCTCAAGGCCATGTCGGTCGGGGTCCCGCTGACCGGACTGGCCGGACTGGCCGCCGCGACCGGGACGCCACCGGCCCGGGCAGCGGGAACCGCACTCGATCCGGCCCGGCGGCTGGCCGAAGCGCTGTCGGAGAACGCCGGGGTGGTCGGCCGCGAGGTCGACGGATTGGGGCCGCTGGAGGCCGACCGGGCGCTGTTCTTCCTGTTGTCCGCCTACGACCTGGCAACCGAGATGTGGTTCCAGAAGGGTGACCCCACGGCCCCGGTGCTGACCAACTGGGAACTGCCGTGGCGCAAATACGGCGGCGACAACCCGACCACCATCTACCTCAGCGCCCCGGTCTCGCCCAACCTGCGGTACCGGCTGCGCGGGCCGATCGCCGCCGCGGTCTACGCCGGGGTGCAGGTCTACACCAAGGGCCCCGGATTCAATGCGCCGTCGGCCAATATCTCCGACACCCGGTTGCTCGGCGCCGGCCGGGACATCGACCTGCTGATCGGCGGCCCGGATCCGGGCGACGGCAGCCCGTGGCTGCCGCTGGTCGCCGACGACTATCTGGTCATGGTGCGGCTCTACCACCGCTACGTGCCCGGCGATCCGCCGCCGATCTCGTTGTCCTGCATGGACTCTGTGCCCGGCACGGGACCGTCGCTGAGCACCCGGGCCGATCAGTCCGAGGCGTTCTTCCGCGACGCCGTGCTGTCCACGATGAGCGTCACCGAGGTGTTGCGGGCAGCCGGGGTCAACGGCTACCCGCCGGCGGACGCCCCGGTGCATCAGCCCCGCTACACCGGCGCCCTGTTTCCCACCCTCGACAACGTGTACGACGGGTTCTTCCTCAGCCTGGGTCCCGGGCAGGGGCTGCGGCTGCGCGGCAGGCCACCGGTGGCCCGCTACTGGTCGATGGTGTTCTACGACCGCTGGTTCAACACTCCCGACATCCCCGCGCACCGGTGTTTCCTCACCGGGGAGGACGTCCGACTGGAGGCTGACGGCAGCTACGAGGTGGTGCTGGCACCCCAGAACCCTTGGCCGGGAAACCCGGGCCATCCCAATTGGATCGACACCGCCGGGCTGTCGGAGGGCATCTTCGCGCTGCGTTGCCTGCTGCCGGAACGGCGCGAACTCCCGGTGGCGGACGTGATCAGTCTGCGCTGATCACCACGACCTGACCGGCGACCGGCTTGCCGCAAGCCCGCTCGCAGCCGACGTAGTGCACCCGACCGGACCCCTCGCCGGTGGCCGCGACCTTGGCGGCCACCGAGCGCACATCGGCCTGGGACCGCTCACAACCCTGGCTGCCGACGCATGCACTGACCTCAAGCCAGCGCGAGTTGTCGTCGAAGACAAGGCCCATCGGGGCCAGCACCCGCAGGGAGGTGTCGGCGACCCCGTCGGTGAGGTCGCAGATCAGCAGCGAGCGCCACGGGGTGATCACCACCGGGGCGTCGATGGCGGCCACGAACTGGGCCTGCCGGGCGGACATCACGCCCAGTCGGACCGCGGCGCCCAGCGTCACCGATCCATCAGCGTGCTCGATCCAGCCGACCGGCGGCCGTGTGGCGGGGGTGGGGGACAGCGCGGGCTCGGCTCGGCTGAAGCCGTCCAGCAGGACGCTCGGGTCGTCCAATTCGGTTATCCGCCAGGCCTTCCCGCGCGCCTCGGTGAATCGCACGGCGATCCGCACCAGGGTCGGGATCACCTCGTCGGGTGAGACCCGGACCCCGGTGTCCCGGCCGGCCATCAGTAGCGCGACTGAATCTGCGAGGACCTGCACCCCGGCGTCGGCCGCCAGACCGGACACGTCGCCGGTGCCGTCGTCGATCGAGAACAGGAACCGTCCGGTCAGGTTGGACAACTGCGGCTCGTCCCGGATCGCCCGGTCCAACTCGGTGACCCACGGCCGGACGTCCGCGAGCCCGCCCACCCGGCCGGACAGTGGCGAGGCGACGATATTGCGCACCGTCTCGTGGCTGGCCGACGGCAACAGACCGGCGGCGGCCACCGCGTCGGCGACGGCCGCGGTGTCGGTGATGCCGCGCAACTGCACGTTGCCGCGGCCGGTCAGTTCCAGCGTGCCGGCCGCGAACCGCAGCGAGGCCTCGGCGAGCGCCTCGAGTTGGGCGGCGGTGATCATCCCGCCGGGCAGCCGCACCCGTGCCAGCGCGCCGTCGGCTGCCTGGTGCACGTTGAGTGCCCCCGGGCAGGCATCGTCGTCGCGGGTCCGGCTCACCCGTCTACGGTACTGATGTGCCCAGTCCCAGCGTTCTGCTGCTGTCGACCTCCGACACCGACCTGATCACGGCCCGTGCCAGCGGTGCGGGCTTCCGCTGGGCCAACCCGTCCCGGCTGATCGAGGGCGAACTTTCCGAACTGCTCGCCGGCGCGGATGCGGTGGTGGTGCGGGTGCTCGGCGGGTACCGGGCCTGGCCGGACGGTATCGACGCCTGCCTGGCCGCCGGCCTGCCGGTGGTGGTGGTCAGCGGTGAGCAGGCCCCCGATGCCGAGTTGATGCGCCGGTCCACCGTGCCCGCCGGCATCGCGATGCAGACCCACACCTATCTGGCCCAGGGCGGGGTGGACAACCTGGCCCAGTTGCACGCCTTCCTGTCCGACACCCTGCTGATGACCGGCTTCGGCTTCGCCCCGCCGGCGACCACGCCGGTCTGGGGGCTGCTGGACCCGCCCTGTGCGGACTGCGACGGCTGCGGCCGGCGGTGCGACGGGGACAACCGCCCGACGATCGCGGTGCTGTACTACCGCGCCCAGCAACTCGCCGGCAACACCGCCTACATCAGGGCGATGTGCACGGCCATCAAGCAGGCCGGCGGCCGCCCACTGCCGGTGTACTGCACCTCGCTGCGCACCCCGGAACCCGAGCTGCTGGAGTTGCTCGCGACGGCCGACGCCCTGGTGGTCACCGTGCTGGCCGCGGGCGGCGCCCCGCCGGCGAGTGTGGGGGCCGGCGGCGACGACGACGCCTGGGACGTCAAACACCTTGCCGCACTCGATGTCCCGATCCTGCAGGGCCTGTGCCTGACCGGCTCGCGGTCCCGCTGGGCGGACAGCGACGACGGCATGAGCCCACTGGACGTCGCCACCCAGGTGGCGGTGCCGGAGTTCGACGGCCGGATCATCACCGTCCCGTTCTCGTTCAAGGAGATCGACGCCGACGGCTTGATCTCGTACGTTCCGGATCCGGAACGTTGCGCCCGGGTGGCAGGTCTGGCGGTCAGCCACGCGCGGTTGCGCAGTGTCGCCGCGGCCGACAAGCGATTGGCGCTGATCTTCTCGGCCTATCCCACCAAGCATTCCCGGATCGGCAATGCCGTCGGCCTGGACACCCCGGCCAGCACCATCGCGCTGCTGAAAGCGCTGCGCGACAACGGCTACCGCGTCGGCGAGGTGCCCGGTCTGGACGCCTCCGACGGCGACGCATTGATGCACGCCCTGATCGAGCGCGGCGGACAGGACCCGGACTGGCTGACCGAGGGTCAGCTGGCCGGCAATCCGATCCGCATCCCGGCCGCCCGCTACCGGGAGTGGTTCGCCGCACTGCCCGCCGGTCTGACTGACGCGATGGTCGAGCACTGGGGTCCGCCGCCGGGGGAGTTGTACGTCGACAAAAGCCGTGTCGACCGGAATGGGGATCCGGACGGCGAAATCGTCGTCGCCGCAATCCAATCCGAGAACCTCGTCATCCTGGTGCAGCCGCCGCGCGGATTCGGGCAGAACCCGGTGGCCATCTATCACGATCCGGATCTGCCGCCCAGTCATCACTACCTGGCCACCTACCTGTGGCTGCGGCACGAGTTCGGCGCGCATGCGGCGGTGCACCTGGGTAAGCACGGCAACCTGGAGTGGCTGCCCGGCAAGACACTCGGAATGTCCGCGGACTGCGGCCCTGATGCCGCACTGGGCGACCTTCCGCTGATCTACCCGTTCCTGGTCAACGACCCTGGCGAGGGCACCCAGGCCAAGCGCCGCGCGCACGCCGTCCTGGTCGATCACCTCATCCCGCCGATGGCGCGCGCGGAGACCTACGGCGACATCGCCCGCCTCGAGCAACTGCTCGACGAGCACGCCAACATCGCCGCCCTGGACCCGGCGAAGCTCCCCGCTATCCGTCAGCAGATCTGGACGCTGATGCGCGCGGCGAAGATGGACCACGATCTGGGCCTGGCCGAGCGCCCGGAGGACGACAACTTCGACGACATGCTGCTGCACGTCGACGGCTGGCTGTGCGAGATCAAGGACGTCCAGATCCGCGACGGCCTGCACATCCTGGCGCAGGCTCCCGTCGGCGCGGCCGAGTTGGACCTCGTGCTGGCCATTCTGCGGGCCCGGCAATTGTTCGCCGGCGAACAGCATCTGCCGGGGCTGCGTCAGGCTCTCGGCCTCGCCGAGGACGGCAGCGACGAGCGCACCGCCGTCGACGCCGCCGAGGCCCGGGCCCGCGAACTGCTGGCCGCACTTCAGGCCGCGGGCTGGGATCCCGGTTTTGTGGACGCGCTCACCGACGACCCGGCCGTGGCGCGGATCCTGCGCTTCGCCGCCCAGGAGGTGGTGCCCCGGCTGGCCGGCACGGCCGGCGAGATCGACCAGGTGCTGCGCGCCCTGGACGGCCGCTACATCGCGGCAGGGCCGTCCGGGTCGCCGCTGCGCGGGCTGGTCAACGTGCTGCCCACCGGCCGCAACTTCTACTCGGTCGATCCCAAGGCGATGCCGTCGCGGCTGGCCTGGGAGACCGGTGTGGCGATGGCCGACTCACTGCTGGACCGCTATCGCGCCGACTACGGCGACTGGCCGCGATCGGTCGGCCTCTCGGCGTGGGGAACCTCGGCCATGCGCACCTCCGGTGACGACATCGCCGAGGTGCTCGCCCTGCTCGGCGTGCGGCCGGTGTGGGACGACGCGTCGCGCCGGGTCGTGGACCTCGAAGCGATACCGCTGGAGGAACTCGGCCGTCCCCGCATCGACGTGACGGTGCGGATCTCCGGTTTCTTCCGGGACGCCTTCCCCCATGTGGTGGCCATGATGGATGACGCCGTGCGTCTGGTCGCCGCGCTCGAGGAGCCCGCCGAGCGGAACTTCGTGCGTGCCCACGCCCAGGCCGATCTTGCCGAGCACGGCGACGAACGGCGTGCCACCACAAGGATTTTCGGCTCCAAGCCCGGCACCTACGGCGCCGGTCTGCTGCAACTGATCGACAGCCGCAACTGGCGCGACGATGCCGACCTGGCTGAGGTCTACACCGCCTGGGGCGGTTTCGCCTACGGCCGCGGACTCGACGGCCGTCCCGCCGCGACCGACATGGAGCACCAGTACCGGCGTATCGCGGTGGCGGCGAAGAACACCGACTGCCGCGAACACGACATCGCCGACTCCGATGACTACTTCCAGTACCACGGCGGCATGATCGCCACCGTCCGCGCGCTGACCGGCAAGGCTCCCGCCGCCTACATCGGCGACAACACCCGACCCGATGCGGTGCGCACCCGGACGCTGTCGGAGGAGACGACCCGGGTTTTCCGGGCCCGGGTGGTCAACCCGCGCTGGATGGCGGCGATGCGCCGGCACGGCTACAAGGGCGCCTTCGAAATGGCCGCCACCGTGGACTACCTGTTCGGCTATGACGCCACCGCCGGGGTGATGGCCGACTGGATGTACGAGCAGTTGACCGAGCAGTACGTGCTGGATCCGGAGAACCGTAAGTTTCTGTCCGAGTCGAATCCGTGGGCGCTGCACGGGATGTCGGAGCGGCTGTTGGAGGCGCATGCCCGCGGTATGTGGGCCGAACCAGACCCGTCGATCCTGGACGGCCTGCGCAGGGTGATGCTGGAGACCGAGGGCGAGTTGGAGGCCAGGTAGCTTGGTGGCATGGCTGCCAATTTCGACGATGTGTCCAAAGCACAGTACGTCTCGCTCACCACGTTCACCAAGGACGGCCGGCCGAAGCCGACGCCGATCTGGATCGCCCGTGACGGCGACCGCGTGGTGATGATCACCGAGAAGAATTCGTGGAAGGTCAAGCGCATCCGCAACACTCCGCGGGTCACCCTGGCGGTCTGCGACATGCGCGGCAACGTCAAGGGCGAACCGGTCGAGGCGGTCGCCACCGTGCTCGACGACTCGCACACCGAGGCCGTCTACCGCGCCATCAACAAGCGCTACGGCATCGTCGGCCGGATCTTCAGCCTGTTCTCCAAGCTGCGCGGTGGCGCGGGTCGCACCGTCGGCCTCGAGATCCGGCCCGCCTGAACACTCAGGCCCGCCCCAGTCAGGCGGCGTCGTCGTCGGGTGGGAGTAGTCGTTCGGGGTGGTGGTAGTCG
>NZ_JAFMJZ010000163.1 GCF_017853185.1 Mycolicibacterium sp.
CCACCGAAGCCACTGAAGCCACCGAAGGCGGTGGTGATTCGTCGCCCGACACTGCGTTGACGCTCGACGCTGGAGCCGAATGCATCTCCACCGCAACGGACTCCACGGTGGAATTCAGCTGCGGCCGCTGAACGGAGACGGTCGGCGGGAGATTCGTGCGGCCCCGTGTCGAGATGGCAGCGCCTTGTTTCGGCGAGTGGCGGGACTTCGACACCGGCGAGGACGGACTGCGTCTGGTCGCCGCAGCGGAGTCCGCAGAAACCGTCCCATCTCCGGCGGAACGCCCTCCGGTATCGGCCGCGGCCGGCATCGCGGTGACCAGAGCGCCCACACCGAGGGCCAGCGCCAGAGCGCCGACCCTCCCCGGTCCACTCCCGGTACCCCGAACTGAATTTCTCACGTCACCTACGGATATAGCACACGACCTGTGCGGTTCAGCCCCGATTCTTCGGCGGCGGCGGGTTGGCGACCACCGGGAACGGACCGGTGTGCCCGACCCGGTCGCCGGCGATGGCGCTGACCCTGTCGCGCACCAGCAGCCAGCCACCGGCCAGTGCCGGAATCAGCACCGCGATGCTGGCGACCGTCCAGGTGCCGATCGGGTAGTTGAAGCCGGTCAGCACCAGCACCCCCAACAGGAAGGCCAGGGTGAGGTAGCCGGTGTAAGGCGATCCCCACATCTGGAACGACGGCCGGGTCATCTTGCCCTGCTGCGACCACCGGAACAGTTGCAGTTGGCAGATGACGATGGTTGCCCATGAGGAGAGGATGCCGAGTGAGGCGACGTTGAGGACGATCTCGAACGCCATGCTCGGCACCACGCCGTTGAGCAGCACACCCAGCAGACCGATGGACGCCGTCAGGCAGATACCGCCGTAGGGCACACCGCGCGAGGACATCACGCCGGTGAACTTCGGAGCGCTGCCGTTCATCGCCATCGAGCGCAGGATGCGGCCGGTGGAGTACAGGCCGGCGTTGAGGCTGGAGAAGGCAGCCGTCATCACGACAAGGTTCATCACCGTGCCGCCGCCCTGGATCCCAACCTTGGAGAAGAACGTGACGAACGGGCTCTCGTCGGCCGAGTAGTCGGTGTAGGGCAGCAGCAGCGCGAGCAGGAACAGCGAGCCGACGTAGAACAGCGCGATACGCGCGATCACCGAGTTGATGGCGCGCGGCATGATCTTCTCCGGTTCGGCCGTCTCACCGGCAGCCGTGCCGACCAGTTCGACGGCGGCATAGGCGAAGACGACGCCGGAGGTGACGACGACCAGTGGCAGCACGCCGACCGGGAACCACCCGCTGTGGTTGGAGACCACACTGAAGCCGGTCGAGTGCCCGTCGATCTGGTACCGCCCGCCCAGGAAGATGGTGCCGGCAACCAGGAAGCCCAGCAGCGCAACGACTTTGATCAGCGCAGCCCAGAACTCGAACTCCCCGAACAGCGCGACCGAGACCATGTTCATCGCGAACACCAGTGCCAGTGCCACCAATGCGATCAGCCACTGCGGAAAGCGGTCGAAGAACCCCCAGAACCTGGCGTAGGTCGCGATCGCGGTGGAGTCGACGATGGTGGTCATCGCCCAGTTCAGGAAGTACATCCAGCCGGCCACGTACGCGGCCTTCTCGCCGAGGAACTCCCGGGCGTAGGAGACGAAGGAACCCGAGGACGGCCGGTGCAGGACCAGTTCGCCCATCGCGCGCAGGATGAAGAACACGAAGACGCCGCACAGCGCGTACACGAGGAACAGGCCCGGGCCGGCGCTGGCGAGCCGGCCGCCGGCACCGAGGAACAGGCCCGTCCCGATGGCGCCGCCGATGGCGATCATCTGCAACTGCCGCGGCTTGAGGCTCTTGTGGTAGCCCTCGTCCTCGGCGCTCAGTGTTGAGGGCGAGGGTTCGGAGGCCGCGGTCACTGTTGCGTGTCCTTCGAGTCGTGCGGCGGCTCCGGAATGTCACGGAAGGTGAACATCACCCCGAACACCGCGATCCCCGCTGCAATTGCATAGCCGACGATCGAGTACCACCCGGCCCGTTGATACGCCGTCACCGCGACGATGGCCATCGCCAGAAAGACCATGAACATCCCGATGAGCGGCGTCTTGGCCTTGAAATCGACGAGACGCAAGCTGACCTCCCCCTGATCAAACGGGCGTGGGCCCGAAAAGACGTGGAGTCAGTAAACCCGCATTGGTCCCGCCATGCGCGACAACAGGGATATGGACTGCGGGGATATGACGGCCTAGACCGTCAGCGGCACCAGCGTCGCGTTCGGGTCGACCAGGTAGATGCCGGCCGCCGCGCTGGGGGTACCGCCGAACAGCGACGTGAGGAAGCCGGGGTTGAAGAGGTTGATCAGGCCGGCCAAACCGGAGGCCATGCCGATGGCGATGGCCGCGGCCGCACCGGTCACCTGGGCGACGATGAAGCCGACCGGGTTGTCACCGAACAACGCGCCGATGCCCTGGCCCACCGCGGCAGCAAGAGCGAGCTGCAGCGGCGGCGAGCCGATGACGGACTCGATCAGCGTCGGGGCCAGATCGGCCACCGTCGTCTCACCGCCCACAACGGTGCCGGCGACCTCGCCGATCAGGTCCTGGACGGCGGAGTTGGACACCAGCGAATCGACCGCGGCGATCAGGACGTCGCCCACTACCGGCGGCAACGACGTCGTGGCGTCGTTGACCAGATTGGTGATGGCCTCTTCGGTCACGGTGGTGACGACCGTCTGGACCGCCTGGTCGCCGAGGATCCCGCTGATCGCGGCCGAGATGGTGTTGCTCAGCGCGGCTGCGAAGGCCGGGACCGCCTGGATCGAGGCGAACGCACTCTGCAGCGCGACCGGCGCCGGGGTTCCGGCCAGCACGGCCGCGACAACCTGAGTGGCGGCATCCGACAGTGCGGCCGCAACGCCCTGCTGGCCGACGAAGCCGGTCACCAACGAGCCGACCAGCCCGGCCAGTCGGGTGGTGGCAGCGGGATCGGCCAGCATTCCCAGGATCGCCGCGCCGTACGGCGCCGGGATCGCATCGGTCAGGGACGCGATGACGGACGGGTCGGTGGCCAGCCCACTGACCACCGAGGAGGCCGCCGTGGCGATGGCGTTGATCAGAGCCGAGTCATTGAGCAATGCGTTCACGGCGGTGCCGACGGAGGCGGCGAGCGCCGGGTTGAAGGCCGGATTGGCCGCCAGTCCCGCAACCGCGGCCTGCAGCACAGCCGGGGTCGAGGCTCCTGCCACCAGCGCGGTGGCGGCCTGGCCGGCAGTGCCTGCCAGTGCCGAGGCGATGCCGGGCTGGCCGAGGAAGCTGGTGACCACCGAACCGGCCGCGCCCGCGAGGCCGCTGACGACCGCGGGGTTGGTGATCAGACCGGAGACGACGGCGCCGAGGGCGCCGGCCACCGGGCTGCCGGTACCCGCCGAGGCCAGGTAGCTGTTGATCTGCTGGACGACAAGAGACTGCAGGGCCGGGTCGCCGGCCACGCCGCCGATGAGCGAACTGACGGCGTTGCCCAGTCCGTTGACCAGACCCGAGTCGGTCAGTCCGGTGTTGACCGCCGTGCTGACGGCTGCACCGAAGCCGGAGACGAAGCCCGTGTTGGCCTCCAGCGCATTCCAGGCCGCATTAGCCGCGGCGGCGGGATCGTTGCCTTCCAAGCCGCTGATCAGTTGGGTGGCGACGTCGGTGAGCGTGGTCGAGACGCCGGGCTGGCTCAGCAGGCTGGTCACGAACGAATTGGCAACGGCGCCAAGGCCGTTGGCGGCGGCCGGGTCTGCCAGCAATGCGACTGCCGCATTGGCGACCGTCGAGGCGATTCCGGACGCGCCGGGGTAGTTCGCCACGGCCGCGGACAGCGAGCTGCTGATCCAACCGCCGACTGCGGCACGCACGGTGGCGTCCGCCGCGAGTCCGGTGATCAGGTCGCTCGCGGTCTGTCCCAGCGCCTGGGCTGCGCCCGGGTCGGCCAGGACCGAGGCCAGCGAGACGGCGGCGAACGCGGGGTCGGCGGCCAGCGAGGTCATGGCGTTCTGCAGCGCCACGCCGATGTTGCCGCCGCCGGCCACCGTCAGAACGAGCTGCTTGGCAGCAGTGAGCAACGCGGTGCCGACACCCGGTGCGGCCAGCGGACCGGTCAGGGCTGCCGCGGGGGCCGCGGTGGTCACCGCGGCGGCGGGAGCGGACGTGGTCGTGGTGCTCTCCCGCCGGCTGACGGCCAGCGCCGCCCAGGCGAGCGGCGCGGCGAACGGTGCAGTCGGGTCGGCGCCGCCCGCCAACCAGTTCAGCGGGTTGACGCCGGTGCCGGACAGTGCCCCACGGGGTGCGGCCGAGGTCATGACCGCGGTGGACCGGACCGACGACACCGTTTCGGTGACGATGGCCTGCGCGGCTGCGACAACCGACGGCACGACGGTGGCGTTGACGGCGGTGGCGCTCGAATCGACGGTCACCTCATCGGTGGACGCGTGCGTCGAGGTCGAATCCGCGGTGCCGATCACGGAGTTGTCGATGACGGGCGCCGGAACTGCCGCCGGGCGTGCGGTGCGATCGGCGCGGTTCGGAGCGACGCTCGCGGCGCCGCCCGGCTTCGCCGGTCCGTGTCCGCTGCGCCGGGTCGACGGGGACGAGGCGGCCGAATCGGTCGAGGTCTGGTCCTGGGCCTCGCCGCGGGCACCGTGGGTCTGACGCGAACCGGCGTCCGTCGTCCCGGTGTCGGCGGTCGCCGTTGCGGGCAGAGCCGCGATAGCCCCGCCGACGCCGAGGAGCACCGCCAGTGCGCCGACCCGTCCGATGTAGCTCTGACCAGTGCTCATGTCCATCCCCGACCTAGCTCAGCAAATAACGTCGACATCTTACCGCAAATGAGCAGAAAGAGCAAAACTCCCTGGATTATTACGCTGACGGGGAAATAACCCGGTCGGGAAGTGTTGTCACAGCTACAACAACAGTCCCTTCGCGCTAACTCCCCCGGCTGACACTCGAGGCGGCACCGGCCCCTAGCGGCCGGCGTCCTCCAGTCGCGCAGCCACCCGGGCCAAGGCCTCATCCAGCACGTCGACCTTGTCGTTTCGTCGTTCGTTGGCCGGCTCGGCGGCACCCCGGCCGCCTTCGGCCTCCACGCGTGCCGCACCCTGGCGTCGCAGCAGGCTGAAATTCTTGTCCCGCACCTTCCGGAGCCGGCTCTGCAGGTCCGTCAGAGACTGCTCGTCCATCCGGGACAGGGCTTCCGGCGCGGTCTGATCGACCAGCGCAACTTCGTCTTGGGACAGGTTCACGTGATTGCTCGACATGACCTGCAGCCTATGGCGATCGCCGCAAACGTGGTGGCAGGTACAGGATTCGAACCTGTGTAGGCTTTCGCCGACGGATTTACAGTCCGATCTTCTTGGCGTTTGCAGGCCCGAGCTGCGTTGGCTGTTCGCCAAAGTCGCAGCTCAGTGCGTTGGCTCTGTTGACCGGGAGAAGCTTCGGGAAATACTGCTGCGGACGATCTGCGGACGGTTCACGGATGACCACCGATCTGTACGGGCAGCCGACCTACCCGTCACGTGCCTACAGAAAGCACGCAGATTAGTGCCGACCAAGTGCAAAGAAATTGCCCAGCACGACCTGCACCTCGGCCATTAGCAGCCCTGGTCGGGGGCCACTGCTCAATGAGATTTCCAAATCCAGTGGTAGGCCAGGTCTAGTCCTGACGCGATGAAGCCGAACTCCGAGTCAGTCCTCAGCGGCCACCCAGTACACGAGGCGGCCCAGACCACCTGTGAGGTGTACCTCCATTGCCAGGCTGGTCTGCTAGTTTGCCGCGTTATGGCTGAGGTGCGGGGTTTCGATCCGTCCGTCAAGGTGCGCACCATGCTGAGCAAGGTGCCCGAGGTCACCATCTGGTTCTGGGTGATCAAGATTCTGTGCACCACGGTCGGGGAGAGTTTCGCCGACTGGGTCAACGAAACCCTCGGCCTGGGATTGAAGACCACCACCATCATCTTCACGGTTGCGTTGGTGGCGGTGCTGGGCTGGCAGATGAGTCTGCGCCGGTATGTGCCGTTCGCCTACTGGTTGACCGTGGTGGTGCTGAGTGTGACCGGCACGCTCTACACCGACATCCTCACCGACGCGGTGGGCGTTCCCCTGGTTCTCAGCACCGCTGTCTTTGCCGCGATCCTGGCGGTGGTGTTCGGCATTTGGTACGCCCGCGAACGCACCCTGTCGATCCACAGCATCGTGACCACGCCCCGCGAGGCGTTCTACTGGCTGGCAGTCCTGGTGACGTTCGCTCTGGGTACTGCCGTCGGGGACTGGACTCTGGAACTGACGGGATGGAACCCCGGCGTATCAGTGCTGCTGCCCGCAGGGCTGATCGCAGCGGTCGTAGTCGGCTGGCGGTTGGGAGCCAACCCGGTGCTGGCCTTCTGGCTGGCCTACATCCTGACCCGCCCCCTGGGTGCGAACCTGGGTGACTGGCTGGCCCGTCCCGCCGTCGAAGGCGGCCTGGGCCTGGGGACGGCAGGCACGAGCGTGCTGTTCCTGGCCGCGATTCTGGCCACCGTGATCTACCTGACCATCACGCGCCGCGACGTGATGCAAAACCCCGTCGCCGCCCAGGACGCTGTCACAGTCAATCGGGGCCGCGAACACCTAATGGTCGGCTTCTACGCTGTCGTCGCTGCGGCGACCGCCGCCCTGCTGGTGTGGGCCTCTGGTCAGCCGCACGGCACCTCCCCGGCCATTGAAGAAGCGGACGGCCCCGACGTAGCAGCGGTCTCCCCACCGCCAGGCGGGAATACGACGGCCACGTTCCCGCCCAGCGACATCAACAATTTCCGCACCATCGTCTCCGACACCCTCGCCAAGGTGCAGTCCGGCGACCAGCCTGGCGCAGTGGCTCGGATCACCGACTTGGAAACCGCGTGGGACGAGGCCGAAAACCGGCTTAAGCCGCTCGACTCCGCTGAGTGGGACGACCTCGACGGCAGGATCGACCACACACTCAAGGCGATCCGGACATCCCACCCTGACCCCACCGCCGAGAAACAGGCATTAACCGAACTACTGGCCGCGCTG
>NZ_JAFMJZ010000164.1 GCF_017853185.1 Mycolicibacterium sp.
CTGCTGGACCTGATGTTGCCCGGGATGAGCGGCACCGACGTCTGCAAGCAGTTGCGGATCCGTTCCGGCGTGCCGGTCATCATGGTGACCGCCCGTGACAGCGAACTCGACAAGGTGCTCGGCCTGGAACTCGGCGCTGACGACTACGTCACCAAGCCGTACTCGGCACGTGAACTCATCGCCCGCATCCGGGCGGTGCTGCGCCGCGGGAGTGAAGCCGATGAGATCGGATTCGCCGACGCCGTCTTGGAGGCCGGCCCGGTACGGATGGATATCGAACGGCATGTCGTCACCGTGCGCGGTGCTGAGGTCGCGCTGCCGCTCAAGGAGTTCGACCTGCTGGAGTACCTGATGCGCAACAAGGGCCGGGTGTTGACCCGCGGCCAGCTCATCGACCGGGTCTGGGGCGCGGACTACGTCGGTGACACCAAGACGCTCGACGTGCATGTCAAACGTCTGCGCTCCAAGGTCGAGTCCGACCCGGCCAATCCGGTCCACCTTCTGACGGTGCGCGGACTGGGCTACAAGCTGGAGGGCTGACGACAATGCGGCGCGGCAAAGCGAGCCGCCCAGGAGTCAGCCGAATGAAACGAGCTGATTTTCCGGTCTAATCGGCAGAAGATGCTGCCCGGGTGGCTGGGTGCACCGCGATCAGCCCGAGACCGCTGCGCCGCTTGCACATCGCCGCCAGTTCCGCGTAGGCCTTCTCGCCGATCAACTCGGTGAGTTCGGGACCGTAGGACTGCCAAACCGGCCTGCTTCCGACATGGGCCGCCGGGTCGCCAGAGCAGTACCAGTGCAGGTCCTCGCCGCCCTCACCCCACCCACGCCGGTCGTATTCGGAGATCGTGGTCTTGAGGATCTCGCTGCCGTCCGGCCGCTTGACCCATTCCTGGGTACGCCGGACCGGAAGCTGCCAGCAGACTTCGGGTTTCATGGTCCACGGCTCGACGCCCAGTTTGAGCGCCTTGCTGTGCAGTGCGCAGCCGATACCGCCCTCGAATCCGGGCCGATTGAGAAAGATGCAGGCGCCCTTGTACTTACGGGTCCGCATGTTGGGCTGGTCCTCGTACTCGTCGAGTTCGAGGTACCCCTTCTTGCCGAGCCCCCTGTCGCGGAACTGCCAGTCCTCGTCAGTCAGCTTCTTCACGGCTGCGGCGAGATTGGCTTCGTCATCGTCGTCGCACAGGAACGCGCCATGCGAGCAGCAGCCGTCGTCCGGGCGGCCCTCGACGGTGCCCTGACAGGCCGGCGTGCCGAACACACACGTCCAGTTCGACATCAGCCAGGTCAGATCGGCAGCGATCAGATGTTCGTCATTGGCGGGGTCGTAGAACTCCACCCACTCGCGTGGGAAATCCAACTCGACCTCGCCGGGATGCCTCCTTGTCACGCTGACAACCGTAGACGCATTAGGTTGATGGGCGTGCGACTGGGCGTGCTCGATGTCGGCAGCAACACGGTGCATCTGTTGGTGGTCGACGCCCATCGCGGCGGCCACCCCACGCCGATGAGTTCCACCAAGGCGCCACTGCGTCTGGCCGAGGCGATCGACGAGGACGGAAAGCTCACCCGCCGGGGCGCTGACAAGCTCATCGCGACCGTTGACGAGTTCGCCAAACTCGCGGCCAGCTCGGGCTGCGAGGAGCTGATGGCGTTCGCCACCTCGGCGGTGCGCGACGCCACCAACTCCGACAAGGTGCTGGCCGAGGTTCGCGCCGAGAGCGGTGTCGATCTGAAGGTGCTCTCCGGCCCCGACGAGTCCCGGCTGACCTTCCTGGCGGTGCGCCGCTGGTATGGCTGGAGCGCCGGCCGGATCACCAACCTCGACATCGGCGGCGGTTCGTTGGAGTTGTCCACCGGGCTGGATGAGGAACCGGAAGTGGCCATGTCGCTGCCGTTGGGGGCGGGCCGGTTGACCAGGGCATGGCTGACCAAAGACCCGCCGGGCCGTCGCCGGGTGGCCATGCTGCGGGACTTCCTGGAAGCGGAGATGACCGACGCCGCCGCCCGGATCCTGGACGCGGGTCCGCCTGATCTGGCGGTGGCCACCTCGAAGACGTTCCGGTCGCTGGCCCGGCTGACCGGTGCCGCGCCGTCGGCGGCCGGCCCCAGGGCCAAGCGGACGCTGACTGCCAACGGACTGCGCCAACTCATAGCTTTCATCTCTAGGATGACCACGGCGGACCGTGCCGAACTGGAAGGGGTGAGTGTCGAGCGGGCTCCACAGATCGTGGCCGGTGCTCTGGTGGCGGAAGCGGCGATGCGCGCGCTGTCGCTGGAATCGGTCGACATCTGCCCGTGGGCACTGCGTGAGGGCATCATCCTGCGCCGGCTCGACAGTGAAGCCGATGGAACCGCCCTGGTGGAAGACAGACGATGAGCGACGAATCAGACGACAGCCAGAACACCCGGCCGATCTCGGTCGCCGAACTGCTGGCCCGCAACGGGACCATCGGTGCGCCGCCGGCTGGCGGTCGGCGGCACCGCCGCAGGGGTAACGCTGACGCGATCTCGGTGTCGGAGCTGACCGCAGAGATCCCGATCATCCGGGATGAGCCTGTGGCCGAAGTGCCTGCGGTCGATGTGCCTGCGGTCGAAGAGTCTGTCGCCGAAGTCCCTGCGGTCGAAGAGTCTGTCGCCGAAGTCCCTGCGGTCGAAGAGTCTGTTGCCGATTCTGAACCTGCGGCGTCCGCTGCGACGGTGGTGATCCATTCCGAAGCCGAGGAGTCGGCCGCCACGGTGATCCTCGAGGAGGGCGATACCGAAGCCCCCGCCGAGGAGGTTGATGACGCTCCCATCGAGGAATCCGCCGCCGAGGAATCCGCCGTCGAGGAAGTCGCTGTCGAGGAAGTCGCGGTGGAGGGAGACCTCGCTGAGGACGACCGCGTCGCGGCGGACCTTGTCGAGGAATCCGTCGTCGAGGAAGTCGTCGTCGAGGAAGCCCCGGCTGAGGAGTCCGCCGTCGCGGAGGATCTCGTCGCGGAGGATCTCGGCGAAGAGGACATCGCCGAGGACGAACCCGGCGAGGACGAACCCGTCGAGGAAGCCGGTCCGCCGCAGCTTTCGGAGGAACCGCTGCCACGCCGGGCCTCCGGTCCGGAACTCAGCGAGTATCCCCGTCCGGTGCGCATGACGTCCGGGGCCGAACAGATGGCCCCCGACCCGGTGGATGAGTCGGTGGATCTCGACGCGCTGCTGGCGGAACAGGGCGAGGACGCCGAGGAACTTCGGTCCTACCTCGAGGCATCCTCCGGAGCGCTGTTCAGCGGTGAGACCATGGCCGACGACATCGCCCGACGTGGAGTCCGAACGGAAACTCGCAAGGAGACTGTCGAGGAAGCCGTCGACACCGCCGCACCCGTCGAGGCCGAACGGGGCCGGACCGGCGGATTCCGGCACATGCTGGCGGCAGTGTTCCAGTCGGTGCTGGCGGTCGCGTTCGGCGCCGGTCTGTTCCTCGCCTTCGATCAGCTGTGGCGCTGGAATACCATTGTCGCCCTTGTTCTTTCAGTGCTGGTGATCCTCGGATTGGTCGTCGCGGTCCGGGTGGTTCGCAAGACTGAGGACATCGGCAGCACCCTCATAGCGGTGGCGGTGGGAGCCTTGATCACGCTGGGCCCGCTCGCCTTGCTGCAGTCGACCTGATTTCACCGTGCGCCCCGCCATCAAGGTCGGTCTCTCGACGGCCTCCGTTTACCCGCTGAAGGCCGAGGCGGCCTTCGAGTCCGCCGCCGAGTTGGGCTACGACGGCGTGGAACTGATGGTGTGGTCGGAGTCGGTCAGCCAGGACATCGGCGCCGTCTCCCAGTTGTCCCGGCGCTACGACATGCCGGTCTTGAGCGTGCACGCGCCGTGTCTGCTCATCTCCCAACGGGTGTGGGGTGCGGACCCGATCGAGAAGCTCACCCGCAGTGTGCAGGCGGCCGAGCGCCTCGGCGCACAGACCGTCGTGGTGCATCCGCCGTTCCGTTGGCAGCGCCGGTATGCCGAGGGATTCAGCGAGCAGGTGGCCTGGCTGGAGGAACGCAGCGACGTGATGGTCGCGGTGGAGAACATGTTCCCGTTCCGGACCGACCGGTTCTTCGGCGCGGGCCAGCAGTCGATCGACCGGATGCGTCGCCGCGGCGGGCATCCCGGCGCGGGCATCTCGGCGTTCGCGCCGTCCTACGACCCGCTCGACGGCAACCATGCGCACTACACGCTGGATCTCTCGCACACGGCGACCGCGGGCACCGATGCTCTCGACATGGCCAGCCGGATGGGGTCCGGTCTGGTGCACCTGCATCTGTGTGACGGCAACGGCGCCGCCACCGATGAGCACCTGGTGCCCGGCCGCGGGACGCAGCCCACCGCCGAGGTGTGCCAGATGCTGGCCGGCAGCGATTTCACCGGTCATGTCGTTCTTGAGGTCACGACTTCGGAGGCGCGTACCAAGGCTGAGCGCGACGATCTGCTGACCGAATCGCTACAGTTCGCGCGCACACACCTGTTGCGCTGAACGAGACGGCCCTGAACGAGAAGGCTTAGATGACACCACGATTCGCCGACGCGATGATCCTACGGCCGCTCGATGAGCGGCCCGGCGAGTCCTCGATGAGTTTCGAAGGCAACCTCGACGACAACTGGGCGATCGGCCCGAAGATTCACGGCGGAGTCATGGTGGCGCTGTGCGCCAAAGCCGCCCGCCAGGGGTACGGGATTTCCACGGCGCATCCGGTCGCCGTCTCGGCCAACTTCCTGTCCGCCCCGGATCCCGGTCCGGTGCGGCTGATCACCACGGTGCGCAAGAAGGGCCGTCGCATCGGGCTGGTCGACGTCGAACTGGTCCAGGGGGAGCGGGCCTGTGTGCACGCGGTGGTCACCCTGGGCGATCCCGAACATGACGCCACTCCGTTGTTCTCCGGCAATCCGGTCGTCCCGGTGATGGCTCCGGAACCCCCGGCCGACGTCTTACCAATCGGGCCGGGCCATCCGGCCGCGGAGATCAACCACCTCGCCCGCGGCTGCGACATCCGGCCACTGGTGGCCGACACCCTGCTCGACGGCCAGGCCCCGGCCTTCCAGGTCTGGGCACGGCCCAGGGAGGGCGAAGTGGACGAACTGTTCGCCCTGATGTGCGGGGACATCTCGCTGCCGGTGCCCTACGCGGTGGGGCGGCGCGGTTGGGCTCCGACCGTGCAGTTGACCGCCTACCTGCGTGGTCTGCCGGCCGACGGCTGGCTGCGGGTGCTCTGCACCGCCACCCAGATCGGCCGGGACTGGTTCGACGAGGACCACACCGTCGTCGACAGCACCGGACGGATCATCGTGCAAACCAGGCAGCTTGCCCTGGTTCCGCCTGAGTAGGGTTGTCGACCATGGCCAGAATCGCATTCGTCGGCGGCGGCAATATGGGCGAGGCACTCCTTGCGGGGCTGCTTCGGTCGGGCCGGTCGGCCAAGGACATGGTGGTCGCCGAGCGGATGCCTGAGCGTGCCGCCTACCTCTCCCGGACCCACGGGGTACAGGTCACCGCGTCGATCGCCGACGCGGTGGAGAACGCCCACTACGTGATCGTCGCGGTCAAGCCCAGTGACGTCGAATCGGCGGTGGAGGCGATCGCCGCCGCCGCGTCCCGCGCCGATGGCAATGCGGTCGAGCAGGTCGTCGTCAGCGTCGTCGCCGGCGTCACCACAGCGTTCTACGAGGCCCGGCTGCCCGCCGGATCGCCGGTCGTCAGGGTGATGCCCAACGCCCCGGCGCTGGTGGGTTCCGGCGTCAGTGCGCTGGCCGGCGGCCGGTTCGCCGCCGATGCGCAGGTCGCTGCGGCCGCGGAACTCTTCGAGAGCGTCGGCGGGGCACTGACCGTCACCGAACCGCAGATCGACGCCGTCACCGCGGTGTCGGGATCGGGTCCGGCCTACTTCTTCCTGTTCCTCGAGGCGTTGATCGACGCCGGCGTCGCCATCGGTCTGACCCGTCAGGTCTCCACCGATCTGGCGGTCCAGACCATGGCGGGCTCCGCGGCGATGCTGCTGGACCGTCTGGAGGCCGATGCGGGCCAGTCGGCGGGCCGGCCGGACACCACGGCGGCCCAGTTGCGGGCGCTGGTCACCTCGCCGGGCGGGACTACTGCCGCTGGCCTGCGCGAACTGGAGCGGGGAGGGCTGCGGGCCGCCGTCCAGGCTGCGGTCGACGCCGCGAAAACACGCTCTGAGCAGCTCGGAATTACATCAGAGTAGTTCTGCAATTTCCTAAGGGATTAACAAACACCCGTCGCAACAACCCCATTGGCCACGCTATTCTCCTCGTGTATGCGCGGGGAGGGTCCAGCGGTGGGGAAGCCGCTGGAACTGCCTGCGCCTGACGGGAATGGATTGCGATGACGTCTATGAACGGGCGGGACTCCGCCGGCAAGTCGGCACGGGAGACCGGTGCTGCCGAAGGCCAGCCGAGAACGCAGTTTCTCACCGTCGCCGAAGTGGCCGCGCTGATGCGGGTCAGCAAGATGACGGTGTACCGCCTGGTTCACAACGGAGAACTGCCCGCCGTCCGCGTCGGCCGTTCGTTCCGGGTGCACGCCAAGGCCGTCCACGATCTTCTCGAGACGTCGTACTTCGACGCCGGTTAATCCAGCCGTTTTCCGTTCCGCCTGCCCACTTGGGTATGGTTGCGTCCGAAATCAAGGCGATCAAAGCTAGGTAGCGGAGTTCATGGGTTCAGTCATCAAGAAGCGGCGTAAGCGGATGTCCAAGAAGAAGCACCGCAAGCTGCTGCGTCGTACCCGGGTCCAGCGCAGAAAACTGGGCAAGTAGCCGATACGCTGGCCGCATGGATTACGGCGGCTTGGGCTCGGATGCGCCGCACTACCCGAAGGTCGTGCTGGTCACCGGTGCATGCCGTTTTCTCGGCGGTTACCTGACCGCGCGTCTTGCGCAGAATCCGCTGATCAACCAGGTCATCGCGGTCGATGCCATTGCGCCGAGCAAGGATCTGCAGCGCCGGATGGGCCGGGCCGAATTCGTTCGGGCCGA
>NZ_JAFMJZ010000165.1 GCF_017853185.1 Mycolicibacterium sp.
GGGATCGACACCCGGATGATGTTGCCGTCGTTGGTCGGATTGACGCCGAGGTCGGAGTTGCGGATCGCCTCCTCGATGGGGCGCAACTGATTGGCCTCGTAGGGCTTGATGACGACCATCCGGGCCTCGGGCACGTTGATGCTGCACACCTGGGTGATCGGCGTCGGCGAGCCGTAGTAGTCGAACACGATGCGGGAGAACATGCCCGGGTTGGCCCGACCCGTTCGAATGGACGCGAGGTCGTCACGGGCCACCGCGACGGCCTTCTCCATCTTCTCTTCGGCGTCGAAGAGTGCCTCGTCAATCATTCAATGCTCCTACTAGGTGGTGAGCTTCAGCTCGTTACCAACGTCCCGATCTTCTCACCCGCCACCGCCCGGGCGATATTCCCGTTCGTCAGCAGGTTGAAGACCAGGATCGGCATGCCGTTATCCATACAGAGGCTGAAGGCGGTGGCGTCGGCCACGCCCAGCCCGCGGTCGATCACCTCGCGGTGGCTGATCTCGGTGATCATCTGGGCGTCCGGGTTCGTCCGGGGGTCGTCGGTGAACACGCCGTCGACCGCCTTGGCCATCAGCACCACCTCGGCCCCGATCTCCAGGGCGCGCTGCGCGGCGGTGGTGTCGGTGGAGAAGTACGGCAGACCCATGCCCGCGCCGAAGATCACCACCCGGCCCTTCTCCAGGTGCCGGCGCGCCCGCAACGGCAGGTACGGCTCGGCGACCTGGCCCATGGTGATGGCGGTCTGCACGCGGGTCTGGATGCCTTCCTTCTCGAGGAAGTCCTGCAACGCCAGGCTGTTCATCACGGTGCCGAGCATGCCCATGTAGTCCGACCGGGTCCGCTCCATGCCGCGCTGCTGCAGTTGCGCCCCGCGGAAGAAGTTGCCGCCGCCGATAACGACCGCGACCTGGACGCCGCTGCGGACGACCTCGGCGATCTGGCGGGCGACCTGGGCGACGACGTCGGGATCGAGTCCCACCGCACCGCCGCCGAACATCTCGCCACCGAGTTTCAGCAGCACCCGGGAGTACTTGGGCCGCAATTCCGCCCCGCCGCCGTTGGTGGTCGGCTCGCCCATCGGACTCCTCACCATCGCAGAAATCTCGCCGAACAGCATCATCATCCTGCCTCATCGGACCCGCGACGGGTCGCGGGGGTTGATCGCAGCGGTCGGCGCTGCGCAGGCCGGTGCGACACCGGACCCGGACGTCAGCTGTCAGTGGGGGTGAGGACTACACTGAAGACGAGTACTCGGGGGATCGCACGATGGTCCGCGGGGAACCAGAACGGGAGTTGGCAAGGGTGGCACTGCAGGCCCGCGCTGAGGCGACACGCCGGAAGATCATCGAAACGGCTGTCGAATTGTTCAGCGAATTAGGTTACGGCGAAACAGGACTCGCCGACGTACTGCAACGCGCCGGTGTCAGCAAAGGTGCGTTCTACTACCACTTCGATTCCAAAGAAGCGGTGGCCAAAGCGATCATCGTCGAGTTCGACAACCGCGCCGCAATTGCCGTCGAGGAGAATTTCGATCCGTCGGCGCCCACCCTCGGCGGCATGATCAAAGCCACGTTCGCCGTCCAGGGTCTGATGCACCGCGATCCGACCACGCGCGTCGGGCAGATGCTCTCCCAGGCCCTCGGCCAGGTGAGCAGCGCAGGCTCACAGGTGTACTCGGGATGGACCGGCCGCTTCGTCGAGATGATCAACGCCATCCACGCAGCGGGCGGCATCCGCGCCGACGTCGACCTCCTGGATGTGGCCGAGGCGATCTGGGCCGGAGTCCTGGGTTCGCATCTTGTCTCCGCGGCGTGCGGTGACGACCCCTACACCCGGCTGGCCCGGTCCTGGCGGGTGCTGGTGCTGTCGATCGCCCCGGAGGACGCGGTCGGTCCGCTTCACGAGATGCTCGACATCGTCGTCGCGGACTCCCAAGCGGCCGTCTAATCGTCGATCAGCGGCCAAGGTAGGGCCGTCTCGAGTTCGTAGGCCAGCTCCAGAAGCCGTCGTTCGTGGCCCATTGGCGCACCGAACATCATTCCCATCGGCATTCCGTGGGCGGACTGCGCCACCGGCAATGAGACGGCCGGCTCCCCGGTGGTGTTCTGCAGTGGTGTGAAGGCCACCCAGTCGATCAGGCGGTCGATGACCTGCTGATAGTCCGCGGTCGGGTCGAGGTGCCCGATCAGTGGGGTCTCGTCGGCCAGCGTCGGGGTGAGCAGGACGTCGTAATCCTGGTAGAGCCGGTCGGTGACGCGGCGCAGCCGGCGCAGCCGGGTGATCGCCAGCGGAAGCCGGTGCAGGTTACGCCCGGCGTGCCGGGCCAGGCCCAGGGTCAGATTGTCGAGCCGGTCACGGTCGAAGCTCTTGCCGAAGCTGCGCTGCCCGGTCCGCACCAGCGCCATCGCCAGCGACGCCCAGTACAGCAGGAAGTCATCGACGAACCGCTCCGGGATCGGGTTGTGGTCGAGGTAGTCGACCCGGTGGCCGAGTTCTTCGAGCAGCGCCGCGGTCTTGAGCGTGGCCTCACGCACGGCCGGGCTCGAGTCCCGGGTCACCGACCGGGTGACGACGGCGATCCGCAGCCGCTCGCGGCCCGGGGCGGTCACCGCGCCGATCGGCTGCAGTGCCCGGTTGCGCCAGATCCGCTCAGACTCGCGGTAGAACGCGGCGGTATCGCGCACCGAGCGGGTGAGCACTCCGTCGTTGACCAGTCGCACCGGCATCTGCCGCGACATCTTGTCCTGCGGCAGCCGGCCGCGAGACGGCTTGAGACCCACTAATCCGTTGCAGGCAGCCGGAATTCGGATGGATCCCCCGCCGTCGTTGGCGTGCGCGATCGGCACCACTCCGGCCGCGACGAAGGCTGCCGAACCCGACGACGACGCGCCGGCGGTGTAGTCGGTGTCCCACGGGTTGCGCACCGCACCGATCCGCGGATGCTCGGCGGAGGCACTGAAACCGAACTCCGACAGTTGGGTCTTGCCGAGCGGGATCAGACCCGTCCGCAGGAAGAAATCCGCGAAGTCCCCGTGCCGCGGATGCGGTGTGGGATCCCACGCGTCGGTGCCCTGCATGGTGGGCATGCCCTCGACGTCGACGTTGTCCTTGATGAAGGTGGGCACACCGTCGAAGTAGCCGCCCTCCCCTGGCTTCGTCGCCTGCTGCCGGGCGCGGTCGAAGGTCGCCAGCGCCAGACCGTTGAGGACGGGGTTGACCGTCTCGGTCCGCGCGATCGCGGCCTCGACGAGTTCGGCACGCGAAAAGCGGCCGGTGCGCAAGCCATCCACCATCCCGACGGCGTCGAGTTTCCCCAACGCGTCATCACGGAAGGCGTTGACGTGCCGCACCGGCCGCTCCTTGCCTTTGGCGCTTTTAGGCCTGGCCGACCTCGAACCGGGTGAACCGGGTGACGGTCACACCGGCCTCGTCGAGCAGAGCCTTGACGGTCTTCTTGTTGTCCGAGACCGACGGCTGCTCGAGCAGCACGACGTCCTTGAAGAAGCCGTTGACGCGACCCTCGATGATCTTGGGCAGCGCGGCCTCGGGCTTGCCCTCGGACTTGGCGGTCTCCTCGGCGACACGCTTCTCGGCGGCCACCAGATCGGCGGGCACCTCGTCGCGGGTCAGGTACTTGGCCTTGAGCGCGGCGATCTGCAGGGCCACCGAGTGCGCGGCATCGGAGTCGCCACCGGTGAACTCGACCAGCACGCCGACGGCAGGCGGCAGATCGGCGGCCCGCTTGTGCAGGTAGGTCTCGACGTTGCCGTCGAAGAACTCCACCCGGCGCAGCTCGAGCTTCTCGCCGATCTTGGCCGAAAGGGCCGCGATGGCCTCTTCGACGGTGTGGTCACCGATCTTGGCGGCCTTGAGCGACTCGACGTCGGTGGCCTTCGCGGCCAGTGCGGCGTCGACAACCTGGTCGGCGAGCGTCTGGAACTCGGCGTTCTTGGCGACGAAGTCGGTCTCGGAGTTGAGCTCGATCAGCGCGCCGCCCTTGGCCGCCACCAGACCCTCGGCGGTGGCGCGCTCAGCGCGCTTGCCGACGTCCTTGGCGCCCTTGATCCGCAGCACCTCGACGGCCTTGTCGAAGTCACCGTCGGTCTCGACCAGCGCGTTCTTGCAGTCCATCATTCCGGAGCCGGTGAGCTCGCGGAGCCGCTTGACGTCGGCGGCGGTGTAGTTGGCCATCTTCAGCTTTCCTCAACAATCGTGACGGTCTCGGTAACCGACTCGGAGGCGACCGGACCCGGCTCGGTGGGGGCGGACTCGATGGCCGCACCGGCCAGCAGTTCCTGCTCCCACTCGGCCAGCGGCTCGGCCGCCGCGTCGGAACCGGACTTGTCGCCGGCGCCGGCGCCGCCACGGGCCTGCAGGCCCTCGGCCACCGCGGAGGCGATGACCTTGGTCAGCAGGGCAGCCGAGCGGATCGCGTCGTCGTTACCCGGGATCGGGTAGTCCACGACATCGGGATCGCAGTTGGTGTCCAGGATCGCGATGATCGGGATGTTCAGCTTGCGGGCCTCGGCAACCGCGAGGTGCTCCTTGTTGGTGTCGACGACCCAGATGGCCGAGGGCACCTTGTTCATGTCGCGGATACCGCCGAGGCTGCGCTCGAGCTTGTTCTTCTCGCGGGTCAGCATCAAGATTTCCTTCTTGGTGCGACCTTCGAAGCCACCGGTCTGCTCCATCGACTCCAGCTCCTTCATCCGCTGAAGGCGCTTGTGCACGGTGGAGAAGTTGGTGAGCATGCCGCCGAGCCAGCGCTGGTTCACGTACGGCATGCCGACGCGGGTGGCCTCTTCGGCGATGGACTCCTGAGCCTGCTTCTTGGTGCCGACGAACATGACGGAGCCGCCGTGCGCGACGGTCTCCTTCACGAACTCGTAGGCCTTGTCGATGAAGGTCAGCGTCTGCTGCAGGTCGATGATGTAGATGCCGTTGCGGTCGGTGAAGATGAACCGCTTCATCTTGGGATTCCAGCGACGGGTCTGGTGCCCGAAGTGCGCGCCGCTGTCGAGCAGCTGCTTCATTGTTACGACAGGCATGTCGTGTATTCCTTTGTTTCGGTTGTCGCCCGGCTTCCGGTGAAGTCGGGCCCTGGCGTCTGCGCGCACACCGACCCTCGAAAGGGACCAAACGGTGGGCGCGGCGAGTGCTACCTGGCCCAAATGATCGGGGTGGTAGCACCGCACTCAAACGCGCGAAGTCAATCCGCTTGCACGAATTGCAGGGCTGAGTTTACACACAGCGACGTGCTGATCCCCAATCGGCGAGCGCGGTGACAGCACGCCGGCCCCGGTGCCGCTGAACTGCTGTGATGCGGTTAGTCCCGGCCATGACGCTACTGGTGATCCTGGCACCGGCCGCTCAGGCCGACAGCGTCCGCCTTCAGTGGCCGCTGCGGCCCGGCACCCCCGCCTTGACCAGGGGATTCGATGCCGCCACACCGAATTGGACGCCGGGTCACCGGGGTGTCGACCTGGCCGGCTCCCCCGGCCAGCCGGTCTATTCCGCCGGATCGGGCACGGTGGTCTTCGCCGGGCTGCTGGCCGGTCGGCCGGTGGTGTCGGTGGCCCACCCGAGTGGCCTGCACACCAGCTATGAACCAGTCGAGGCCGCGGTTGCGCCCGGCCGGCGGGTGGACGCCTCCACGCCGTTGGGCCGGCTGGCCGCCGGGCATCCTGGTTGCCCGGCGCCGGCCTGCCTGCACTGGGGCGCCATGTGGGGGCCGGCCTCCGGAGCCCGCTACGTCGATCCGATCGGCCTGCTCGAGGCCACCCCGGTGCGGCTCAAGCCCCTCGGCTGAGCCCCTTGTCTAGGCCCGGGGATGCGCCTGGTCGTGCACCGCGCGCAGCCGGGCCACCGTGACGTGGGTGTAGAGCTGGGTGGTGGCCAGCGACGAGTGGCCCAGGATCTCCTGCACCACCCGCAGATCGGCCCCGCCTTCGAGCAGGTGGGTCGCCGCGCTGTGCCGCAGACCGTGCGGACCCATGTCGGGCGCGCCGTCGACGGCGCTGACAGTCTGGTGCACGACCGTGCGGGCCTGCCGCGGGTCCAGCCGCCGGCCGCGCGGGCCCAGCAGCAGCGCCGGCCCGGAATCAGGGTTGACCAGTTCGGGCCGACCGTCGCGCAGCCAGGACTGGAGCGCGTGCAGCGCCGGGGCTCCGAACGGCACCGTGCGTTGCTTGTTGCCCTTGCCGAGCACCCGGATCAGCCGGCTACCGGTGTCGACGTCGTCGAGGTCAAGCCCGCACAGCTCGCTCACCCGGATACCGGTGGCGTACAGCATCTCGACGATGAGCCGGTCGCGCAGCGCCAGCGGGTCGCCCTCCTGAGCCCCCAGGGTGGCGGCGTGCAGGGCGGCGATCGCCTGGTCCTGACGCAGCACGGCCGGCAGGGTGCGCCTGGCCTTCGGGACCTGCAGCCGGGTCGCCGGGTCGGCGGCCATCAGGCCGCGCCGGCTGGCCCAGGCGGTGAAGGTCTTCACCGCCGAGGTGCGGCGGGCCAGCGTGGTCCGGGCCGCGCCGCCGGCGGCCTGGGCGGCCAGCCAGCCGCGCAGCACCGGCAGGGTCAGCGCCTCCAGACCGGCGCCCGGCGCCCGGGTCTCCATGAAGGTGAACAGCGAACGCAGGTCGGTCAGGTAGGCCCGGCGGGTGTGCTCGGAGCGGCCGCGTTCCAGCGCCAGATGCTCGGCGTACCCATCGAGCACGGCATCGAATCGGTCGGCGTCGAACCGGTCGGCGGCGTCCACTCCCCTACGGTTGCAGACTTATCCGGCTGATCACCACTGCCATACCGACATGTCATCAGGTCGATACCCGTTGCATACATCGGTGGTGCGGGCGGCCACACCCTTGTTGTTGAAGAACAGCTTGGCCCAGTTCGGCCAGGCGAAGGCCAGCTGCT
>NZ_JAFMJZ010000029.1 GCF_017853185.1 Mycolicibacterium sp.
GACCAGGGGAGTTCGGCCGGTCAACTCGGTGATGTCGTTGGCGATCCTGCTCATGTCCCTATTCTCCCGAATGCTTCGATCAGCCGGCGTTGTACCCACCCTCGGCGATGCGGCGGACCGCATCCAGGAAGACGTCAATCTCCTCGAAGGTGTTGTAGAAGGCGAACGACGGACGAACAGTGGTTTCCACACCCATTCTGCGCAGAATCGGCTGGGCGCAGTGATGCCCGGCCCGAACCGCGATGCCCTCGGTGTTGAGCGCCTTGCCGACTTCCAGCGAATCGTGCCCCGCCAGTACGAAGGACAGCACGCTGGCCTTGTGGTCGGCGGTGCCGATCAGGCGAACCCCCGGGATGTCGGCCAGTCGCGGAGTGGCGTACTCGAGCAGGGCGTGCTCGTAGGCGGCGATCCGCTCCAGGCCGACCTTCTCCACATAGCGCAGCGCCTCGCCGAGTCCGACGGCATCGGCGATGTTGCCGGTGCCGGCCTCGAACTTGTTGGGCGGTCCCTGGATGATCGCCCGCTCCAGGGTGACGTCGGCGATCATGTTGCCGCCGCGCTGCCACGGCGGGGTCTCGGCCAAGGCCTCTTCGGTGCCGTAGAGCGCACCGATGCCGGTGGGGCCGAAGATCTTGTGCCCGGAGAACACGAAGAAGTCCGCACCGGTCTTGGTCACGTCGACCGGGATGTGCGGAATCGACTGCGCACCGTCGATGAGCACCCGGGCGCCGTAGCGATGACCGAGTTCGACGATCTGTTCAACCGGGGTCACCGTGCCCAGCGCGTTGGACACCTGGGTGGCCGAGACGAACTTGGTGCGCGGACCCAGCAGGTCCTCGAACTCGCCCATCAGCAGGTTGCCGGCGTCGTCCACCGGAGCCACCTTGAGGATAGCGCCGGTCTTCTTCGTGATGTATTGCCACGGAACGATATTCGCGTGGTGTTCCAGGTGGGTGATGACCACTTCATCGCCCGGTTTGAGGTGCTTGCCGCCCCACGAGTACGCCACCAGGTTGATGGCCTCGGTGGTGCCGCGGGTGAAGATGATCTCCTCGTCCCTGTCCGCACCGATGAAGCGGCGAACGGTGTCGCGCGCGTCTTCGTAGGCGTCGGTGGCGCGGGCCGCCAGTTCGTGGGCGGCCCGGTGGATGTTGGAGTTCTCGTGGGCGTAGAAGTACGAGATGCGGTCGATGACCGCCTGCGGCTTCTGCGTGGTGGCCGCATTGTCGAACCAGATCAGCGGCTTGCCGTGCACCGTCTCGCGCAGGATCGGGAAGTCGGCGCGGATCGCGTTGACGTCGAAGATCTCGTGCTGATCGGCGATCTGCGGAACCGGCTCGGGCGGCGTGGTGCTGCTCTGAGGTGTGAAGTAGTAGTTCGCCTCGTCACCGTCCGGCGCCGAATCGGCCTGCGGCAGAAGCAGATCCGGGATCTGCGGAACCTGCGTCGGCCAGGTGGGCGCCGACCCCCGCGGCGCCACCGGGGCGGCCGGCGCGGGACTGGCCAGCACGCCCGGCACCGTCGGAACGATGCCGTCCGGCACGGCGAACTCCGCGAAGTGCGTTGCGCTGAAAGGCGAACCGCCGCCGACTGCTGCGGCAGCCACCGAGGACAACGACGTCACATCGGGTGCGTTGCCCCGCGGGGCGACCGGAACCGCCTGCGGCGGAATCGGATCGGGGCCGGGGGAGACCGGAGCCGGCAACGTCACGCCCGAAGACGGGACGCCCGACGAGGGGACGACGGACTTGCCGAAGGAGGCGGCCGACGTGGTGTCCGGAGCCTGCCCGCGGGGAGCCGGTGGGACGAGCTGTGGCGGGGAGTCGTTACCGGGCCGGGGGCCGGCGGCGAACAACTGTGTCGCCAGCGCCGCCAGCTCGGCCTCACTGATCGGAAGGCCGCCGTCGGCGGCTACCGATCCGAACTCACTTGTACTCATGGAACTGGTCTACCGCGACGCCTTCCAGCACGGCCAGGGCGTCGTCGGTGAGCACGGCCAGCGAGGAGTACAGCGACACCAGGTAGGACGCGATGCCGGAGCGGTCGATCCCGGTGAAGCGCACCGACAGACCGGGCGCCTGCTCGCCGACCAGGCCGGGCTGGAACAGGCCGACCACACCCTGGCGCTCCTCGCCGGTGCGGACCAGGATGAACTTGGTCTTGCCCTTGACGACAGGCACCTTGTCGCTGGGGATGATCGGGATGCCGCGCCAGGTGATGAACTGCGCGCCGAAGAGATTCACCACCACCGGGGGAACGCCGCGGTAGGTGCACTCCCGGCCGAAGGCGGCCACACCGAGCGGATGGGTGAGGAAGAACGCGGGGGTCTTCCACACCTTGGTCAGCAGCGCGTCGAGATCGTCGGGAGTCGGGGCGCCACCGAGGGTCTTGTTGGTCTGCTCCGGAGTGACCTGCGACAGCAACCCGTATTCCGGGTTGTTGATCAGCTCGGCTTCCTGACGCTCCTTGATGGTCTCGACCGTCAGCCGCAGCTGCTGGGTGATCTGGTCGTGCGGGCTGGAGTAGAGATCCGAGACCCGGGTGTGCACGTCGAGCAGGGTGGAGATGGTGCGCAGCGTGTACTCGCGCGGGCTGGTCTGGTAGTCGACATAGGTCTGCGGCAGCGGATCCTCGATGTTCTCGCCGCCGACCTCGGCGTGGATGGCGACCCGGTCCGGGTTGACCACCCGGTTGACCCGGTAGATGCCGGCCTCGACCGGAACCCAGCTCAGCAGGTGCAGCAGAAACCGGGGGGTGATGGTCTCCAGCTGGGGCACCGTCTTGGTGGCGTTGGCGAGTTGCCGGGCCGCAAGTGCGCCTAGGGCCTGCGATTCGTTCTGGGCTGACGTCATGACTTCCTCCGCGTTGTGTGGACGGTTCATCATGCTCGCTGGTCAGGGGTAAAGCACGATTTGAATCCGCCGTGAACTAAATCCCCCACCAGCGGTTCCGTCGCGTATGGTGTGGGACATGCAACTGCACGCACCGCTGCGCTTCGCCTCCGCGCGCTGCATTGTCGTGCTTTCCTGTTGTTGTTGATTTTCTGACGCCGTAGTTCCCTGCGCTCAGTCCGTTGCCGTATCGGCACGTTGATATGAGCTGCTCAGAGCCACTCAGAAAGATCAACCAATGCCTTCTCTGCCCTTGCTGGCCCCCGTTCACGTACCGATCGCCGTCACCCGGCGGGTGCTGCAGACCCCGGTCGTCGACCTGTCCCGGATGACCCGGTACCGGGGCGGCACCTACTCGCACACCGTCGACACCATCGTCTTCACCGACGGCACCTCGGCGCGTACGGATCTGATCCGGCTGAACCCGAACATCGAGGCCTACTCGCTGGATTTCGCCGGGATCGCCCCGACCCGCCCGTCGCGTTACTCCGCGCAGGACTGGTCGGCGGTGCCGCAGCTGCAGGCCCGGGCGTATGAAGCTGAGGTCGACTGGATCCTGCGCAACTCGTACCCGACGCTGTCCACGACTGTCATCAGTGAGCGACTGCGGGCCGCCGGCCACCCCCTGGGGCTGCGCAACATCACCGACCATGAGGCCATCGCCGCGACCCAGGCGGCGATCTGGAACCTCACCAACGGTCTGGAACTCGACAACCGTCCGCTCAACGTGCCGGTCCGGACCGTCGTGGCCGACGGCGCACTGACCGTGGAGTTCGACGGCGAGCGTCAGCTGGCCGGCTTCACCGCGGTCGTGTCCACCCGCGAGGGCGCCGCCCTGGCGCTGCAGAAGTCCCATGATGGGCAGTCCTGGGACGACGTCGCGGCGTCCCGGATTCAGATCGCCGCCGGCGGCGGTGAGTTCAGCCGCTACCTCGGGGTGGGCAGCACCGTCTCCGATTCCCAGCACGGCAGCCGCGGTCGGGGGCACCTGCACTACCGCGTGCTCATCGAGGGTGACGCCGTCATCGAGGACATCACCTTCCATCTCGACGGGTCGCGGGCCTACCGCAACGCCGAGCCGATCGTGCACCTGTACAACTACCTGCTCGCGGGTGCGCGGGCGGCCCGCGAGTCGGTCGTCGCCCCGACGCTGCACTTTGACGCTGCGGTGGTGGACGTGACGATCGTCGGCCCGTTCCGGCTCGACGTCACCGACAGCGCCGCCGTCACCGCGACCGAGGGGTACGCGGTGATCGACGCCGACGGCGTCGTGATCGACGCTCCGCTGGATGCCGGCGCCGAGTTCTACCTGCTGGTCCCGGAGGGATCCGGCGGCGTGACGCTGACCGTGAAGGTGCCCGGACGCCCGGACGGGTTCGGCGGCCGGGTGATCACCGGGGTCGCGCGTGACGAGGACGGCAGCTACACCCCGTTGGCCCTGGCGGTTCCCGCCCAGCTGGCTATCGAGTTCGAGCTGTCCTGGGGCACATACTGATTCGGTGACGGCACCGACGCTGACCACCATCCTGGACGCCCACGGCGGACTGGAGCGCTGGGCCTCGATCAGCGCCATCGACATCGAGATGTCCGCACGCGGGTTTCTGTTCAATGCCAAACGGGTGCCTCCGCAGCGCCGCGTACACCTGACCATCGACCCGAGGACTGCGCACACCGTGCTGCATGACTACCCGGTGCCCGGTCAGCGAGCGATCCTGGCGGGGGCGGACCGGGTGGAGATTCGCGACGCCGGCGAAACTGTGGTCGGTCAACGCGCCGATCCCCGGGCCGCGTTCAGCCCGGTGCCCTGGAGGCGTTGGGACGCAATCGATTTCGCCTACTTCAGTGGCTACGCAATGTGGAACTACCTGACGTTGCCGTTTCTGCTGCTGCACCCCGGTGTCCGGGTCGAGGTGGCGGCGGGCACGGCCGGCGGAACCCGAGTGGACGTGCACTTCCCGCCCGCGATCCCCACCCATTCACCCCGGCAGCAGTTGCACTTCGACGCCGCGGGCCGGCTGTTCCGGCACGACTACACCGCCGAGGTGGTCGGCGGCTGGGCGCGGGCCGTGCACCTGTGCTCGGACTACCGGCGCTTCGGCGGTCTGTGGTTCCCGACGACGCGTCGGGTCTATCCACGCGGGCCGTTCGGCCGTCCCCTGCCCGCCCCGACGCTGGTCGCGGTCGACATCCACAGCGTGCGGGTGACGTAGGGCAAACTTGTCGGTGGGTCGAACTAATGTTCGATTCATGGGATTGTTGGCCGGGCTGGATGAGCTTGAGGCGGTGTGGGACAAACTCGCGTCGCTGCCGGTGGAGGGGCTCACCGCGCCGCAGGTGCTGGCGGTGCTGGATCGGCTGGAACGCCATCGGCGTCGTCAGCCGGCTTTCGAGCATGCGCTGCTCACCCAGCTGCAGTCGCAGGCCAGCGCCAAGGAGATGGGCGCCAAGTCGTGGCGGGCGGTGCTGTCTCAGCGGTTGGGGATCAGCGGATCGGATGCCGGGCGGCGGCTGGCTGACGCCGCCGATCTGGGGGCGCGACGGGCGGTGAGCGGCGAGCGGCTGGACCCGGTGCTGCCGGCGACCGCGGCGGCCCAGGCGCACGGGGAGATCGGTTCCGAGCATGTGGCTGTGATCCGCGACTTCATGGCCGCACTGCCGGCCGAGGTCGATCCGGGCACCGCGGCGGCCGCCGAGTCCCAGCTCGGGGAACTGGCCGGCGGGCTGACCCCGGAGTCGCTCCGGAAGGTCGCCCGCCAGCTGCTGGGCTACCTCGACCAGGACGGCGCCTTGGATGACGAGCGCGAGCACGCCCGTAAACGCGGCCTGGCGCTTGGGCCTCAGGGGATCGACGGCATGAGCCGGCTGACGGGGTGGGTCACCCCGGAGATGCGCGCCACTCTCGATGCCGTCTTCGCCAAGCTGGCCGCCCCAGGCTATGCCAACGCCGACGACCAGGACCCGTGTCTTGACGGTGTCCCGTCCCAGGCCCAGATCGACGGCGACGTGCGCAGCCCGGCCCAGCGCACCCATGACGCGCTGCAGAGGGTGTGCCGGGCGATGCTGGCATCCGGCAGTCTGGGTCGGCATGCCGGGCTGCCCGTCACCATCGTGGCCACCACCACCCTGGCCGAGTTGTCCGCGGCGGCGGGAGTGGCCCATGCCGGCGGGGGCAGCGTGCTGCCCGTCCGCACGTTGATCCGGATGGCCGCCGCGGGCGCACACCCCTACCTGGCGTTGTTCGACGACCCGAAGAAGGTCCGGTTGTACTACGGGCGCCGCCGGCGTACTGCCAGCCCCGGTCAACGTCTGGCCCTGTACGCCCTGGATCGCGGGTGCAGTAAGCCGGGCTGTACAGCCCCGCTCAACCGGTCCCAGGTTCACCATGCAGAACGCGACTGGCAACACGGCGGCAAGACCGACATCGACGAGCTCACCCTGGCCTGCGGCTGTGACAATCGCCTGGTCGATGACACTGAAACGGGCTGGACCACACGAAAACGTAAGAGCGACAACCGCACCGAATGGATTCCGCCGAAGCATCTCGACCGCGGTCAGCCCCGTGTCAATCTCTTCCACCACCCTGAAGAGATCCTGCGACCCGACCGCGACGAACCTCCCAGAGCAGGCCCCGGCTGACCGCCGGGTGAACCTCTGCGCTCAGCGCGAATGTAAGTCGCGGTCCCGTTCGGCGCCCGGGTCGCTGAAGAACTCGAGCAGGTACTCGCTCTCCTCGATCTCACCGATGGTCTGCAACGCCTTGCGGCGGGTGACGACGATGCCGACGACGGCCACCGCCCAGGCGACGTACTGCAGGCACCAGGCCGCCCGGAACGAGGCGAACGAGTAGCCGCCCATCGCGCCGATCACCATGCCCATGCCCTGCATCAGGATCAGCGAGGCCAGGAAGCCGCCCATGTTGACCGCGCCCTGCGCGGTGCCGAGGGTGGACCGGGGATTGAAGGTGCGGGCGAAGTCGAAGCCCACCACCGAACCCGGGCCGCCCACCGAGATCACCACGACGAGCACCACCAGCAGCCAGCGCGGGGCGGGAGAGTTCAGCGCGAGCACGACCGTCCAGATCGCGGCATTGCTGGTGATGATGCCCAGCACCAGCCAGGACCGCCGGTGCGGATGGCGGCCGATGAAGATGCCGATCAGAATCCCGGCCACGATCGCGGTGACCACCGAGACGGTCAGCAAAGCGCCGGCCTCGTCGCGCGAGACATGTTGTGCGGCAGTCAGATAGGGAACACCCCACATCAGGGTGAAGATCGTCACGGAGAACTGGGTGCCCATGTGCGTGAAGAAACCCAGCCGGGTGCCAGGGCGCATCCAGACCGTCTTGACGCTGCGCAGGGTGGCCCGCAGATCGGTCTTCGGATCGTCGATCACCGCCTTGTCGGGGGCGTTGCTGAGCAGTAGTGCGGTGACGGTCAGCGAGACCACGCCGAGCGCACCCGCCGCCGTGAACGCCGTCGTCCACCCGAAGTGCGCGATCAGGGTCAGGAACGGGACCGCCGAGAGCACCTGACCGAACTGGCCGGAGATGCCGGTCAGTTGAGTCACCAGGGGCACCTGCCGGGGCGGGAACCAGTGCGGGACAAGGCGGACCACCGAGATGAAGGTGAAGGCGTCACCGAGGCCGACCACCGCCCGGGCGGCGATCGCGGCCGGCAGCACGGTGGTGAACGCCATGGTGAGCTGGCCGAGCAGCATCAGCACGCCGCCGGTCAGGATCATCTTCTTCGAGCCGAACCGGTCCAGCAGCAGTCCGGCCGGGATCTGGGCGCCGGCGTAGACGACGAGTTGGAGCACCACGAACGTGGACAGCACCGCCGGGCTGGCGCCGAACCGATTGGCGGCGTCGAGGCCGGCCACCCCGAGGGTGGTGCGGTCGAGCACGGCGACGATGTAGGCCAGCAGACCGGCCGACCACACCACCCACGCGCGCACGGCCCTCATTCTGCCGCAGTGGGATTCAGGCCAGGTGGCGGGCGAACCAGTCCTGCAGGCGCTGCCAGGCGTCGGCGGCGGCGGCCGCGTTGTACCGCTGGCCGGTGTCGTTGAAGAAGGCGTGATCGGCCCCGGGCTCGACGACGAGTTCGTGCACCAGTCCGGCGCGCTCGAGGGCCGCCTTGGCGGCGGGCTCGGTCGACGTCACCCGATCGTCGAGGGCGCCGTAGAACCCAAGCACCGCAGCATCTTTCGAGCCGCTGAAGTCGGGGTCGTCCGGGATTGGTCCGTAGAACGGGACGGCCGCCGACAGTCGCGGCTCACCGGCGGCCAGCAGCCGCCACACCAGTCCGCCGCCGAAGCAGAATCCCGCCACCGCCATTTTTTGGCCGGCGGTCTTGTTCCCGGGCACCCGGCGTTGCAGTTCGTCCAGTCCGGAGCGCAGGTCCGCGATGAAGCGGTCCGGGCTGGTGCCCGCGAGCGCCGCGGTGGCCTTGGCCGGATCGCTGAAGGTGGCGGTGCCACCCTCCTCGGAGAGCGGCTCAGGATCGGGGCGATGCCGGTGCCGCCGGCCACCAGGCAGATCGGGGCGTCGGTGTCCTGCAGCCACATCTCGCCGAAGGGCATCTCGATGACGACGTCGTCGCCGGGGGACAGCGCCGAGACGGTTTCGCTGCCGAGCTTGCCGTCGTAGCGCTTCATGATGAACTCGGCGGTGGCGGTGCCCGGGCGGTTGGACATCGAGTAGCAGCGCCGAAGAGCGTCAGAAACCTCGATGACGGCGTGCTGGCCCTCCCGGAACGGCACCACATGCTCAAGGGTGAAGCCCAGCCGGAAGATTGCCGGGCCGATCTCGTCCTTGGTGGTCAGCGTCGCGGCGCAGCGCTCGGCGGCCAGGCCGTCGCGCGGGGAGTCCTCGACCCAGGTCGGCTTGATCACCAGGTCGCTGGTCGGGGTGGTCTGGCAGGCCAGCACCTTGTTGCGCCGGGCGTCACGCGGGCTGATCGCCGGGGCCTCGGCGAAGAGGGTGTCGACCTCGCCCTCGACCAGGGTCACCTTGCAGGTTCCGCAGCTGCCCCAGCCGCACTCGAAGGGGATCCAGGCGCCGGCCCGTAGGGCGGCCGTCAGGATCCGTTCGCCGGGTGCCACCTCGAAACTGGTATCGCTGTCGGCGATGGCTACTCGGTGCGCTTTCACCAGAGAACTTTCACAAACCCGGACACCCGCGTCAGGGTATCGTTCCAGTATCGGGAACGGCCACCGTATGCGGCCATTCGCAACCTTTCCGGTGAGCGGAACACTTGACGCGAACTGCGACGAACGCCACTAATTTTCCGCTTCGAGGCAGGTCGTCAGAGCAGAGGAGTGCCATGCCGCAGAAGAAGTCAGTCGCGATCGTCGGCTCGGGCAATATCAGCACCGATCTGCTGTACAAGTTGCTGCGCTCGGAGTGGCTCGAGCCGCGCTGGATGATCGGCATCGATCCCAAGAGTGAGGGTCTGGCCCGGGCCCGCAAGCTCGGCCTGGAGACCAGCCCGGACGGCGTCGACTGGCTGCTGTCGCAGAGCGAACTGCCCGACATGGTGTTCGAGGCCACCTCGGCGTACGTGCACAAGGCCGCTGCCCCGCGTTACGAAGAGGCCGGCATCAAGGCCATCGACCTGACCCCCGCCGCCGTCGGCCCCGCGGTCGTCCCGCCGGCCAACCTGCGCGCGCACCTCGACGCGATGAACGTCAACATGATCACCTGCGGTGGCCAGGCCACCATCCCGATCGTTTACGCGGTGTCCCGTGCCACCAAGGACGTCGGCGGGGTCGCCTACGGCGAGATCGTCGCCTCGGTCTCCTCGGAGTCGGCGGGTCCCGGCACCCGGGCCAACATCGACGAGTTCACCAAGACCACCTCGCGCGGTGTGGAGGTGATCGGCGGCGCCAAGCGCGGCAAGGCGATCATCATCCTCAACCCGGCCGATCCGCCGATGATCATGCGCGACACCATCTTCTGCGAGATCCCGGCCGACGCCGACCACGACGCGATCACCCAGTCGATCCACGATGTGGCCCGCGAGGTGCAGACCTACGTGCCCGGCTACCGGCTGCTCAGCGACCCGCAGTTCGACGAGCCCTCGGTGGTCAACGGCGGACGCCACGTCGTCACCACCTTCGTCGAGGTCGAAGGCGCCGGCGACTACCTGCCGCCGTATGCGGGCAATCTCGACATCATGACCGCCGCGGCCACCAAGGTCGGCGAGGAAATGGCCAAAGAGGCCGCAGCAGTGTCTGGAGGAGCGCGATGAACGACCACACCTTCGACGTCCGGATCACCGACACCTCGCTGCGGGACGGTTCGCACCACAAGCGTCATCAGTTCACCAAGGACGAGGTCCAGGGCATCGTCGCCGCCCTCGACCACGCCGGCGTGCCGGTGATCGAGGTCGCCCACGGCGACGGCCTCGGTGGCTCCAGCTTCAACTACGGCTTCTCCAAGACGCCGGAGCAGGAACTGATCAAGCTCGCCGCCGAGACGGCCAAGAACGCCAAGATCGCCTTCCTGATGCTGCCCGGACTGGGCATCAAGGAAGACATCAAGGCCGCCTTCGACAACGGCGCCTCGGTCTGCCGGATCGCAACCCACTGCACCGAGGCCGACGTCTCGATCCAGCACTTCGGCTTCGCCCGCGATCTGGGCCTGGAGACCGTCGGTTTCCTGATGATGAGCCACACCGTCAGCCCGGAGAAGCTGGCCGAGCAGGCCCGCATCATGGCCGACGCCGGCTGCCAGTGCGTGTACGTGGTGGACTCCGCCGGCGCCCTGGTGCTCGAGGACGTCTCCGATCGCGTCTCGGCGCTGAAGGCCGAACTCGGTGACGACGCCCAGGTGGGCTTCCACGGCCACGAGAACCTCGATCTGGCCGTCGCCAACTCGGTGATGGCGGTGCGCGCCGGTGCCAAGCAGATCGACGGCAGCGTGCGTCGCTTCGGCGCCGGCGCGGGCAACTCCCCGGTGGAGGCACTGGTCGGCGTGTTCGACAAGATCGGCATCAAGACCGGCATCGACTTCTTCGACGTGCTCGACGCGGCTCAGGACGTCGTCGCACCGGTGATGGGCCAGGAGTGCCAGCTGGACCGTAACGCGATGACCATCGGCTACGCCGGGGTGTACTCCAGCTTCCTCAAACACGCTGTGCGCCAGGGCGAGCGCTACGGCGTGCCGGCCCACGAACTGCTGCTGCGCGCCGGACAGCGCAAGCTGATCGGCGGCCAGGAGGATCAGCTGATCGACATCGCGCTGGAGATCCAGCGCGAGCAGGCCGCCGCCAAGGTCTAGTCATGGCACTGGCATGCTCGAGCGCATGCTGAAAGCGACGGTCATCGGGGCCGGTTCGATCGGATCCACCACGGCGATGCGCCTGGCCCAGTTCGACCTCTTCGACGAGGTGGTGCTGACGGACGTCGTCGAGGGCAAGGCCGAAGGCCTGGCGCTGGACATCAGCCAGTCGCGGTCCATCGAGGGCTTTCAGACCCTGGTGACCGGGGTGACCACCGGCGACGGCGGATCCGGATATGACGCCATCGCAGGGTCCGGCGTCGTGGTGCTGACCGCCGGTGTGACGCGCAAGCCCGGAATGAGCCGGGACGACCTCATCGGCGTCAACGCCGGGATCGTCCGCGACGTGTCCGCCAACATCGCCGTGCACGCACCCGACGCGGTCGTCGTCGTCGTCACCAACCCCCTCGATCAGATGACCGCGCTGGCCAAGTCGGTCACCGGCTTTCCGCACCATCGGGTGATGGGGGAGGCCGGGGTGCTCGACACCGCCCGCTTCACCCACTTCGTCGCCGAGAAACTGGGCGTCCCGGTCGTGGCGGTGCAGACCCTCACCCTGGGCTCGCACGGCGAGACGATGGTGCCGGTCCCGTCCCGATGCACCGTCAACGGCAGGCCGTTGGCCGAGGTGCTCGCCGCCGCGGAAATCGAGGAATTGGTGGCGCGCACCCGCAACGGCGGCGCCGAGATCGTCGGCCTGCTCAAGACCGGTTCGGCCTACTACGCCCCGTCGGCGTCGGCGGCGCGGATGGCCCGGGCGGTCGTCGAGGACTCCGGAGCGGTGATGCCGGTGTGCGCCTGGGTGGACGGCGAATACGGGATCAGCGGGGTCTACGTCGGCGTCGAGGCCGAGATCGGTCGAGAGGGCGTGCGCCGGGTGGTGGAGGTGCCGCTCACCGAGGCTGAACTGGCCGCGCTGCGCGAGGCTGCCGAGGCCGGCGGCCGAGTGGATAGTGTGGTCGGATAACACCCTGTAAACAGCTTCATCAGGCGACCCGAGGTGGCAGTCATGCCGGCACCGTCATCAGAGATCTTCGACCACCTGCGTTCACTGGTCGCCATCGAGCACATCGGCGCCCGGCCCACCCGGACGGTCGAGGAGGTCTTCACCGGACGGCCGCTGGCCGACATTCCGGTCGGCACCGCCGACGACGTGGACGCAGCCTTCGTCAAAGCCAGGGCGGCGCAGCAGGATTGGGCGAGCCGTCCGGTCGCCGACCGGGTGGCGGTGATCCGCCGCTACCGCGACCTGATCGCCTCGAACCGCGACTTCCTGATGGACCTGCTGCAGGCCGAGGCCGGTAAGGCCCGCTGGGCGGCGCAGGAGGAGGTCATCGACCTGCTGGCCAACGCCAACTACTACGCGGAGGTCTCCGAGGACCTGCTCGCCCCGCACCGGGTGCAGTCGCTGCTGCCGGTGATCGGCAAGACCACCGTCGGATATCAGCCCAAGGGCGTGGTCGGGGTGATCTCGCCGTGGAACTACCCGATGACGCTGACCGCCTCCGACGCGGTGCCCGCGCTGATCGCCGGCAACGCGGTGGTGTGCAAGCCGGACAGCCAGACCCCGTACAGCGCGCTGGCGTGTGCGGAACTGCTGTACCGGGCCGGGTTGCCACGGGCGCTGTACGCGATCGTGCCGGGACCGGGGGCGGTGGTCGGCACCGCGATCGTCGAGCGCTGCGACTACCTGATGTTCACCGGATCCACCGCCACCGGGCGCCACCTCGCCGAGCAGGCCGCCCGACGGCTGATCGGCTTCTCGGCCGAACTCGGCGGCAAGAACCCGATGATCGTGACCCGCGGCGCCAAGCTGGGCAAGGCCGCCGCGGCGGCCACCCGGGCCTGCTTCTCCAACGCCGGCCAACTGTGCATCTCGATCGAACGGATCTACGTCGAGGCGGCCGTCGCCGACGAGTTCGCGGCCCGCTTCGCTGCGGCCACCCGGGCGATGAGGCTCGGCACCGGCTACGACTTCTCCGCCGACATGGGCAGCCTGATCTCCGAGGGTCAGCTCAAGGTGGTCTCCGATCACGTCGAGGACGCTAAAGCCAAGGGCGCCAACGTGATCGCCGGTGGACGGGCCCGCCCCGACATCGGACCGCTGTTCTACGAGCCGACCGTGCTGACCGGCGTCACGACCGCGATGAAGTGCGCCGGTCAGGAGACCTTCGGGCCCGTCGTCTCGATCTATCCGGTCGCGAGCGTCGATGAAGCGGTGACGAAGTCCAACGACACCGAATACGGCCTCAACGCCAGTGTCTGGGCGGCCTCCGACGCCGAGGGCGAGGCGATCGCCGCCCGGTTGCACTGCGGGACAGTCAATGTCAACGAGGGCTACGCCATGGCCTGGGGCAGCCTCGGGGCGCCGATGGGCGGGATGGGCCAGTCCGGGGTGGGCCGCCGGCACGGCGCCGAAGGCCTGCTGAAGTACACCGAGGCGCAGACCATCGCCACCGCGCGGGTGCTCAACCTCGATCCGCCGTTGGGCATCTCGCAGAAGCTGTGGCAGAAGTCGCTCTTTCCGGTGGTGCGCAACCTGATGCGGATCCCCGGGCGCAAGTAGGGTTCTCTCTCGGCCCCTGGGTTTCTCAGTCGGCCAGTCGAACCGCGGAGGAGGGCAGATGTCGGTAGTGGCCACCGGCGCCGACATCTCCGGCCACGACCCGGACCGGTTGGTGGCGGGCTATCAGGCCGCCCGGGCCCAGGCGGCGCTGTTCGACCGGACGGGTTACGACGAGTTCGTCGACGGATCCGGTGAGGTACGGCCGGCCTGGCGCGAACTCGGCGACCTCATCGGCGACCGGGGCCGCGACGGCCTGGCCCGACTCGGCGAGACGGTGCGCCGTCTGGTCGACAACGACGGCATCAGCACCGACGGCCAGGCATGGAAACTCGACGGCATCCCGCTGGTGCTGTCGGCTGCGGATTGGGACACCCTGGAGGCCGGGATCGTTCAGCGGTCCCGGCTGCTCGACGCGGTGCTCGAGGACCTCTACGGCGATCGCCGGGTGATCACCGGCGGAATCCTGCCGCCGCAACTGCTGTTCGGCCATCCCGGTTACATCCGTGCCGCCCGTGGCGTCGCCAATCCGGGCCGCCATCAACTGTTCATCCTGGGCTGCGATGTGAGCCGGGCTGCCGACGGCCGGTTCCGGGTCAACGCCGACCGGACCCAGGCTCCGTCCGGGATCGGCTACGCCTTGGCCGACCGCCGCGTGACCGCGCGCGCCATCCCCGACATCTACGAGCGGATCGGCCCCCGTCCGGTGTCCCCGTTCGCCCAGGCCCTGCGGCTGGCCTTGATCGACGCAGCGCCGGCCGCTGCCGAGGACCCGGTGGTGGTGGTGCTCAGTCCGGGCATCCATTCTCAGACGGCCTTCGATCAGGCCTATCTCGCCACCGTCCTGGGCTTCCCACTCGTGGAGAGCGCCGACCTGGTGGTGCGGGACGGCAAGGTCTGGATGCGGTCGCTGGGCACCCTCAAACGCGTCGATGTGGTGCTGCGCCGGGTGGATGCCGAGTACGCCGATCCGCTGGATCTTCGGCCGGACTCCCGGCTGGGCGTCGTCGGTCTGGTGGAGGCCCAGCGCCGGGGCGCGGTCACGGTGGTCAACACCCTGGGCAGCGGGGTGCTGGAAAGCCCTGGCGTGCAACGGTTTCTGCCGGAGATGACCGAGCATCTGACCGGTGAGCGGCCGCTGCTGGAGTCGCCGCCGATGTACTGGGGAGGATTCGACAAGGAGCTTTCCCACCTGCTGGGCGCGATGCCGGCACTGGTGATCCGGTCCGCCGTCGGCGGAGGAACATTCGTCGGCCCGGCCCTGTCGGCGGCCCAGCGCGCGGAGTTGGCGGCCAGGATAGAGGCCGAACCCTGGCAGTGGGTCGGCCAGGAGTTGCCGCAGTATTCGACGGCTCCGACCGATCAGCAGGGGCTGTCGGCCGCCGGCGTCGGCATGAGACTGTTCACCGTCTCCCAGCGCAGCGGATATGCGCCGATGGTTGGCGGGCTGGGATATGTGGTGGCATCCGGTTCCGGCGCTCTCACGATGAACCGGATTGCCGCCAAGGACATCTGGATCCGGTCGCACACCCGGGCCGGTGCCGAGCAGAGCGTGACGGTGCCGACGACGGAACTTCCGAGTGGAACCCAGTTCATCAGCTCGCCGCGCGTGCTGTCCGACCTGTTCTGGATCGGCCGCTACGCCGAGCGTGCCGAGGGACTGGCCCGGCTGCTGATCGTCACCCGCGAGCGCTATCACGAGTACAACCGTCGCCAGGACGCCGAGGCCGGTCAATGTGTGCCGGTTCTACTCGGCGCCGTGCGTGAGATCACCGACGACGATCGGGAGCCGGAAGCGGCGCCGGCAACACTGCGATCGCTCACCGTGGATCGCGACCGCCCCGGCTCGCTCGCCTATTCGGTCGAGCGGCTCGGGTTGGCCGCCCGGGCTGTTCGTGACCAGATGTCGAACGACACCTGGATGGTGCTGGGTGCGGTCGAGCGCGCGCTCGGGCAGGCGTCGGCCCCGTCCGGATACGGAGCCGACGACACCCAACTCGCCACCGCGCAACAGCAGACCCTGGTCGGCATGCTCGCGTTGTCGGGCCTGACCGCCGAGTCGATGGTGCACGACACCGGCTGGACGATGATGGACGTCGGAAAGCGGATCGAGCGGGCGATGACGCTGGCCGAGCTGTTGGGTGCCACCCTCACGGTGGTGCGTGGCCCGGAGGCCGAGCGGACCATCACCGAGTCGGCGCTGGTGGCGTGCGAATCCTCGGTGATCTACCGGCGGTTGAATCTGGGCCGGGTCAGCGTGGCCGCCGTCGCCGATCTGGTGCTCTTCGACGAACGGAATCCGAGATCGCTTGTCTACCAACTGGATCGGTTGCGGGAGGGAATCCATTCGCTGTCCGGCGCCTCCGGATCGTCGAGAGCCGAGCGGATGATCGAGGAGATCGGCGCCCGCCTGCGGCGGATGGACCCCGCGGACCTGGAGGTGGTCGACGGTCTCGGGAACCGGGCAGCGCTGGAATCTCTGCTGACCGGAACCCTTGCGGCGCTGAGCGAGCTGTCCGAGGTGATCACCAGTACCCACCTGACCCTGCCCGGTGACATGCAGCCGATCTGGGGCTCCGACCAGAGCCGGGTGCTGCCATGACCACCCGCAGCTACCGGATCGCACACCGCACCGAGTACGCCTATTCGGCGGCGGTCACCAATTCCTACGGCCGGGGCCACCTCACCCCGCGCGACACCGACCGGCAGCGGTGCCTGTCGTTCGAACTCGACATCGACCCGCCGCCGGCGGACCGGTCCACCAGTCGGGATGCCTACGGCAACATCAGTTCCTACTTCCAGATCACCGAACGCCACCATGCGCTGACCGTCGTCGGCACCGCCGTGGTCGAGGTGGATCCGCCGCCGCACGGGTTGTACGAATCGGGTGCGGCTTCGCGGCCGTGGGAGGCGGCCGTGCCGACCGGGCTGGCATGCGAGTTCGCGCTGGATCTGCGCCCCCCGGAGATCACCGACGCGGTGCGTGATTACGCCGCACCGAGTTTCGCCCCGGGCCGGCCGCTGATCGAGGTGATCAGCGATCTGAACCGGCGGATCTTCTCGGACTTCACCTACCGGTCCGGTTCGACAACGGTCTCGACCAAGGTCAGCGAGATGCTGGCCTCCCGCGAGGGGGTCTGCCAGGACTTCGCCCGCCTGGCCATCGCCTGCCTGCGCGCGAATGGTCTTGCGGCCAGCTATGTCTCGGGCTATCTGGCCACCGATCCACCGCCGGGCAAGGACCGGATGATCGGGATCGACGCCACCCACGCGTGGGCGGCGGTGTGGACCCCGGACGGTCAGTGGCTGGGAATGGACCCCACCAACGACCAGCTCGTCGACGAGCGCTACATCACCGTCGGCTGGGGTCGGGACTATGCGGACCTCCCGCCGTTGCGCGGCATCATCTATACCGACTCCGAGCACAGCGTGATCGACGTGTCGGTCGATGTCTCTCCGTTGGCTGACTCGTCGCCGTAACCTCGCCTGCCGGGTACCCCTGAAGTGACCTGATTGCGGCACGTCAGCCGTTACGGTGTCGGCATGCGCGCTGCGGGGTACATCGGCCGGGTCGGGGGACTGGCGGTATTTCTCGGGGTCGGTGCGGCGCTGGGCTGCGGGACGGCCTGGGCCGACACCGCGGCCGAGCCTGCGCCGGCGCACGCCGCGGCGGTCCATCCGGCCCGTCACGCCGCGACGTCCGCGGCGGCGCATCGGCGGCCGTCCGCCGCCGCCGCCGGAAGGCGAGCGCCGAGCAGTCGGACAGCCGCCAAGCAGACGTCCGCTCCGGCCGCGCGGGCGTCGGTGGCCGCGAGTCCGATCGCCGTCAACCCGTCGGTGGCCTGGAACGAGGGCGTGCTGAGCGGGACCCTCGACGCCACCTCAGATCTGCCGTTGAGCTACAGCGTGGTCTCCGGCCCCAGTCTGGGCGGAAAACTCGGTGAAGGCCCACTGCTGCCGGTGGTCAACTTCGGCCCGAAGGGCGAGTTCACCTACGTCCCGTACGCGAGCACGCTGACGGATCCGGCGCAGACCGAGACGTTCAAGATCATGGTGTTGCAGACCTCGCAGTTCGACCAGTTCGTCTCGAATCTCCTCGGCCCGCTCGGTGGACTGCTGGTGCCGCAGGCATTGATGGCGCTGCACCGGATCCCGGTCCTGGGCGATCTGCTGTCTCCGATCATCGGCTACGCCGACATCGTCACCTTCGTGGTCAACCCGTTCACCGAGGCCGCCGGCCGGCCGGTCGCGTTCACCTATCAGATGCCGTCCTTCGACGGCACCCTGATCAGCGTCAACTATTTCCCGGCCATCAATGTCTCCACCGGGGCGGTCGAATCGGCCCCCACCGTGCTGGCCGCCTCCGGACTGGCCTCCATCGCCAGCACCGAACCGACCAACGTCTACGGCCAGTTGTTCCCCAGCGAGCAGTTCGGCAGCGTCACACCGGGCATCGCGCCGTTGCGCAGCGACTCCTACACATCCGAGGTACCCGGCGGGCCGTCATACGACGGCGGCGGCGGTTACAACGTCATCACCTGGGACCCGCGCGGTGAGTTCGCCTCCGGCGGGCAACTGCAGATCGACAACCCGTTCTACGAGGGCCGCGACGTCTCGGCGATCATCAACTGGCTGGCCGGCTCGGCGAATCCCGCTGTCGCACAGGTGAAAACGGACCTGGCCGGTGTGCCGGTCGTCGGCATGACGGGCGGATCCTACGGCGGCGGAATTCAGCTGACCGCCGTCGACCCGCGGATCCTGGCCATCATTCCCGAGATCGCGTGGAACTCGCTGCTGAGTTCGCTGTATCCCACCGGAGGTCAGTTCAAGACCGGCTTCGGCACCATCCTGGCCGCCGCGCTGGCCTTCACCGGCGCCCGGGTCAACCCGCGGATCTACGGCGGCATCCTCACCGGCGACCTCACCGGCTACCTGACAGAGGGCCAGCAGGCACTGCTGGGAAGCGTCGGGCCGATGGCACTGCTCAACCAGGAGCATGCGGCGACACTGCTGTTCCAGGGTGAGCACGACGTGCTGTTCCCGCTGTCGGAGTCGGTCCGCAATGCTCAGACGATTCTGGCCAATCCCTTTGGCGCGCCGGTGAAGATGGTCTGGTTCTGCGGCGGCCACGGCACCTGCGACATCCCCAACCCGCCAGCCGAACAGGACGCGCGCGGACTCATCGACAACCTCAAGTGGCTCGACCAGTACGTCGCCGGCGATCCGGACAATCCGGCCGAGGACATCGCCAACTTCCAGTGGTACGACCAGTACGGGCTGCACCACGTCTCGGATCTGCTGCCCTTCCAGGCCGGCTTCAACGAGGCCACCCCGTACACCGCGTCCGGCGGAGGAGGGGTGCTCGGGATCGTGCCGTTCCTCGGCGGTTCGGGGCCGCACCCACTGAAGGACCTGCCGTTCTCCATCGCCAACGCCGGTCCGGCGATCAATGCGGTCAACCTGACCGTCACCCCGCCGGTCGGAAGCGAGATCGTCGGGGCGCCGACGGTGAGCTTCAGCTACACCGGGCTGGGAACCAGCCGCACGGTCTACGCCCAATTAGTGGACAACACAACGGGATTGGTGCTCGGCAACAATGTCACACCGATCCCGATCACCCTCGACGGCCGGACGCACGCCATCAGCATGGGCATCGAGGACATCGCCTACACCGTGCTCGACGGCGACTCCTTGACGCTGCAGCTGACCAGTTCGGCGGCCAACTACGAAAACCTCTACACCCTGGGCCTGGTCAACATCTCCGACCTGAGGATCGACCTGCCGATCCACGCGGACGTCTGAGCCCTCAGTCGGGGTAAGCCGCCAGGCACGCCTCGGCGGACCCGCCGTGGCCGGCCTGGAACGCCGCGATCCGGGCCGGGATCGCATCGGGCTGCATCGTGTACATCGTCGACAGTATTGCGGCGTCGACTTCGGCGGGAGTTGCGGTGAAACGCGGCGACTGTCCATCCGAGATCGACGTCAGGTAGACCCCGGCCAGGCAGTCCGCGCCGAGTTCGCTGGCCGGAAGATCGCGGGCGGCCTGAATCTGATGGCCCATCTCATGCGCCATCACGGTGGCGACCGCCAACGGGCCGCCCACGGCGTCCATGTGCTCGATGTCGGGCACATCCCAGGCGATCTCGCCGCTGCAGAACCTGGCGATGCTCAACTGCGACAGGCAGACGTCGCCGGTCACCGGCGCGGGCAACGCCGCGTACCCGCGGGGCGCGGTGAACCCGCCGCGCTGTGCCCAGAACTCCTCGACGTCCGTCGCGGCCTGCGCGGCGATGAAGTTGACCGGCGAGGCGATATCCACCGCGACGTTGACCGCCGGTCCGGGTGCATCGGGCCGCAGGCCGCCTGTCTCGGCGGCTCCGGCCAGTGGTGCGGTGACTATGGCCCCCGTTAGAAGGACTCCGGACAGCAGAACCGACACCGCAGGGGTGATCATGCGCATGCGTAATTGCATCACGAGCCACTACGGTACTTCGCATGAGCGATAACCAGATGCTGGTCCTGAACCGTGCCGACCTCGAGTCCCTGGGCCTGACCTGGGCCGAGATCATCGATGTTCTCGACGACGCGTTCCAGCAGAAGGCCCGCGGACTGGTGCAGAACCCGCCCAAACCCAAGGTGACCTCGCGCGGGGACTCGGCGTTCATCCACGCGATGCCGGCCTATCTCGGCGGCTCGGACAAGATCGGCCTGAAGTGGGTGGCCGGCTACGAGACCAACAACGACAAGGGTCTGCCCTACATCTATGGCGTGATGATCATGAACGACGCCGAGACCGGTCGGCCGATCGCGCTGCTCGACGGCGGCTGGATCACCGAGATGCGCACCCCCGGGGTGTCCGGCGTGACCATGCGGCACGTGCCGGGGGATTTCAAGCATCTGGCGATCGTCGGTTGTGGGCTGCAGGGACACCGCCACCTCGAAGTCGCACTGGAGGTGCATCCCGGCCTGACCCACGTGACGGCCTATGACCGTAACCAGGGCCGTGCCCAGGATCTGCTGGACAAGGCCGGTGACCGGGTGACCCGGGTGGCGTCGTCGCCCACCGATGCGGTGGCCGGCGCGGATCTGGTGATCACGGTGATCACGGTGCCGCTGGATCCGAAGCTGGATTGCGCCAACACCGATCCCAACGCGCTACTGCTCCCGGTGGACTACGACGACGCGATGGCCCAGGCGGCGTTCGACAATGCGGTGATCTACAGCGTGGACGACCCGGGCCAGTACAACTCGGTGGCCGACAAGATGTACTTCTTCGGCCTGCCCAAGCCCACCACCGATCTGGCCGCGGTGGTCTCCGGTCAGGTCGCGGTGCCCACCACCGGACGCCGGATGTTCCTCAACATGGGTATCGCGATGGACGACGTCGCGCTCAGCGCACTGGTGCTCGACCGGGCCGCCGCCGCCGGTATCGGCCGGCACATCGAATTCCCCTGACCCGGGCGGGATCTAGGCGGGGTCGGGCTGGCCGGCCGGCAGGTGATCCGGCGGTTCGATGCGAAGCTTCTTCGCGACCGGAACGTCGGTCGAGGAGTGCAGGATGATCGACAGCGCGATGGTGACGGCGATCAGGTCGAAGAGCTTCTCGCCGTTGGGTATTCCGGCCTGCAGCACCAGTAGGCCGTAGACCACCGACGCGAAGCCCTTGGGGCCGAACCAGGCCGCGGTGAGCCGTTCCGAGCGCGGCATCGGGGTGCGGATCAGCGACAGCAGCATGGATGCCGGCCGCACCAGGACGATGGCCACGACGGCCAGCAGCCAGCCCTGCCATCCCAGATGCGACAGCCGATCCGGGGTGATGAGCGCACCGAACAACAGCAGCGCGGCGAACTTGGTGATCTCGGAGAGCAGATCGCCGAACGGTTCGAAGGCCTCGGCCGCGACATGGTCCAGGGTCGCCAGCGCCGAACCCGCGGCGAAGGCCGCCAGGTACGGATTGGCATGGGTCAGATGGCAAGTCGCGTACACCACGATGGCGATGGCCACCGGTCCCAGCGGCTGTAGCCGCGGCTCGGCGGTGAGGATCTTGCTGCGCCACGCGAGCGCGACGAGGGCTGCGACGCCGACACCGATGACCAGACCGAGGACGAGTTCCAGCAGCACTTCGCTGATATGCGAACTCTCGTGTTTGGCCAGCGCGAGGAATATCAGGACGAAGGGCAGGGCCAGGCCGTCGTTGAGTCCCGATTCCACGTTGAGCAGCCGGCGCAGCCGCAACGGGATGTCCGGGCGGCCGACCAGCGCCGAGGCGAACACCGGATCGGTCGGCGACAGGATCGCCCCGAGCAGGAACGCCGTCGCCCAGTCCAGGTTGGCCAGGTAGTGCGCCGGCACGGCGATCCCGATCATCGCCAGGGGCATGCCCAGGCCGAGCGCCCGGCCGGACAGTCGCCAGCCCGCCCGCAGCGCCGGGACGCTGGCCCGCTGGCCGTCGGTGAACAGCACCGTGAACAAGGCGATATCGGCCAGCACCGCGACGATCTCGTCCTCGGAACTCTTGTTGACCACACCCAGACCGCCGGGCCCGAGCAGGGCGCCGGCCAGTAGGAAGAGCAGCGCGGTGGACAGCACGGTGCGGGCCGCCAGGCCGGACAGCGACACGCTGATCAGCAGCACGACTCCGTACGCCAGGACAAGCGCCACAGCAAACCTCCCAGGATTGTCAGGGATGATGGTCTCATCATGAGGCTCTTCCTAGCGTGGTTCACCGCCGTTGCGTTCCTCGGCGCCGGCACCGGCACTGCGGGCGCCGATGTTCAGGCACTGAGTCCCTACGACCTGGGGAACGTGGCCGTCGGCAACCTCGATCCGCGCCTGCGGGCCGCGGTTCAGCAGGCCGCCGCCGCCGCGGCGGCCGACGGGGTCACGATGACCATCACGTCGGGATGGCGCTCGCCGGAGTTCCAGCAGCAGTTGCTCGACGACGCGGTGGCGACCTACGGCAGCCTCGCCGCGGCCCGGCAGTACGTGCAGACTCCGGAACGCTCCCGCCACGTTCAGGGCGAAGCGGTCGACATCGGCGGGGTGGCTGCCGATCAGTGGCTGATCGCCAACGGCGCCCGGTTCGGGCTGTGCCGGATCTACGCCAACGAACTGTGGCACTTCGAGCTGGCCGCCGACGAGGCGGGAAACTGCCCGGCGCTGTTGCCCAACGCCGCCTCCTGATAAGGGCATTCCGCCGCGAGATCGACATCGGGGCTGTGGCCGTAGGGTGAATCGCAACCGTGGTGTCGATCTCGCGGACGTAGGGTGGCCGAATGGGAAGCCCGCAACGCCCCGCCCATGTCGACTTCCACTTCGACGTGATGTGCCCGTACGCCTATCAGACCTCGCGCTGGATCCGGGAGGTGCGCGAGCTCACCGGACTACAGATCAACTGGCGGTTCTTCAGCCTCGAGGAGATCAACCGCGTCGAGGGCAAGAAGCACCCGTGGGAGCGCGAGTGGTCCTACGGGTGGTCGATGATGCGGATCGGCGCCCTGCTGCGCCGGGGTTCGATGGACGACGTCGACGTCTGGTACGAACGGGCCGCCCGGGCGCTGCACGTCGACGGTCACAAGCCGCACGATCCGGACGTCGCGCGGTATCTGTTGGCGGAGTTGGGCTTTGAGCCCGGCCTGGTCGACCAGGCCATCGCCGACCCGACCACCAACGACGAGGTGCTCGCCGACCATCGGCGCGTGGTCGACGCCGGCGGTTACGGGGTGCCGACGCTGTTCTTTCCGGACGGGCAGTGCCTGTTCGGGCCGGTGCTGATCGACCCGCCCACCGGCGATGCGGCGGTGCGACTGTGGGACGCCGTGCTGGCGTGGACGGAGTTCCCGCACCTCTACGAACTGCAACGACCCAAGACGCCCGCCGACGAGCAGGCGATCGTGGAGACGTTCCGGCCCTACCTGGAGGCCCGCGACTGGGTGTCGATCAACCGCGGGAAAGTGATCAACTTCAACCGCGAGTGAGGTTGCTCAGCCGGCGATGGACTGCAAACGCCGCGCGACCTCGCCATAGCGTTCAACACGTTCGGGCACATTGAGCGCGTTGTACAGCACGATGCGGGTGGCCAGGCCCGCGTACTTGGCGGCCAGCGCATCGGCGAGGCCGTCCCAGGTCGACTCGGTGGCGAACGCGGCGATGTGCTCATCGGTGATCTGGGCGGCCATTCCGGCGACGTCGCCGGCCTTCTGCTTCTCCCGGATGCGTGCGGTGGTGCCGTCGAATCCGGCCTCGTCCCAGATGAACGCGTAATTCGGCGTGCTGCCGTAGAAGCTCATCTGGGCGCGCACGAACTCGCGTTCGGAGTCCCGTTCCTCGTCGGTGTCTCCGGCGATCGTGAGCACCGGGAGGATCACGTCGACCTCTGACGCCGAACGCCCCGACTTGGCGGCGCCGGCCTCGATATTCGGCAACACGTGGCGCCGCAGATAGCCCGGCTCGCCGATCGGGTGCACATGCACCCCGTCGGCCACCTCACCGGCCATCCGCAGCATCCACGGATTGACCGCGGCCACATCGACTTTCGGATCCGGCACGGCGATCGGGCCCGGGCTCCACTGCGGGGTGATGAAGTCCAGGTCGTAGAACTCACCGTGGTGATCGAGGGTGCCGGTGCGGAATGCGGTAAAGCAGTCCTTCACCGCGAGCACGTAGTCACGCAGGCGCGGGCCCGGCTTCTCGAACTCGACCCCGTAGCGCCGGACGATATGGGTGCGCACCTGGGTGCCGAGGCCCAACCGAAAGCTCCCGCCGGTGGCCTCCTGTAATTCCCACGCGGTGGCCGCGGTGACGAACGGACTGCGCGGGAACGCCACCGCCACACCGGTCGACAACGCCAGGCCGGGCGCGGCCTGGGAGGCCACTGCGGCGTTGAGGTAGGCGGTGCGCCCGAGTTCGGTGAGCACCAGTCCGGAGAATCCGGCGTCCCGGGTGTTACGGGCGATCTCACCGATCTTGTTCAGCGGTCGTGGAATCGTCATGGCATCGGCGAACATGGCGCAACTCTATGTCCGGCTCGCGCAGTTCTGGCAAACTTCGGCCTGTGACGACTACACACCCCGCAAAGTTGCCGTTGCTGACCGGGCGCGACCGCATCATGTTCACGATCACGCTGATCGCGGCGGTGGCCGCGGGGGTACTGCACTACGCGCACGCCAACGCCGTGCTCGCCTTCGTCGTGGCTGCGGTGGCACTGGCCACGCTGGCGTCGCTGGTCGGACGTTCAGTGGAGGCCCTCGGAGATCGGTTGGGGCCCAACGCCACCGGCATTCTGCAGACTGCGCTGGGTAACCTGCCGGAGTTGTTCGTCATCCTCTTCGCGCTGAAGGCCGGGCTTTTCGCGGTGGTCAAAGCGACCATCGTCGGCTCGATCCTGGCGAACGTTCTGCTGGTGCTCGGCCTGGCCTTCGTCGTGGGCGGCCTCAAGCACGGCCGGCAACGGTTCGCCGCCGAGGACGGGCGCACACTGGGACTGATGTTTACCCTGGCGGTGTTCATCCTGGCCGTGCCGTCACTGACCTCGGCCATGCACACGCCGGCCGCCACCCACGAGCGGATCGTGTCGGTGGTGGTCTCCGTCGTCATGCTCGTGCTGTTCGCGCTCTCGCTGCCGGCCACCCTGGGCGGCAAGAAGGATGATCAGGTCGTCCACGAGGGCCATGCGCATCAGCGCGGCGCGTCTCCCATTGCGGCAAGCCCGGATTCGGCCAAGGCCGCCAGCACGGCGACCGCGCACGGGGAGTGGCCGATGGCGATGGCGATCGGGATGCTGGCCATCGCCGGTCTGGGCGCGGCGTTCGTCTCGGAGTGGTTCGTCTCGGCCCTGCAACCGGCGATGGACGCCGCCGGGGTCAACGAGGTGTTCGCCGGTCTGGTGATCGTGGCGATCGCCGGCAACGCGGTGGAAAACTTCGTCGGCATCCAACTGGCGGCCAAGAACCAGATGGACTACGCCGTGCAGGTGGTCCTGCAGTCGCCGGTCCAGATCGCGCTGACCATCGCGCCGATCGTGGTGCTGGCCGCCGGCTTCCTCGGGCAGCCGGGCTTCGACCTGGTGTTCTCGCCGCTGCTGCTGGCCGCGATGATGATGTCCGCGCTGGTCGCGGTGCTGGTCACCTTTGACGGTGAGTCCAACTGGTTCGAGGGTGCGGTGCTGATCGCGCTGTACATCGCGATCGCGACCGCGTTCTGGTGGGGCTAGCCGCGACGACGAGTGGTTTCGGGGCGGCGATTGTTGTCCGACCCCGGTTGTAGCCTCTTGAAATGTCCTGGGGGAGCGGCGTGGTGCGAAGCGGTCTGGTCGCGGTGATGGTTGCCGCGGTCTTCGGGGGTGGTGTCACGGCGCCGACGGCGGGAGCGGAAGCCGGCGCGGCGCTCGGCGAATTGGCAGGTATCCCGGTCAAGGGCCGGGCCCCGAAATCCGGCTACTCGCGCAGTCAGTTCGGCGATGCCTGGACCGACGACGTCACGGTGGCCGACGGTCACAACGGCTGTGACACCCGCAACGACATCCTGCGCCGCGACCTCCTCGACGTGGTGACCAAGCCGGGCTCCAACGGATGCGCCGTGCTCAGCGGGATCCTCAACGACCCCTACACCGGGGAAACCGTTGCCTTCCAGCGCGGCCCGGGTAGTTCGGCCGAGGTTCAGATCGACCACGTCGTCGCACTCTCGGACGCCTGGCAGACCGGGGCGCAGC
>NZ_JAFMJZ010000030.1 GCF_017853185.1 Mycolicibacterium sp.
TGCTCCGATATCTGCACGCGCCGACCGCACGGCTTCTCGGTGCTGCCGGCACCGCTGATGTCTTCTTATCCTATCTGGGGATGATCCCGGAATGGCAGGACAGCGATGCGGCCGTGCAGTTCGACAATGACAGCGACCGCACCGTTCGCGAGACTGTGCCGGGATTGGGACATCCGCTGGAATTGCGGGCGTACCGGCACGGCGGGGTGATTCACGTGGATTGGTGGTACGACGGCCGGCGGGTGTCGGCTGCGACTGTCGAGGAAATCGCCGCGCGGTTCCCGGCCACGCTGATACAACTGCTCGACAGCGCGCTGGTAGGCGATGGTGACACCGAAGACGGCGAGGCCGAGGACGAAGCGCTGGCGCTGGTGGACCTGTCGGCAGCCGTTTTCGACGATGACGAGTAGGTAGCGATGCCAGAGTCCGGCAGAGGTAACGGTGTCGAGGTCGAGGGCATCGGCAAATCCTTCGGTTCCGTCGATGCGTTGCGCGACATTTCCTTTCAGGTGAACCGTGGTGAAGTGGTCGAGCTGCTCGGCCCCAACGGCGCGGGCAAGACGACGACCGTGGAGATCCTGTCGACACTGACCAGGCCGAGTCGGGGGCGTGCGCTGGTGGCGGGTTACGACGTCGTCACCGAACCGGCGATGGTGCGGCGCTCGATCATGCTGACCGGTCAGCACGTGGCACTCGACGACATGCTGACCGGCTACGAGAACCTGGTGATGTTCGGCCGCCTGCAGGGCCTGAAAAAGGCCGCCGCCCAGGCTCGTGCGCGTGAACTGCTTGCCGAGTTCGACCTCGAGGGCGCTGCTGAGCGCCGCGTGAGTACCTACTCCGGTGGTATGCGCCGACGCGTCGACATCGCCTGCGGGCTGGTGGTGCGACCCGAGGTGGTCTTCCTGGATGAGCCGACCACGGGATTGGATCCGCGCAGCAGGCAAGCGATCTGGGATCTGGTCACCATGTTCAAGACCGCCGGTATCGCGACGCTGTTGACCACGCAGTATCTCGAGGAGGCCGATGCCCTCAGCGACCGCATCATCGTCATCGACCGAGGCACCATCGTCGCGCAGGGCACTGCCGATGACCTCAAGAAGCGGACCGGCGGGACGGTCTGTGAAATCGTGCCGAGCGACCCCGCCGATGTCTACGCCGTTGCAGATGCCTTGGGCGCACTGCTTCCCGCGACCAGCCGGGCGGCGCTCACCGCGGAGTCGGACCGCGTGAGCATTCCCGCATCGGACGGTCCGGGCACCTTGAGCGCCGCCTTGTCGAAACTGAACGAGGCCGGTATCGAGCTGGACGACATCGGGCTGCGCAAGCCGTCGTTGGACGACGTGTTCCTGTCCCTGACGGGGGCCGAGGCGGCTTCAAGGGAGGCCAGTGAAGCGCTGACCGAACCGATGAAAACCGCCGGAGTCTCTTCGTGACGATGCTGCCCGGTGTCCGGCCGATTCCGTCAGGCCTTCAGCAGTGGTGGGTGCTCACCAGACGGTTGGTCGCACCCACGTGGCGCAACGGTGAGGCCGCCGTTGGTGTCGCCGTATCGGTGGCAGTGACGGCGGGTCTGTACATACCGCTGAACCGGCTGATGGACACCCCGGATCTCGGGATGAGCAGTTACGCGCAATACGTCGTTCCGCTGATCGTCATGCAGGCCATTGCATTCGCGTCGATCTCCACGGCATTCCGGGCAGCGTCGGATTCGGTACAGGGGATCAACCGGCGGTTCCAGTCACTGCCCGTGCCGGTGCTGACGCCGCTGGCGGCGAGGATCACGGCGAGTGTCTACCGCTGCGTGGTCGGCCTGGTCGTCGCACTGGTGTGCGGCCACGTCATCGGCTTCCATTTCTACCGCGGACCGCTGAATGCCCTGGGTTTCTGTGTGCTGGTACTACTCACCGGGCTGGCGCTGGCGCTCCTGGGTGACACCATCGGCACCAAATCCCGTGATCCGGCAGCCACTGCGCAGTGGTTGCTGTTGCCGCAACTGATCTTCGGTTTCCTATCAGTGGGAGTGCAGCCGCTGCATCGGTTTCCCGAGTGGATTCAGCCGATCGTGAGGAACCAGCCCGTCTCGCGTCTGGTCGACGCGATGCGCTCCATGGCCGGAGATTCCGCTCCAGGTGTGCCGGCCGTGAGCTGGTCGGTCATCTGGCCCGCACTGGCGTGGATCGCGGGCATCGTGGCGGTCACGGTGCCATGGGCCGTGTCGGTCTACCGCCGGAGGTCATGATGGCCGTACTCGCCGACGGGCCCCTTCTCAACGTGCCACGGCACGATTCCCGGAATCCCTTGTTGGAGCTGTGTTCTCAGACCTGGGTGCTCATCTCCCGGCTTCTCGTCCGATCGGTGCGCAATCCGATGACCGTCGTGCACGCAGTCCTGCTTCCGGTGGCATTCCTGCTCACGCTGAAGGTTGTGTTCGGCGACTCGATCACCGCGGTCACGGGCGAGAATTCGCTCTATCGCAGTGTCCCGCTGGTGGCTCTGTTGGCAACGATGTCGGGGTCGACGACCGGCATGGTGGGTCTGGCCGCCGAACGCCGGGACGGATTCCTCGCCCGGCTGTGGTCGCTGCCGATTCACCGTGAGGCCGGGCTCCTCGCCCGGCTTGGCGCCGAAGCGGTACGTCTGCTCCTCACGACGCTGGTTCTTCTCATCGCCGGAATGATTCTCGGTTTCCGCTTCCACGCCGGTCTGGGCAATGCGGTGCTGTGGGTGATGATCCCGGTGGTGTTCGGATTGGCGTTCGCGTCACTCGTCACGACCGCCGCACTGCTCTGGCCCAGGGGCATCATGGTGGAGGCGGTCCAACCGGTGATCAGTCTCGGGGTCACGTTCTGCAGCGGGTTCGTCCCGGTGGACAAATATCCGGACTGGGTGCAGCCACTGGTCCGCAACCAGCCGATGTCCCCGGCGTCCGATGCAATGCGGATGCTGGCTCTCGGTGGTCCGGTGGGTTCCCCGATGATCGCCACGGCGGTGTGGTGCATCGCGATGTTCGGGGTGTGTCTGGTGCCGATCATCGTGGGATACCGCCGGGCGAGCACCAGTCGCTAGTCAACGATGCCGAAGGGAAAGGTCCACCGTGTTCAGCTCAACGCCGATCCGCTACCTGTCGATCAGCGAGGAGTTCTATGCGAAGGCGGAGAACTTCATCGGCTTCACCGTCACCTTGCGGGGTCAGGTCGACGCCGCAGCGATGTCAGAGGCGTTCGACACGCTGATGCGGGTACATCCCGCACATGCGGGCCACCTCGAACGCGGTGCGGACGGCAGACATCAGATCATGGTCGACGACTACGAGCATCCCGGCATCTGGCTGGAGAAGCTCGACGACCCGCCCACCGATCGGCTGCCGAATCAGTCTGAGGCTCTGGTAAATCTGCGACTGAGGATGGGCCAGGACACCTGCGAGCTGACGTTGTTCACCCATCACGCGCTCGCCGACGCCAACCACCAGTTCGCTCTGCTGGAGGAGTTGTTCGGCTGGTACACCGACATCGTCACCGGAGCCGGAATCGGTCAGGTCAAGCCTCAACCGATCCCGGAGTCGCTGGAGATGGTTCTCTCCGAGCGCGGCATCGGCAAACTTCAGCGCTTCGGTCTCGAGCGCTTCCTGCCGGCGATGTTCGCTTACGAACTTCCGCCCTCGCGGCGAAACGCCGGACGCATCGGTCCCCAGTCGATTCGGGTGCCCTCGGCGATCTGCCGGCTCACCCGCCAGGAAACCCAAGCGCTGATCGACATCTGTGCCGATCGCCGCATCAGCCTGAACTCCTTGGTGGCCGCCGCGATCCTCAAGGCGGAGTGGACCATTCGAGAGACGCCTCACCTTCCCATTCCCTACATCTACCCGGTGGATCTGCGCTTCTTCCTCAATCCGCCGGTGGGCGCGACACAGGCGACGAACCCGTTGGGGATGGCGATGTACCTCGCGGAGATCAATTCCAGGATCGACGTCATCGATTTGGCTCGCGACATCGTTGAGGCGTTCCGCACAGACCTCGCCGAAGGCGTGATCGCGCAGTCGTTCCTACACTTCGGCGAGCAGTACGAAGGAAATCCTCCCGGCCTGCCCGATGTCGTGATGACGACGGACGCGGGGGAGATGCCTCCGGTGCGCACACCGCCGGGTCTCACGGTCGAGCAGTACGACGTCGAGGTTCTGTTCAAGTCGACGGCGGCGGGTATCGACATGTACTCGGTGGGAACCTACGACGGTCAACTTGTCGTCACCTACCACAGCCACGGAGCGGAGCGTCAGCGCTACGTCGACAAGATCCACGAGATACTTGCGGCGATCCCGGCGAGCCATGGCTGGGCGACGGAATAGCGAAGGCTCTGGGCCTCAATCGATCTTGGGCCTCAATCGATCCTGGCGAGCAGTTCATTCAGGCTTGCCGGGATTCCGGCGGCCATGGCCTCGATATCCGGAACCAGTTCCGGTGGCGAGATCAACCCGAAGTGCAATCGTCCGTTGGCGGTTGTGATTGTCATGTTCAGGCCGGCGCCGAGCAGAACGGGGCCGAACGGGGTCAACCCCGTCACGGAAGCCCCCATGAAGTACGTCAGACCCCGCGGGCCGGGGACGTTGGAAACGATCACGTTGTACATCGGGCGGAAACGGGTGACGAACCCGTAGACGCGTTTGGCGATGCCCATGGCGGCGCCGCCGAAGATCTCGAACCAGTCCTGGAGGAGAGTCGCACCGATGGCCGCCGATTGTTCCTTGGCGATGGTGTTGGCTTCGGCGACGGCAATGAGCCGCTGCACCGGATCAGCGATCTGGGTCTGCAATCGGGTGAACATTCCGGACACCTGGTTGCGAGAATCCCCCTCGATCTGCTCGTGGACCGACGAAGGAACCAGGGCGACAAGGGATCTGGCGGGTAACTCGCCTCTGTCGACAAGGAACTGGCGAACCACCCCGGAAGCCAACGCCATGACCACGTCATTGACGGTGACTCCGAAATGGTTCTTGACTCTCTTGACGTCTTCGAGTTCGACCCGGGTGAAGGCGACGGTGCGCCGTGCGGTGAAACGGCGGTTCAGCGACGTGCGCGGCGCGGAGAACGGAGCGGCCATAGCGCGGCCGGCCTTCGTGCGCTGGACGACATCGCGCAACGCCCTGACGGTACCGGGCAACACCGTGGTGATGAAACGCTTGGGTCGGGATACGAATCCCGCCAGACCGCTCAATGCCATCTCCAGCTCGCTGCCCTGGGTAGGCAGTTCGGCCAGAAGCGGCACCGGCGGATCGGGTTCCTCGCTGCAGAGCTCGGAAAGAAGTTCGGCGTAGGTAACGCCGTCTGCTGCCGCATGGTGCATCTTGAGCAGCACGTACAAACGATGCCCGTCGATGGGACCGTCGGCGCCCTCGATCACCCACATCTCCCACAGCGGCCCACTCCGCTCGACCGGCACACTGACGAGCGGCCCGCACACTTCGGCCAGTTCCTCCGGACCGCCGGGGTTCCTGACGGCGATGCGGTGAACGTGCCGGTGGATGTCGAAGTCGGGGTCGGCAACCCATGCCGGGTGGTCGAGATCGAAGCGCGCGTCGGAAAGCTTCTCCTGAAAGGCCGGGATTCCGCGCATGCGCACCCGCAGTGCCTCGCAGAACCGTTCGAAGTTGTAACCGCCGGGAATCGTCGAGGTATCCAGTTCCAGCACTGTGAGCAGCTGCACGGGCTGATTAGCGGTCTCCAGATAGAGGAAGCTGGCGTCGAGGCCGGTGAGCCGCTGTGGACCTGACACGCCGTCAACGTTACGCCTGCTGACGCGGTGGTCCCAAAAGTGCGGCCTGCTTGGATAGCACCATGGTGACGTTGATAACCGGTGCATCGACAGGGATCGGCGCGGAGTACGCGCGGCAGTTCGCCGCTCGTGGCGATGACCTTGTCCTGGTGGCTCGTAGCGCGGACAAACTCGAGGCGCTGGCCGCGCAACTGCGGGGGGCCAACGGGGTGCAGGTGACTGTGATTCCCATGGACCTCTCGGCCCCGGACGCCGCAGCGCAACTGTGGGAGCAGACGAACCGTTTGGGCTTGGAGGTCACGGTTCTCGTCAACAACGCCGGCGCCGGAACGCACGGTGACGTCGCCGACGTCGACCCGCAGCGGCTGGAAAGCGAGGTGGAGCTCAACTGCCGGACGCTGGTCGGCACGACGGCCCGTTATCTACCGCAGATGCGAGCCAGGGGCGATGGAACCATCATCAACGTCGCATCGACCGCGGCCTTCCTGGCGTTGCCGAAGATGGCCGTTTACGGCGCGTCGAAGGCCTTCGTGCTGTCGTTCACCGAGGCGCTGTGGCAGGAGGAGCGCAAGCACGGTGTCCGCGTCCTGGCGGTGTGCCCGGGCATGACGGACACCGGGTTCTTCGAGGCGGCAGGTGAGGCCGCCGTCATTGCCGCCAAACGGTCGGACACCCTGCGCATGACGCGCACGTCCAAGCAGGTTGTCGACAATACGATGCGCGCGCTCTCCGGCCGTAAACCCAGCTTCGTCGACGGTGCAGTCAACGCCGTCGTCTGGCGCGGGCTGACCCGGTTCGTGCCGACTCGGTTGATGCTCGCGGTGTCGGGATATCTGGTGGAAGGCTGAATAGTTCAGCCCCGCTAGCTCTCCTGCCCGTCTGTCAGGGCTTCGGTCAGGTGCCCCGCCAATGCGCGTGCGGTGTTGTAGGTGACGATCATCTTGGCCGTCACGCGCACACCGGTCTGGCTCTCGATGTGGGTGCGCAGTTCCAGGTTGCCCAGCGAATCCAATCCGTGTTCGGCGAACGGACGATCGGGGTCGATCGCCCGACGCAGGATCAGGCCCACCTGGTCGGTGACGAGCCTGCGCAGTCGATCCGGCCATTCCGCTGCTGCCAGCGTTCGAAGCTCGGCGAGAATCGCTGCAGTGCTTGACTCTTCGCCGGCATCGGCCGAACGGAACGCCTCGCCGACAGGGCTTCTCGCTGCCAGCGCCGTGAGCCAGGGCGCTCCGGCCAGTGGCAGATAGGCGGAGTAACCGCGGTTGTACCGCAGCAGTGCGCGGAACGCATGCGCACCCTCCTGGGGGGTGATCATGGCGGTGTCGCCACGCTGCGCAAGTCCGGCGCCGCGGCCGATCTGATCCCATGCGCCCCAGGCGATTGCGTTGGCCGGCAATCCTTGTGAACGCCGCCAGGCCGTGAACGCGTCCAGCCAGCTGTTCGCTGCCGCATACGCCCCCTGGCCGGGTGAACCGAACAGTGCTGCGACTGAGGAGAAACTACAGAACCAGTCCAGTGGTTGTCCGGCTGCGGCATTGTGCAGATGCCAAGCACCATGCACCTTCGGCGCCCAGTCGCGATCGATCAGATCATCGGTGATGTTGGCCAGTGTCGCGTCGTCGACCACGGCAGCGGCGTGCAGCACCCCGCGCAACGGCAGTCCGGTAGCCGTTGCAGCTGACACCAGCCGGCCTGCGGTTGCCGGTTCCGCGATGTTCCCGCACTCGACGACGACATCGGCACCGTTGGCGCGTAGCCGGTCGATTGTCTTCTGCGACTGAGGGTTCGGTTGCGAGCGCGAGGTCAGGATGATTCGGCCGCAGCCCGCCGAGGCCATTGCCGCCGCCAGGAACAGCCCCAGCCCACTCACCCCGCCGGTCACGATGTAGGAGCCGTCCTTGCGGAAGGCCTGGGCCTGGGTCGGCGGCACCGCCACATCGGACTGCACCTCGCGCGGGATGGTGAGGATCAGCTTGCCGGTGTGTTGTGCGGCACTCATCTCACGAATGGCAACCCCGGCCTCGGTCATCGGCCGCACGGAGTACTCCGGCGTGGGCAGAGTGCCATCACCAACCAGGCCGTAGACCGTGCGCAGCAGATCGCCGATCCTGCCCGGAGCATGCGCGCTGATCAGTAGCAGATCGGCGTAGAAGAAGGCCAGGTTCTTCCGGAACGGGTAGAGGTCGACGCGGGTGTGCTCGTATACGTCGCGTTTTCCGATCTCGACGAAGCGACCGTCGAAGGCCAGTAGGTCAAGCCCGGCCCACTGCGCCGCACCGGTCAGTGAGTTGAGGACGATATCGACGCCGTAACCGTCTGTGTCGCGACGGATCTCCTCGGCGAAATCCGTTGTCCGCGAGTTGTAGACGTGCTCGATGCCCATCGTGCGCAGAAGTTCACGACGTTCGTGGCTGCCCGCGGTGGCGAAGACCTGCGCTCCGGCGTTGCGCGCGATGGCGATCGCCGCTTGCCCGACGCCGCCGGTTGCGGAATGGATCAGGACACGGTCACCCGGTTTGATCCGGCCCAGATCGTGCAGGCTGTACCAGGCGGTGGCGTACGCGGTGGAAACCGCTGCCGCCGCGGCGGTGGTCAGGGAATCCGGCAGCGGTGCCGCGAGTCTCGCGTCACAGGTGACGAACGTGCTCCAACCGGCGGTGTCGGCGATGACACCGACCCGGTCGCCGACCTTGTGGCCGCTGACGCCGTCCCCGACCGCGGTCACCCTGCCGGCGAAGTCCACGCCGAGCCCCTTGCGCTGCCCGTCTGCGGCGAAGTATTTCCCGAATGCGAGGAGCACGTCGGCGAAGTTGACGCTCGCGGCCTCGACTGCCACTTCGATCTGTCCCGCTTGCGGCGGTTGGCGGTTCGCGGTGACGAATTCGAGGGTGTCCAGATCGCCCGGCGTGCGGATGCTCATTCGCATCCCGTCGTGCTCAGGGTCGACCGCGGTGGTTCTCCGCTCGTCGGGCCGCAGCGGGCTGTGCCGCAGCCGGGCGACGTACCACGAACCGTGCCGCCAGGCCGTGGAGTCCTCATCGGATCCACTGAGCAAATCGCCGGCGACGGCGACACCGTCGGTATGGGTGTCGACGTCGATCTGGGTCGGCTTGAGCGGCGGGTGTTCGGCGCCGATCACTCGCAACAGGCCGGTGACACCGCCCTGGTCGAGATTGATCTCGTCGCCCGAGGCAACGCTGCATGCGCCACGGGTCACCACGTACAAGCGTGGCGGTTCCCCGTCGGTGTCCGGCAGTTCCCGCGCGATGCCGACGAGCGAAGCGACGAGGTTGCGCCCGCGGTCCAGGCATTGCGAATCGGATTCGCCGACGGACGGTGCAGCGACCACGACCACGCCGGTGAATCCGCCGGTGGTCAGTTCTCCGGCGGAGACGGTGGCGGTGGCGGTCATCCGGCAGGCGGCGCCGTGCGCGGTGATGGCGTCGCGCAGTTGTGTCGCGAACACATCCTGCTCATCGCCGATCAGCAGCCAGGCACCCGTCGCGGCGTCGGCCGAGGCCTGCGGGGGCTGCTGCTGATTCCATTCGACGGTGAGCAACCGCTCAGCGAGGATGCGATCGCGCTCGCTGTTCTTGGATTCCTGGGTGCCCATCCGGAGTCCGGCGACCTGCAACACCAGCTCGCCGTCGGCATCCACGATGTCGAGATCGGCCTCGATCATGGTGGCGTCGGCCGCGAGCACCCGGACCAGGCAGTACCGCGCGTCACGGCCGGCGCGGACCTGCCGCAACCGGGCCACGCCGAGCGGAAGCAGCAGGCCGCCTGAAGACTGGCCGGTCCCCATGACGGCGGCCACCGACTGGAAGCAGGCGTCCAGCAGTGCTGGATGGATGCCGAACCCGGCCTGTTGGGATCGGATGTCGCCGGGCAGCGCCACCTCCGCGAGCAGAGTCGGTCGCTCCTCGCCTTTGCCGGTGTCTCCCTTACCGGTGTCGCCCTCGCGTGTGTGCACGGCGAGAAGTCCGGTGAAGGCTGGGCCGAACTGGATCCGCCGGGCGGCGAACCACTGGCGCAACTCCTCACCGGAAATCCGGTTGGGGTGCGCGGCCAGCAACTCGGCGATGTCCTGGCGCGCCGAACTGCTGTCCGTGTCGGCCGCCGTCAGGGTTGCCGCCGCGTGCCGGACGCGTTCCCCGTCGATGTCGGTCTGCACGGTGAATTCTGCTGCACCCGAGGCCCCTACGGTCGCGGTGGCGGTGACTTCGGTGTGCTCATCGAGCAGCATCAGCTGCTCGAACTTGACATCCCGCACCTCGCTACCGAATCCGAGGCTGCCTCCGAAGACCAATCCCGCTGCAGCCAAGGCCATTTCGCAGTAGGCAGCACCCGGATAGGCAGCCACGTTGTTGACCTTGTGGTCGGCCAGCCACGGCAGCTTTGCGGTGCCGACGTCGTTCTGCCAGACGTGGCGCTGCGGCTCCTCGGGCAGCCGCACATGCTCGCCGAGCAGGGGGTGCACCGGCGCGGTGCACGCACCGCGCAGCTGTTGTTCTGCGGCCGCGGCTTCGAGGAGGAAGTGGCTGTGAGTCCACGTCGGCAACGGTGCGTCGAGGAGGTTGCCGCTCGGATACAGGGCGGCGAAATCGACCGCGGCGCCGGCGCTGTGTAGATCCGCGAGGAACTGCCGCAGGCCATGCGGCAGCGGTTGCTCCCGGCGCATGCCCGCCACGGTCTGGACCGAGATGCCCGCGGCGTGGGCGGTCTGCTCGACCGCACGGGTCAGCAGGGGGTGCGGGGCGGGCTCGCCGAACACCCGGTGTCCGTCGTCCAGGGCGGCCTGGACCGCCGTCGCGAAGCGCACCGGCTGCCGCAGGTTGTCGACCCAGTAACCGGCGTCGAAGGCGGGTCGGGCGCGCGGATCTTCAAGGGTCGCCGAGTAGTACGGCACCTGCGGTTCCCGCGGAACCAGGTCGGCGAGTGCAGCGGCCAGGTCGGCGAGGATGGGGTCGACCTGCGACGAGTGCGAGGCGACGTCGACGGCCACCTCGCGGGCCATCACGTCGACGGCCTCCCATGCGGCCACCAGTTCACGGACCGAATCGGTCGCGCCGCCGATGACGGTGGACGCCGGTGAGGCGAACACCGACACGACGACATCACTGATGCCCCGGGCAGCCAGTTCGTCGCGCACCTGCTGGGCGGGCAACTCGACGGAGGCCATCGAGCCGCCGCCGGACAACCGGCACATGAGCCGCGAGCGGCGGCAGATCACCCGCACACCGTCCTCCAGCGACAGGGCGCCGGAGACGACGGCCGCCGCCGCTTCGCCCATCGAATGTCCGATGACCGCGCCCGGCTGCACACCGTAGGACCGCATCGTCGCCGCAAGCGCGACCTGCATGGCGAACAAGGTCGGCTGCACCCGGTCGATGCCGGTCACCGTCTCGGGCGCTGACATCGCTTCGGTGACCGAGAAGCCGGACTCCCGTTCGATCAGCGGTTCGAGTTCAGAAATGCGTGCGGCGAAGACCGTCTCCCGGGCCAGAAGTTCCGCGCCCATCGCCGCCCATTGCGAACCCTGGCCGGAGAACACCCACACCGGTCCGCGGTCGCCCTGGCCGACCGCTTCGGGATAGGAGATGTCCCCGCCGGCGATCTCCTGCAGGCCGTCGGTCAGTTCCGCCAGGTCAGCCGCGAGCACGGCGGTGCGCACCGACCGGTGCCCGCGCCGGCGGGCCAACGAGTAGGCCAGATCCCAGGCGGACAGACCGTCGGCATGCTGTTCTACCCAGTCGGCCAGCCGCCGTGCCGTTCGGCGCAACTCCTCGCTCGAGGTCGCCGTGAGCGGGAACAGCAACGGCCCGGCTGCGGCGCCGGCGGGCTCGTCGGATCGGGGAGTTTCGGGCGCCTGCTCGAGCACGGCGTGCACGTTTGTTCCGGACATCCCGAACGAGGACACCGCAGCACGGCGCGGCTGGTCGGCGGCGGTCGGCCAGGGCGTGACTTCTTTCGGAACCAGCAGGCCGGTTTCGATCTCGCTGAGTTCGTCGGGCAACCGGGTGAAATGTGCCATCGCGGGCACCAGCCCGGCACGCAGACCGAGGATGGCCTTGACGAGCCCGACAGTGCCGGCCGCAGACTCGGTATGGCCGAGATTGCTTTTCGCCGAACCGATTACGCATCGGTGTCCGTCGGTGCCGTACACCTTCGCCAGACCACCGAACTCCAGCGGGTCACCGACCGGTGTGCCGGTGCCGTGCGCCTCGACCATGCCGACGGTGGTCGGGTCCACCCCTGCCACCCCCAGGGCCGCGCGGTAGACGTCGGCCTGGGCATCCAGCGATGGTGTCGTGATCGTCACCGAGCGGCCGTCCTGATTTGCGGCGGTTCCCCGGATCACGGCAAGGACCCGGTCGCCGTCACGCAGTGCGTCCGGCAACCGCTTGAGCAGCACCACCGCGCAGCCATCGGAACGCACGAAGCCGTCAGCGCCGACGTCGAAGGCATGACAACGACCGGTCGGGGACAACATGCCCTGGGCCGATGCCGATGCGCTGACGGCCGGCTCGAGAATCACCTGGCAACCGCCGGCCAGGGCGTAATCGCTCTCGCCGTCGTGCAGGCTCCGACAGGCCAGGTGCACCGCAAGCAGACCCGAAGAACACGAGCTGTCGATGGTGAGCGCCGGTCCGCGCAGCCCCAGGGCGTAGGCGATGCGGCCCGACGCCATGCTGTACGGAGTGCAGGTGTAGCCGTACGGACCCGCCATGGCGCCCGCTTCACTGGTCACCAGGGTGTAGTCGTCATGACACAGTCCGGCGAAGACCCCGGTCGGCGAATCCGCCAGTGCCGACGGCGCCATCCCGGCGTGTTCCACCGCTTCCCAGGCGGTCTCCATCATCAGACGGTGTTGTGGGTCGATCGCCTCCGCTTCCCGGTCCCCGATGCCGAAGAACCGGGCATCGAAGCCGGCGACGTCGTCGACGAACCCACCCCATCGGGACACCGACCGGCCCGGAACGCCCGGTTGGGGGTCGTAGTGTTCATCGAGCTCCCAGCGGTCCGCGGGGATCTCAGTGATCAGGTCATCGCCGCGCAGCAGGGCATCCCACAGCAGTTCGGGGGAGTCGATTCCGCCGGGCAACCGGCAGGCCATGCCGATCACCGCAATCGGTGTGACCTTGGTTCCAGCCACAAGAGGTCCTTCGCTTTTGAAGATGTCGCCCGGTCGCGGGCCGCGCCGAAGTGAGCGGCTCCGGCCGCCGTTGTGGGTGTGCGAAAACCCTTTCGCACAGGTTTCTCCAGCGTAGCCGACCCATCCGGGGCCGCCACCGGGGTTCGGGCGGGTCTCGGGCTGGTCTAATGGCGGCAGGGACGGCATCACCCGGTGCTGCCATGAAAGGCGGAAAATGGCGTCGTCAGAGCACCTTCCGGCGGACCGGCCCGAGCCGGTCCCGGCTGGGATCCCGCCCCGGATGCCGCTGAGGATTACACCCGGCGGCCGGCGTGAGCTGGGGGTGTTCGGCTGGCTGTTCTGCAGGCTGTCCGCACGGGTGTGGGGTGTCCCGGAGGTTCACCTGTTCACCACGCTGGCCCAGCACAAGCGGTTGTTCTGGCCGTGGCTGCCGTTCAGCGGCATCCTGCTGAGGCGCGGACGGCTGCCCGAGACGGACACCGAACTGGCGATTCTGCGCGTCGGCCACCTCCGGGGGTCGGAGTACGAACTTCAGCAGCATCGCAGGATCGCGCTGCGCCGCGGGGTGAGTGCCGAGGAGCAGACGGCGATCTTCGACTGGCCGCAGACCGATCTGCTCTCGGAGCGGCAGCGGACCCTGCTCGAAGCCGTCGATCAGCTGATTTCCGACCGCAACCTGTCGGCCGGGAACTGGCAGGCGCTGGCGCGGTATCTGGATTCCCGCCAGCTCATCGAGTTCGTGACGCTCGTCGGCCAGTACGACGCACTGGCGATGACGCTGAACACACTCGGCGTCCCGATGGATTACCCGGACTAAGCGTCGTCGGAATACGTACGATCCAGCAGTGCCGGCGGCAATCAGGGCCGGCCGGATCCCGATGAGGAGCACCATGAGCAACGCCGACATGCTGGAGTCCGCTCGAGAGGCAGGAGGGCCGATCGAAGCCTCGGTCGCCACCTTCATGCTGCACCCGGAGACCTTCGCCGAGAGCATCGCGGCGGGCTACGAGAACCCGTTCGCCGGGTACGTCGCCGGCCGCGGTGGTGTGCTGGGTGAGGCCAACGGCAGCACGGTGGCGACATTGTTCGTGATCTTCGAGCCGAACTTCCTCGCCGGCCTGTGGGATGAGGGCGTCAAGGTCCGTGGCGCCGCCGCGGCAGCCGACCTCTACTGGGAACAGACCGCCGGCTTCGGCCGCCGCCACCTGGCCGATGCCGAGGGACTCAACCGACTGGCGGCGCTGGGCGAGAAGGTGATCGCGGTGGCGCCGACCCAGGGCCTGGCGCTGTACTCCGGATGGCGTCGGATGCCGCTGGCCGACGACGCTGCGGCGCGGGCGCTCCAGGTGATGTTCGTGCTGCGCGAGTTGCGCGGTGACATCCACCTCAACGCCCTCACCATCTCCGGCATCGAGCCCATCGAGGCGCACATGCTCAACAAGGGCCACGAGTACGCGACGATGTTCGGCTGGCCCGAGCCGTTCCTCGACGGGGCGGCCAAGAAGGGCCGCTACGACGAGGTCGAGGCGCTGACCAACCGGCGGATCGCCGAACTGTTCGACGCCGCGCTGACCACCGAGGAGGCCAAGGAGCTCGCCCGCCTGGCGGCCGCGGCCCTGGCCACGATCAAGGCGAGCAGCTCGGCGTGACCGGGCGGCTGGCGGAATCCGCACGGCCCCAATGCCTTTAGCGGACGGACAGGCCTTCGCCGGATACACCATCGAACGGATCCTCGGATCCGGCGGGATGGGCGAGGTCTACCTGGCCAAGCACCCCCGGCTGCCGCGGCACGATGCGCTCAAGGTGCTCGGCGCCGCCGTCAGCAGCGACGAGGAGTACCGCCAGCGCTTCAACCTCGAGGCCGAGATGGTCTCGACCCTGCGCCACCCGCACATCGTCACGATCTACGACCGCGGCGACTTCGACGGCCAGCTGTGGATCTCGATGGAGTTCGTCGACGGCACCGACGCCGCCCGGCTACTGGCCGAGGACTATCCCAACGGGATCCCCGCGGCAGAGGTCGTGCGGATCGCCGCCGGCATCGCCGACGCCCTGGACTACGCCCACGCCCACCAGATGCTGCACCGCGACATCAAGCCGGCCAACATCCTGCTCGGGCAGCAGGTCGCCGGTGAGGGTCGGGTTCTGTTGGCGGACTTCGGCGTTGCCCGATGGATGGGCAGGCCGAACAATCTCACCGAGGCCGACATGACGGTGGGAACGGTGAATTACGCGGCACCGGAGCAACTCAAAGGCGAGGAGATCGACGGCCGCGCGGACCAGTACGCGCTGGCCGCCACCATCTACCACCTGCTGACCGGCCAGGCGCCCTTCGCCGACAGCAACCAGGCCATCGTCATCAGTCACCATCTGAGCTCACCGCCGCCGAAGATCGGGCGCGAAGAGTTGTCCCGGTTCGGGCCCGTCTTCGCCAGGGCGCTGGCCAAGAAGCCCGCCGACCGCTTCGGCACCTGCCGCGACTTCGCCCGGGCGATGCAGGAGGCCCTGGATTCCTCGGGGGCACTACCGGGCGCGCGGCACCGCAAGCCCGAACGCTCACGACGCGGCTGGATCGTGGGAGGGTCAATGACGTTGGTGGCAGCGGGGATTGCCGCGGCAGTGGTGTTGCTGCCGCGCCTGCACGGAACCCCGGTCCCGACGGCGCCCACCACTCCGCCGCCCCCTGCGGTGGCGGCGCGGATGGACCTGCCGGTGGTGGTGATCGGCGCCGAGTGTGCGGTACTCGGCGCGGCCGCGGTCAGCCCGGCCGGTGCACCCGCGTACTGCGCGCACGGCAATCCGGGCAGCGACGCAATCGTCTGGTCAATGGAACCGGAGCGGTTGCTTCGGCCAAACTCTTCGGGCCCGAAGAACTGAGCTTTATTCTCCGCTCCTTCCTCGGGCCCGAGTGGGCCCGCATCGTCAGCGGCGGTCAGGCCTTGATCCGGATCTCGCCGGGCTTCCACAATCCACTGCGGGTGGCGGTACCAAGATCGAGTTGCGCCGGTTGCGCATCGACGATGGTGTCGAACTTGCGCAGCGAACCCCAGTCGCGGCCCCAGTCGTCGGACAGGTAGGTCGCCATCACATTGGCCCGCAGCAGCAGGTCGCTGATCCCCAGCAGGCCGCCGTTGCGGCCGTCCTCCCAGGTGTCGGTGTCCTGCTTCTTGGCGGTGTAGTCCGGCGTGATCCGGAACTTCGGCACCTGTGTCACACCGTTGACGTGCAGCATGGGCTGCTGGCAGGGGAAGGCCAGCCCGACCGCCCAGTCCATCAGAACCGGCTGGGTCGAACCGACGTACTCCTGCACCGAACGCAGCTCCGGTACCCGGGGCGGGGTGACCGCCACCCAGTCGCCGAGCGACAGCGACTTGTCCTGGGCCACAATGCGAACCGCGGTCGCGTCGGCGGGGATCTGCGAGCGGGCGTAGCGCAGGTTGCGCCAGGACGGGGCCGGCCCGATGTCGAAGGGCTCCACCCGCCCGGCCGGGGCCGGAGCGCCGTCGGGTCCGGGACGGCCGTACTCGAGTTCGACGGTCTGGCCGTCGGTGTGGGAGTTGAGCACGCTGTTGCCGGCGATGGTCCCGGCCGCGGTGATCACGACCAGTGGGTGACCGTCGTCCTTGGGCGGTAACTGATACCAGGCCGAGGTCAGCAGGCTCTCCTGCTGGCTGGCGCCGGAGTAGCTTCCGGCCACCGGAACCCGCGCGGGATCGAGTTTGTAGGGCAACGGCACCGTGGATCCGTTGACGCCCGGCTTGGCCAGTTTGAACGGGCCTTCCCAGTCGTGATCGGTTCCGGGCTGGGTGTTGTTCACCCGGATCGCCTCGGCCACAATCTTTTCCGCGACGCCGTCGGGGGTGAAGCCGACCGGCTTGGTTCCGCCCAGCGGCCCCAGCGGGCCGTACACTCCCGGCAGCGGGGTGAGGAAACCGGCGTTCGCATCGGGTTCGACCAGCACGTCGTCGGCCAGGCCGCAGCCGCCGGAGAAGGCCCGGATGTTCGCCCAACCGTTGGAATAGGTGGGGTACTGGCGGACCACGCCGATCGTCATCGACGCCATGTTCACCAACACCATGAGCCCGGCGGCCAGCGGTATCGGAGCGGCCGTCAGCGCCCGGATGATCCGGCTCTCACCGTGTGTCCGGGAGGCGAAGTGCAGCCAGATCGTGTATAGACCGGACATCAGGAATAGCCCGAAAAGCATTGTGCTGACGCTGATTCCGGCGATCCGCGGCATCGTGCTGTTGAACGGCACGCCGTAGCTGGACACGTACCACCAGCCGTTGGTGGTGGCGAAGGTCAGTGCGAGCAGGAACAGCACCGCGGTGACCACCGTCATCCGGTTGCGCGACCAGCGCAGCACCGAGGGTGACACCAGCACGGTGGCGACCGCCGCCATCGCCGCGCCGACGGCGGCGAACAGTCCGAAGTGGTGCACCCACTTGGTGGGGGTGAACATCAGCACGAACATGCTCGCGAAGATCACGCCCATCAGCCGCCAGACCGGGCCGCGGGCCACGCCGGGAACCCGCTTGCGCCGCAGCATGACGAACATCGAGACGAACAGCGACAGCATGGTGATGAGGAATCCGAACCGCCGCGACAGCGATCCGTCCACGGTCGGCAGGATCAGGTAGTAGTACCGCAGGTTCTCGGTGTACCACTCCTGACTCGGGCCGATGTCGGTGCGGATCCGGGTGGCCTCCAGCACCGTCGCCAGCGTCTGGTCGGCGAACACCACGGTGAGCACGATGGTTCCGGCCGCCAGCAGTGGAGCGATCAGCGGCCAGGTGCCGAAGATCTTGCGCCGCCGCGCCAGGATCCGGATGATCGGCCGGCCGCCGGCCAGCAGTGCGGCCACCGCGATCAGACCGGTCGGCTGGATGCCGAGGGTGAACGCCGCGGTGATGATCGCCAGCGCCGCCGGTGCGAGCCGGCCGGAGATGATCGCCCGCTCGATCAGCACGTAGGTGACCAGTGCGCCGGTGGCGATCTGGCCCTCGGGGCGCAGGCCGTTGTCGAACGGCATCCAGGCGGCCAGCAGCACCAGTCCGGCTGCCCACAGCGCCGGCCGGCTGCCGGAGACGGCCGGGCCCAGCCGGGGCAGCACCTCGCGGGACAACAGCAGCCAGCAGGCCAGTGCGCACACCAGATCGGGCAGCCGGATCCAGATGCTCGCGGTGGACACGTGCGTCATCAGCGCGAGCACGTTGTAGTACCAACCGAACGGATCCTCGGGGACTCCGAACCAGCGGAAGTAGTTCGACATGTACCCGGCATGCCCGGCGATCCGGGCCATGCCGAGGATGTAGCCGTCGTCGGAGGAGTTGGCGCCCATCACGTACCAGACGGCGAAGGCGCCCACCACCGTCACGTCGACGGCGGTGAAGGTGCGCCAGCGCTGCGGGATCAGCCGGTGCATCCGCCGGCCGTCCATCCGGTCCAGCCGCCACAGCGCGGCCACCGCCACGATCGTCGCAGCGATCGCGAGCAGCATGGCGGCCAGCTTCAGCGCGGTGGGCTTGGTGGAGAACCGGGTATCGATGGTCGCCGAGACCTTCAGCCCGGCCGGCGCGGGCCCGGTCAGGTCGGTGAACACGCCGACGATTCCGGGCCGCAGGTTCGGATCTTTGAAGCCGCTGCGCAGATCCTTGTAGCCGGTCTGTGCCGAGTCCTCCTGCGGCCCGGCCTGCTCGGCCGGCGCACTCGGCGGCAGGCCGACGAAGGTGGCGAATGTGCCCGCTTCCGAGGAGGTGACCTCGAGGCGTTGGCATCCCGTACCCAATTGGCTGCGAGGAACGCTGGCGATCACCACGTTGCGGTCGGTGACGTCGACCCGTTGCGAATTCACCGTCACGAAAAGCGAATTCAGCGAGGCCTCTTTGCCCTTCTGCGGCGCCAGGCCCAAAACCATCCCGCCCTGCGGCGGCATCGTGCGGAGCACCTCGCACGGCACCGTCGCGGTCACCGACACCGGCGTCAGCGAAATCAGCGGGGCGGTGACGTTGTTCAGTTGCCCGTTCTGCGGCCAGTTCAGCGTCGCGGTGGTCTGCACCACCGGCAGCAGCGGGGTCAGCACCGCGAGCACGAAGCCGATCAGGCCGGCGATGGTGGCGACCCATTTGGTCACCGTCACCTCGTGGGAGGAATCATGCACGCGCGCAGCGAGAGTCTGTGTCATGCCCCTGCTCTCATCGTGAAAGCGCCTCTCATCGTCGGAGCGCCCCTCATCACGGAAGCGCCCTGATCGGTCCGCTACGGCTCCAGCCGAAGACCCGCTTGGAACCCTCGTCGATGACGGCGTCCGGCGCCGCCGCGGCGGACACCACCCGGGTGTAGCGCTCGATGGCGCCCCAGTCGCGGTACCAGTCGTCGCGCAGGTAGGTCGGCACCGTCGAAGTGCTCAGCAGCGCCTGGATGAACAGGAACGGACCACCGGCGCGCGCCGACTGCCACATGTTCGAGGACACCACCACCTGCTTGAGGTTCGGCTGGATCCGGTACTGCGGGACCTCGGCGACGCCGAGATGCTGGGAAGCCGGTCGCTGGCAGGGGAATTGGGCGGCGCTGGCGATATCCATCAGCACCGGGGTCTGGGTGCCGAGGAACTCGTTCGCGGTCTGCAGGACGGGCACCCGCGGTGGTGTGAATCCGAACCACTGGTCGGTGGACAGGTTGGGATCGTCGGCGACGATGCGCGCCACGTTGGCCTCCGGCGGCGCCCACTTCAGCGGGAAGCGCAGGTTGCGCCAGGCCAACTGCTCCTGGGTGTCGATCGGCTGCACCTTGTCCAGGGCCTTGAAGCTGCCGTCGGGATTGCGGACACCCCACTGGAGTTTGAGCGACTGCCCGTAGTGGAACTCGTGCTCTTCGTCGTAGTACCAGATCGCGCCGACGGCGGCGACGCTCACCAGCGGACGGTCGGCGCTGCGCGGCGGCAGCTCATACCAGGCCGAGGTGGCCTTGGCGGCCACGGTGTTCTCGTTGTAGCTGCCCATCACCGGGGTGGTCTTGGGGTCAAGTCCGAAGGGCAGGAACACCTTTGAGCCGTTGACGCCGACCGGACCGAAGCCGCCGCCGGTGCCGCCGGTGAAACCGATGCCGACATTCGGCTTGTTCGGTGAGCCGTCGGAGTTCACCGTCCCCGGATTGGCGATGAAGGGCGCCACCGGATCGAGGATCTCGCTGACCCCGTTGGGGGTGAAGCCGATCGGGCCCTCGCCGCCCAACGGGCCGTATTGGCCCCACTTCTGTCCGGCTGCGGGCTGCAGCATCCCGGCGTTGGCGTCCGCTTCGACCAGGACGTCGTCGGCCATCGCGCAACTGGACGTCGCCAGGCCGGACCGCAGGGTCGCCAGGTTGGCCTTGCCGTTGGTGTAGGCGGGGTAGCGCTGGACGAAGCCCTTCGCCATCGACCCGACCGACAGCAGCACCATGATGGTCGCGAACACCAGCAGCGGGGTCGACGCCAACACGCGGTTGCGACGGGTGTTCTTGACCTCGGTGTGCCCGGCGTAGTCGATCCGGAAGTGCAGCCAGCCCGCGATCAGACCGGTGATGATGGCCAGCACCAGGAACATCGACGTGACGGGCTTGTGCAGCAGCACCGGCTGGCGGTCGAACCACGGCACCCCGTAGTTGCCGACGTAGAACCAGCCGTTGATGCCGGAGGTGGCCCACGCGGTGACGAACAGCAGGGCGGTGACATACAGCGCGAGGTTGCGCCGGCTGTGCAGACCCACCCGCGCGAAGGCGAAGGCGGTGACCGCACCCAGTGCCGCCGTCAGGCCTGCGAACGCACCGAACTGGACCGCCCACTTGGTCGGGGTGAAGGTCAGCAGCAACAGGCCCACCGCGGTGCTGCCGATCAGCCGCCACACCGGTCCGCGGGCCACGCCCTCGACCCGGCCGCGGCGCAGCAGCAGGGTCAGCAGGCCGAACAGGCACAGCAGCATCACCAGCACGGCGAAGCGACGGGCCAGCGAGCCCTCGACGTTCTCCTCGACGGTGAGGAAGTAGTAGCGCAGGAAGTCCTGGTACCAGGAAACCGTCGGGCCGACAACGTATTTGATGCGCGCCGACTCGGCGACGGTCGCCAGGGTCTGGTCGCGAAAGATGATCACGAAGATCACCGAGGCGGCCGCTGCGAGGGTGGCCAGCGGCGCCAGAACGCCGTCGGCGGCGCGCCTTTTGGCGATGATGCCGGCGACTGCGCGGGCGCCGACCAGCAGCGGGGCCAGGGCCACCAGACCCTGCGGGGCCAGGGTCAGGCTGAACGCGGCGACGATGATCGCCCAGGCGGTCGGGGCCAGGGCGCCGGTGGCGATGGTGCGCTCCACCAGGAACCACACCAGCAGCACACCGAAGGCGATCAGCGGCTCGGGCCGCAGACCGTTGTTGAACGGCAGCCACGCCGCCAGGAAGACCGCACCGGCGGTGGCCACCGCCACCCGACTGCCGGACAGGCCGCCGCGGGCCGGACCCAGCCGGGGCAGCAGCCGATGGCTCAGCAGCAGCCAGCAGCCGATACCGGCCGCCAGGGCGGGAAGGCGCATCCAGACCCCGGCGGTGCTGACCGAGGCCAGGTGCGCCAGCACCGACTGATACCAGTCGAACGGCGCCTCGGTGGTGCCGAAGTAGCGGTAGTAGTTGGCCGCATAGCCGGCCTGTCCGGAGACCCTGGCGATGGTGAGGTTGTACCCGTCGTCCGAGGAGATCGCCCCGATCACATGCCACAGCAGCAGGGTTCCGATCACCCCGACGTCCACCGGCCAGTGCGCCAGCAGGCGCCGGCCGTTACCGGCCCACCGCGGTACACCGAAGCGGCGGTCCAGGACAGCCAGCGCGACGATCGAGGCCAGCACGCACAGGATTCCGGCCACCATCGCCGCCAGTTTCAGTGCCGTCGGGCTGGTGATGAACCGGGTATCGATGTCGATCCGGGCCGAAAGGCCCTGCTGGGCAGGCACTTTCAGCTCAGTGAAAACACCGGTGACCTGAGGCTTCTTGTCGGCCGACCCCGTTCCGGTAGCTCCCGGGATACCGACGAAGTCCGCGCCCACCGCACCCGGATTGGCCCAGACGTGCAGCACCGTGCAGGCGCCGGACGCGATCGCCGACCGTGGCGCCACCGTGGCGACGGTGTCGCGGAACGCCACGAAGACGCTGTCGGCGGTGGCCCGGACGAACAGGCCGTTACGGGAGGCGTCGATGCCGTTCGGCGGATTGGTGGCGAACACCAGACCACCGGCCGGCGGCAGGGTGGCGATCGCCGAGCAGGGGATCGACACGTCCAGCGATGCCGGGGCGCCGGAAACCAGCGGCGCGGTGATGTCGCCCACCCCGCCCTGCGGCCAGAGGATGGTCGCGGTGGTCTGCCGCACCGGCAGCAGCGGCGCCAGACCGCAGAGCAGGATGCCGGCGATTCCGGTCAGAAGCGCGACGAGCCGGACCAGCCGGGTGTTGCGGCTGGGGTCGGCACTCGCACTGGGCACGAGGGTCGATGGTAGGCGACGTGGCCTGGGCGGAGCCTGAGGCCACGCAGTCGCCCGTCATTCCCCACGAGCAGACACAAACTCGCACGCCCATCGGCGTATTTATGCGATTTTGCGTCTGCTCGCCGAGGAGTGGGGGCGCGAGGAGTGGTTACGTCGGGCGCAGCGGCGCCGGACTCCACCATCCGCTGCGGGTGGCGCTGCCCAGGTCCAGCCGCGCCGGGGTGGCCTTCGGATAGAACAGCACCAGCTTCTGCAGGGCGCCCCAATCGCGGAACCAGTCGTCGCGCAGATAGGTGGGCACCGTGCTGGCGCGGAACAGCAGTTCGCTGATGCCCAGCGGGCCGCCGCCGATGTTGTCCATCACCGGCGAGTTCGCGTCCGCGCCGAAGCGGTCGGGCAGGATCCGCCACTTGGGCACCTCGGTCACCCCGACGTTGTGCCCGAACGGCCGCTGGCACGGGAAGGCCAGTCCGACCAGCCAGTCCAGCAGGACCGGGTCGGTCGAGCCGACCACCTGCTGGAGGGTCAGGAGTTTCGGGATCCGGGGCGGGGTGACGGCGATCCAGTGCTGCGGGGCCAGGTCGTCGTCGGTGGCGACGATCCGGATCTGGGTGGCATCGGCCGGGATCGCCTTCAGCGGCGCGCGCAGGTTGCGCCAGGCCGGCGTCGGGCCGATGTCGGCGAAGCCCATGGACCCGCTCGGCTTGTTGGCGGCCGCGCCGGCATCGGTGGCCCACTGCACCACCACCTCGTCGCGGTCGAAACGTCCGGCCGCCGACACCACGATCAGCGGCGCGTCCGCGCTGCGCTCCTCGGGCGGGGGCAGCCGGTACCAGGCCGAGCGCAGTCGCGCCTGCTGCTGGACACCGGATCGCCAACTGCCCAGGACCGGCGTGGTCGCCGGGTCGAGACCGTAGGGCAGTCGGGCGCTGGATCCGTTGACACCGGGCGGGGCTGCGCTGCCGGTTTCAGTGGTGGTCTCGGTGACGGTGACGGTCTTGTCGGCGGCGTCGATGAGATTGCCGCTGCCGGGCGGCTCCTTCACCGGGTCGGCAGCGATGTCGGCCGGAATCCCGTTGGGGGAGAAGCCCTCATCGGTGACCGCGCCCAGTGCGTCGCCCAGTGGAACCTTGACCGGGCTCAGCAGTCCGGCGTTGGGATCGAGTTCGACCATCACGTCGTCGGCCAGCCCGCAGGTCTTGCCGGTCAGCGCCTGCAGATTGGACCGGCCGACCGACCAGGCCGGCCATTGGTTGACCATGCCGAGGGTCAGCGACACCACTTCGAAGACGACCAGGAGCCAGGACGCGACGCCCAGCGGGGACCCGACGGCACGCGACCACCACCGCGGCCGGCTGCCGCTGTCACGATCGGAGAAATGGAACCAGGCCGCGATCAGCAGGGCCACCACGGCGCACCCCAGCAGGATGGTGGTGAACCCGAGACGCCACTCCGGGAACTGATTCGACCACGGCACACCGAAGCTGGAGACGTACCACCAGCCGTTGACGCTGGCGAACGACAGCGCGGTCACGAAGAGGACGGCGGCGGCGAAGACGGCGCGGTTGCGGGCCGACCGCATCACCGCGGGCATGACCGCGACGGTGGCCAGCGCCCCGAGTGATCCCGCCAGACCGGCAAACACCCCGAAATGGTGGGTCCACTTGGTCGGGGTGAACATGATCGCCAGGAACGAGATGATCGTGATACCGATGATGCGCCGGCTCGGACCGGCCGCCGTGCCGGGAATGTGCCCGCGGCGCAACATCATCGCCACCGAGACCACCAGCGCGAGGATCAGCGCCAGGACCGCGAACCGCCGCGCGATCGAGCCGTCCGGGGTGGCCATCATCAGCCGCTCGTAGCGGGTGTGCTCGTCGAACCAACTCAGGCTCGGTCCGACGGCGCGCTTGAGCGCATTGGCCTGGGCCACGGCGGCGAAGGTCTGGTCCCGGAACATCGGGATGATCGTCACGGTGGCCGCGGCCAGGATCGGGGCCAGCAGGGGCAGCAGGCCGAACTGCCGGGAGCGACGGTGCAGGATGGTCCGCAGCGGCCCGATCGCCACCAGCAGGGCGCCGATCGAGGCGATGCCGGTGGGTCCGGAGAACAGTGTCAGGGCGCCGACGATGCAGGCCACCGCGAGCGGGATCAGCCGGCTGGTGGCCACCGCCCGTTCGACCGAGCACCAGGTGAGCAGGATGCCCAGCGCGATGATGGGCTCGGGCCTCAGCCCGTTGTTCAGCGGCAGCCAGAACGCCAGGAACATGCCGGCCGCGGTCCAGGCCGCCGCGGTGCTGTTCTTCACGGCGTTGCCCAGACGCGGCAGCACTTCCCGGCTGATCAGCCACCAGCAGGCCAGTGCCATCAGCAGGGTGGGCAGCCGCATCCAGATGCTGGCGGTGGACACGTGCGTCCACAGCGCCAGCAGGTCGTAGTACCAGCCGAACGGCGACTCCGGGGTGCCGAACCAGCGGTAGTAGTTGGCCATGTAGCCGGCGTTCTCCGACACCCGCGCCATGGTGAGGATGTAGCCGTCGTCGGAGGTGTTGGCGCCGACGAAGTGCCACCACACCAGGACCGCGGTCACCGCGGCGTCGGTCCACCGCAGCGACCACCAGCGGGCCGGCAGGAACCGGCGGTGCCGGGTGCCGTCGGCGGTGTCGAGCACGTGCAGTGCGAGCAAGGCGATCAGCGTCAGTGCCACCCCGAGCACCATCGCGACCATCTTCAGGGTGGTCGGGGCGAGGCTGTAGCGGGTGTCGATGGTCGCGGTGAAGCTCAGACCGGGCGGGGCCGGTCCGGTCAGGTCGGTGAAGACGCCCACGATCTGGGGCCTGAAGTCATACCCGCCGCGTTCGCCGCGCAACGGCGATCCGGGGGAGTCGGAGTCCAAACCCTTTGTCAGACCGACGAATTCAGCGGTGACCTTGTCGGAGTGGGCGGTGAAGGTGAGCTTCTGGCAAGCCGGGCTGAGCACCTTGTTCAGCGGGGCGACCACCACCGGGGTGTTGCGCACCACCACGACGAGATCGTTGTTGGCCCGCTGGATCAGTAGGCCGCGGTCGACGGCCTTGGGCGCCTGCCGGGGGACCGTGGACAGCAGGACCGATCGCGCCGTGTCGGTCGGACCTCCGAGACCGGCCGCGACACTGCACGGCACGGTGATGTTCACGTCGGTGGCCACATAGCCGATCAGGGGCGCGGTGACGCTGCCCAGCTGGCCGTTCTGCGGCCAGGTGAGTTCGGCGGTGGTCTGCTTGACCGGAAGGAACGGGGTGAGCACGGCCAGTGCTGCGCCGAGCAGTCCGGCGACGACCGCGACGAGACGGGCAGTGCGGTAATTCGCCCGGGTCTGCGTCACGGGGCTAGATCGTAATTCCCCGGCGCGCTCGCGTGTCAGGGACGGTTCCGGATGGCCAGCACGAACGGCCCGATGGTCTTGACCGTGAAATGGGGTGCGGCGAACAGACCGGCGTCCAGATCGACGGTGTAACGGCGCACGTTGGGCTGATTCGGGTAGACGTCTTCGGCCAGTCGCAGGGTGTAGGTGTTCGCCGAACCGGCCGCCCCGCCCCGGCGCATCAGGAACACCGTCGGCGCCTGCCACGGCAGGGCGTCGAGGGCCTTCGCGAACTCGCCGGGACTCTTGAGCTTGCCCCAGGACTCGATGGCCGCCGTGCGCTTGTCGAACTGGGCCAGCGGATTGGCGTAGTGCGATGTCAGACCCTGGAACCCGTAGTACGGGTAGAGCGCCAGGAACCCGTAGTCGGCGGTCATGACGACTGTCTCCGTAGCCGGCTTGCCGGTGGCGGCCCGGATGGCCTCGTCGACCTGCGCGTAGTACTTCTCCGCACCGGGTGGGCGGCGGTCTCCGCGCTGACCGTTGCCGTCGGTGTCGGTATAGGCGACGTTGATGTCCGGGGTCAGCACGTGCGGGATGTCCTGGCTGAAGCCGATCGCCCCGATCAGGCCGACGGCGGTGGCCACCGGAATGGCGTGCCGCCAC
>NZ_JAFMJZ010000031.1 GCF_017853185.1 Mycolicibacterium sp.
CTTCCGCAAGCCCATCACCGAGGGCTACCCGGAGAAGCCCGGTCCGGTCGCGCCGCGCTATCACGGTCGCCACCAGCTCAACCGCTATCCCGACGGGCTGGAGAAGTGCATCGGCTGCGAGTTGTGCGCGTGGGCCTGCCCGGCCGACGCGATCTACGTCGAGGGCGCCGACAACACCGAGGAGCAACGCTTCTCCCCCGGCGAACGGTATGGCCGGGTGTACCAGATCAACTATCTGCGCTGCATCGGTTGCGGTCTGTGCATCGAGGCCTGCCCCACCCGTGCGTTGACGATGACCAACGACTACGAGATGGCCGACGACAACCGCTCCGACCTGATCTTCGGTAAGGACAAGCTGCTGGCACCGCTGCAGCCGGGAATGACGCCGCCGCCGCACCCCATGTCCCCGGGCGCCACCGACGACGACTACTACCTTGGCCGCGTGAATCCGGAGGGGGCGACGTGAATCCCGAAGCCATCGCCTTCTGGGTGCTGGGAACCATCGCCGTGATCGGTGCGATCGGCGTGGTCGCCGCCCGCAAGGCCGTCTACTCGGCGATGTGCCTGGCGACCACGATGATCGCGCTGGCCATCATCTACGTCGCGCAGGAGGCGCTGTTCCTGGGCGTGGTACAGATCGTGGTCTACACCGGCGCGGTGATGATGCTGTTCCTGTTCGTGCTGATGCTCATCGGCGTGGACTCGGCCCAGTCCCTGGTGGAAACCATTCGCGGACAACGGATCGCCGGCATCCTGGCCGGCCTGGGCTTCGGAGTACTGCTGATCGCCGCCATCGGCACGGTGTCGACATCGGGCTTCACCGGACTCACCGAGGCCAACAAGGACGGCAACGTCGAGGGCTTGGCACAGCTGATCTTCACCCGCAACCTGTGGGCGTTCGAACTCACCAGTGCGCTGCTGATCACCGCGGCACTGGGCGCCATGGTGCTGGCGCACCGGGAGCGGCTGGGCCGGCGCAAGACCCAACGCGAACTCGCCGTCGAACGCTTCCGCAACGGTGCCCGCGCCACTCCCCTGCCAAGCCCGGGCGTCTACGCGCGGCACAATGCCGTCGGCACCCCCGCCCTGCTGCCTGACGGTTCCGAGGAGCCGTCGTCGGTGAACGAGACCCTGCGGAGCGGCCGCCCATGAACACCGCACTGAACCCGGCGAACTACCTGTACCTCTCGGCGCTGCTGTTCACCATCGGCGCCGCCGGAGTGCTGTTGCGGCGCAACGCCATCGTGATGTTCATGTGCGTGGAACTCATGCTCAACGCCGCCAACCTGGCGTTCGTCACCTTCGCCCGGATGCACGGCAATCTCGAGGGCCAGGTGGTCGCGTTCTTCACCATGGTGGTCGCCGCCTGCGAGGTGGTGGTCGGCCTGGCCATCATCCTGACCATCTTCCGCACCCGACACAGCGCCGATGTCGACGAGTCCAGTCTGCTCCGGCATTGATTGGGGGCAACTGATATGACGACGCTGATCTGGTGGACCATCGCGCTGCCCCTGGCCGGTGCGGCGATCCTGCTGCTGGGCGGCAAGGCCACCAACGCCTGGGGTCATCTGCTGGCCACCGCGGCCGTCGTCGGCTCCTTCATCTGTGGCGCTGTGCTTTTCACCGATCTGCTGGGCCGCCCCGCCGAGAGCCGGGCGCTGCACAGCACGCTGTTCTCCTGGGTTCCGGTGGGTGTGCTCAAGGTCGACTTCGGCGCCCAGCTCGACGCCCTGTCGATCTGCTTCGTCCTGCTGATCACCGGCGTCGGAGCGCTGATCCATCTCTACTCGATCGGCTACATGGCCCACGATCCCGAACGCAGAAGGTTTTTCGCCTACCTCAACCTGTTCGTCGCCGCGATGCTCATCCTGGTGCTCGCCGACAACTACCTCGGGCTCTACTTCGGCTGGGAGGGCGTCGGCCTGGCGTCCTATCTGCTGATCGGGTTCTGGTCCCACAAGCCCAGCGCTGCCACCGCCGCCAAGAAGGCCTTCATCGTCAACCGGGTCGGCGACACCGGCCTGGCGATCGCGCTGATGGTCATGTTCGCGACCGTCGGCTCGGTGAACTTCGGCACCGTCTTCTCCAACGCCCCGGAGATGACGTCGGGCACCCTCAACGCGATCGGCCTGCTGCTGCTGCTCGGCGCCTGCGGGAAGAGCGCACAGGTGCCCCTGCAGTCCTGGCTGGGTGACGCGATGGAGGGCCCCACCCCTGTGTCGGCGCTCATCCACGCCGCCACCATGGTGACCGCGGGCGTTTACCTGATCGTGCGATCCGGTCCGGTGTTCAACCTCGCCCCGGCCGCCCAGACCGCGGTGGTCACCGTCGGCGCGGTCACCCTGCTGTTCGGCGCGATCATCGGCTGCGCCAAGGACGACATCAAGAAGGCACTGGCCGCCTCCACCATGAGTCAGATCGGCTACATGGTGCTGGCCGCCGGCCTCGGCCCGGCCGGTTACGCGGTGGCGATCCTGCACCTGCTCACCCACGGCTTCTTCAAGGCCGGGCTGTTCCTCGGGGCCGGGTCGGTGATGCACGCCATGGACGACGAGACCGACATGCGCCGCTACGGCGGACTGCGCACCCTGCTGCCGATCACCTACGCCACCTTCGGGCTGGGCTACCTCGCCATCATCGGAGTGCCGCCGTTCGCCGGCTTCTTCTCCAAGGACGCCATCATCGAAACCGCCTTCAATGCAGGCGGACTCCGGGGCTGGCTGCTCGGCGGGGCCACCCTGCTCGGCGCCGCGATCACCGCGTTCTACATGACCCGGGTGATGCTGCTGACCTTCTTCGGGGAGCGCCGCTGGCGGGCGTCGGTGCATCCGCACGAGTCACCGGCGGTGATGACGGCGCCGATGGTGGTGCTGGCCGTCGGCTCGGTCGGCGCTGGTGCGGTGCTGGGCCTCGGGCATCTGCAGCGCTGGCTGGAACCGGTTGTGGGAAGCCATGAGTCGCAGCACGGCGTGCCGGCCTGGGTGACGACGGTCGCCGCACTGGCCGCCGTCGCGGTCGGAGTCGCCATCGCCTACCGGCAGTACGCCACCCGGCCGGTGCCGCGCAACCTGCCGCGCGACGTCTCGGCGCTCACCGTGGCCGCCCGGCGCGATCTCTACGGCGACGCCTTCAACGAGGCGGTGTTCATGCGTCCGGGCCAGTTCGTGACCAAGACCTTGGTGGGCACCGACGACGCCGTCCTCGAAGGGTCCGTCACCGGCGTCACCGAGTCGATCAAGCGGGTCTCCGACGGACTGCGCGCACTGCAGACCGGGTACGTCCGGACCTACGCCCTGTCGATGCTGGGCGGCACCGCCCTGCTCGCCGGCGCGGTCCTGCTGATGGCGGTGTGGAGGTGATGATGAACGGCTTCCCGTTGCTCACCGTGCTGTGGGCGCTCCCCGCCGCGGCGGCACTGCTCATCCTCGCGCTGCCGGAGGCACTGCGGACGATCGCACGCGAAGCGGCACTGATCGTCTCGGTGCTGGTGCTGGCGATCGCCGTCGTCCTCGCGGTGAACTTCGACCCCGGCGGCGAGCGCTTCCAGTTCGTCGAGAACCACACCTGGATCAAGTATTTCGGCACCGGCTACATCCTCGGCCTGGACGGCATCGCGCTGGCGCTGGTGGTGCTGACCGCCGCCCTGACCCCGCTGCTGCTGATCGCCGGTTGGCATGACGCCGACAAGTCGGCAGGGAAGGGACCGCAGACCTACGTCGCGCTGATCCTCGCCATCGAGGGCATGGTGCTGCTGTCGCTGTCGGCGCTGGACATCCTGCTGTTCTACGTGTTCTTCGAGGCGATGCTGGTGCCGATGTACTTCCTCATCGGCGGGTTCGGCGGCGAGCACCGGTCCAGGGCGGCGGTGAAGTTCCTGCTCTACAACCTGTTGGGCGGGCTGGTCATGCTCGCCGGCGTCGTCGGCATCTACGTGGCGACGTCGACCTCCAGCGCCTTCACCGCGGGCACCTTCGACTTCCGTCAGATCGCCGACGCCATCACCAGCGGCAAGTTCACCATCGCACCCGCGGCGGCCACCGCGATGTTCGCAGCGTTCATGTTCGCCTTCGCGGTCAAAGCCCCGCTATGGCCTCTGCACCGCTGGCTGCCCGATGCCGCCGTGCAGGCCACCCCGGCCTCGGCAGTGCTGATGATGGCGGTGATGGACAAGGTCGGCACCTTCGGCATGCTGCGCTACTGCCTGCCGTTGTTCCCCGGTGCCGCACAGGAGTTCCGCACCGCGATCATCGCCCTGGCGGTCATCAGCATCGTCTACGGTGCCATCGTGGCGATCGGCCAGACCGACGTCATGCGACTGATCGCCTACACCTCGATCAGTCACTTCGGCTTCATCATCCTGGGCATCTTCGCGATGACCAGCCAGGGCCAGTCCGGGTCGGCGCTCTACATGGTCAACCACGGCATCTCGACGGCCGCGCTGTTCCTGATCGCCGGCTTCCTGGTGAGCCGGCGCGGCACCCGGTTGATCAACGCCTACGGCGGCGTGCAGAAGGTCGCCCCGGTGCTGGCCGGCACCTTCCTGATCGCCGGACTGGCCACCCTGTCGCTACCCGGCCTGGCGTCGTTCATCAGTGAATTCCTGGTTCTCATCGGCACATTCACCCGCTTCCCGGTCTTCGCGGTGATCGCCGCGGCCGGACTGGTGCTCTCCGCGATCTACATCCTCTGGCTCTATCAGAGGGTCATGACCGGACCGGTCAAGCACGGCAACGAACGCCTTACCGACCTCCGGCCGCGCGAACTGCTGGTGATCGTCCCGCTCATCGCCGCCCTGATCGCACTCGGGGTCTACCCGAAGATCGCGCTGAACGTGATCAACCCCGCCGTCGAGCACACCCTCACCGGCATCGGAGTCCACGACCCGGTCCCCACGCTGCGCGCAGGCGGTCCGCGATGATCGCGCCGAGCATCGAATACGGTCTGCTGTCACCGGTCCTGATCGTGTTCGGCGTGGCCATCGCCGGTGTCCTCGTCGAGGCGTTCCTGCCGTGGCGGGCCCGCTACGAGGTTCAGGTCGGCCTGGCACTGGCCGGCCTGCTGGGCGCCTTCGGTGCGCTGGTCACCATCTACACCCGCCAGGATCCCGGCGCCGGCCGCCTTGCGGCGGTGGGTGCGGTCACCGTGGACCGCCCTGCGTTGTTCCTCCAGGGCGCCCTGCTGCTGGTGTCGGCGCTCAGCGTCCTGTTGATCGCCGAACGGGCATCCGCTTCCGAAACCGGTTCGCGCCGAGCCGGATTGAACGCCTTCACCGCGCAGGCCTCCACGGTTCCGGGCACCGTCGCCGAACTCGTCGCGACCCGGGCCGGTGCGGCGCAGACCGAGGTCTTCCCGCTGACCATGTTCTCCGTCGGCGGCATGATGCTCTTTCCGGCGGCCGGCGATCTGTTGACCATGTTCGTCGCCCTCGAGGTCTTCTCCCTGCCGCTGTACCTGATGTGCGGGCTGGCCCGGCACCGCCGGCTGCTCTCCCAGGAAGCCGCGCTGAAGTACTTCCTGCTCGGCGCCTTCTCCTCGGCGATCTTCCTCTACGGCATGGCCATGATCTACGGCTACGCCGGCACCCTCAGCATCACCGGGATCGCCTCGGCGGTGCAGACCGACGCCGCTGACACCACCCTGGTTCTGCTCGGCTCGGCCCTGGTCACCGTCGGCCTGCTGTTCAAGGTCAGCGCAGTGCCGTTCCACTCCTGGGTGCCCGACGTCTATCAGGGCGCGCCGACGCCGATCACCGCGTTCATGGCCGCGGGCACCAAGATCGCCGCCTTCGGCGCGCTGCTGCGCATCTTCTACGTCGCACTACCGGCGCTGAAGGACGAGTGGCGGCCGGCGCTGTGGGCCATCGCGATCCTGACCATGGCGGTCGGCACCATCATCGCGGTGACCCAGCGCGACATCAAGCGCCTGCTCGGGTATTCGGCTGTGGCGCATACCGGTTTCATCCTCACCGGCGTGATCGCGCTGAACCCCGCCGGGCTGACCGGGACGCTGTTCTATCTGGCCGCGTACGGCTTCGCCACCGTCGGAGCCTTCGCCCTGGTGAGCACCGTGCGCGGCCGCGACGGCATGGAGCGCACCGGGTTCGACCAGTGGGCCGGGCTGGGCAAGCGATTCCCGCTGACCGCCGCGGTGTTCACGTTGTTCCTGCTGTCCTTCGCCGGCATCCCGCTGACGAGCGGGTTCATCAGCAAGTTCGCGGTGTTCAAGGCCGCCGCCCTGGGCGGGGCCGTCCCGCTGGTGGTGGTCGGTGTGCTGGCCAGTGCGGTGGCCGCGTACTTCTACCTCCGGGTCATCGTGCTGATGTTCTTCACCGACCCGCCGGCCGACGCCCCGGACGTCCGGCCGCCGAGTTTCCTCACCGTCACGGTGATCGCGGTGACGCTGATCGTCACCTTCGTCCTGGGCACGCTGCCCCAACCGGTGCTCGACCTCGCCGATCAGGCCGCCCGGTTCTTCACCTCCTGACGCCGAGATCGACACCAGGGTCGTGGATCGCCCGCGAATCACGACCCTGGTGTCGATCTCGCGGCGGCCATCGCATCCGCGCTTTCGGTTCCGCTGCCGCCTCCGGTATGGCACCGTCGAAGGGGTGACGAATGAGCCGAAGGTCGAGACCGACGTCCAGGCTTTGCAGCGGTCCGGCCGAGACACCAGCACCCTTCCCGCCGTTCTGTCCGAATGGCTCGCGCCCCATCTCGGGGTGGCACCGGAGGTCACCGTCGAGAGCGGCGTCGACTCCAACGGGATGAGTTCGGAGACCATCATCCTCACCGGCCGGTGGACCAAAGACGGGAAACCCGCCGAGCACAGGTGGGTGGCCCGGGTCGCGCCCACCGCGGCGGATGTGCCGGTGTTCACCGCCTACCGGATGGACCACCAGTACGACGTCATCCGACTGGTGGGCGAACTGACCGACGTGCCGGTGCCGCGGGTGCGCTGGATCGAGCCGACCGGCGAGGTGCTCGGCAGCCCGTTCTTCCTGATGGACCTCGTCGAGGGCATCGTGCCGCCCGACGTGATGCCGTACACCTTCGGCGGCAACTGGTTCGCCGACGCCCCGCCCGACCGGCAGCGCGACCTGCAGTACTCCACCGTCGAGGTGCTGGCCAAACTGCACGCGATTCCCAACGCCGCCAAGCACTTCGGCTTCCTCATCGAGGCCGACCCGCCCGGTGACACCCCGCTGCGTCGACACTTCGGCTGGCTCAAGGACTGGTACTCCTTCGCGGTGCCCGACATCGGCCGCTCGGCACTGGTGGAGCGGGCGCTGGGCTGGCTGGAGGACAACTTCCCCACCGAGGTGGCCACCGGCGAACCGGTCCTTTCCTGGGGCGACTCCCGGATCGGCAACGTGCTCTACCGCGACTTCCGCCCGGTGGCCGTGCTGGACTGGGAGATGGCGACCATCGGGCCCCGCGAACTCGACGTGTCGTGGATCATCTTCGCGCACATGGTGTTCCAGGAACTCGCCGGTCTTGCCGGCCTGCCCGGACTGCCCGACGTGCTGCGGGAGAAGGACGTCCGGTCCACCTACGAGACGCTCACCGGTGCCGAACTCGGCGACCTGCGCTGGTTCTACATCTATTCCGGGGTGATCTGGTGCGTGGTGTTCATGCGCACCGGTGCGCGCCGGGTGCACTTCGGGGAGATGCCCAAACCGGATGATGTCGAGTCGTTGTTCTACCACGGGGGCCTGTTACGGCGACTGCTAGAGAAGGATGCGTAAGTGATTGGCCCGATTGACGAATACCCCGTCCACCAGGTTCCCCAGCCGATCGCCTGGCCGGGCTACTCCGACCGCAACTTCTACGACCGGTCCTACTTCAACGCCCACGACCGCACCGGCGACATCTTCGTCATCACCGGCATCGGCTACTACCCCAACCTCGGCGTCAAGGACGCCTTCGTCCTGGTACGGCGCGGCGACGAGCAGACCGCCGTGCACCTCTCCGACGCGATCGACCAGAACCGCCTGCACCAGAATGTCAACGGCTACCACCTCGACGTCGTCGACCCGCTCAAGACCATCCGCATCGTGATGGAGGAGACCGAGGGCATCGCCGTCGACCTCACCTGGGAGGGGCTGTTCCCGGTGGTCCAGGAGCAGCGGCACATGATGCGCTCGGGCGCCAAGGTCACCCTCGATGCCCAGCGGTTCGCCCAACTCGGCACGTGGAGTGGCGGCCTGGTGGTCGACGGGCAGGACATCGCCGTCGACCCGGAGACCTGGATCGGCACCCGGGACCGGTCCTGGGGCATCCGCCCGGTCGGCGAACCCGAACCGGCCGGCCGGCCCGCCGACCCGCCGTTCGAGGGCATGTGGTGGCTCTACGTGCCGATGGCCTTCGAACACTTCGCCATCGTCATCATCATCCAGGAGGAACCCAACGGGTTCCGCACCCTCAACGACTGCACCCGGATCTGGAAGGACGGCCGCGTCGAACAGCTCGGCTGGCCACGGGTACGGATCCACTACCGTTCCGGCACAAGGATTCCCACCGGCGCCACCATCGAGGCCACCGACGGCGAGGGCAACCCGCTGCGCTTCGAGGTCGAGTCCAAGCTGGGCGTGCCGATCCACGTCGGCGGCGGCTACGGCGGCGACTCGGACTGGACGCACGGGGTGTGGCGCGGCGAGAAGTTCACCGAACGGCTCACCTACGACATGACGGATCCCGCCATCATCGGCCGGTCCGGCTTCGGCGTCATCGACCACGTCGGCCGGGCACTGTGTTACGGCAGCGCCCAGACCCCCGAGGAGGGGTGGGGGCTCTTCGAGCACGGCGCGCTGGGCCGTCACGACCCGTCCGGATTCGCCGATTGGCTTACCGTGGCACCGTGAAGCGCTGGGTATTCTCCAAGGAGTCCGTGGAGTTCGGGCGCGCGGTGAATCTGATCGACGCGATCTTCGGCTTCTCCCTGACGTTATTGGTGACCTCCCTGGATGTCCCCCCGGCCGCCGCCTGGGTCAGCCTGAGCGCTCTGATGGACACCGGACTCGGCGAGCAGCTACTGGCCTTCGTGATCAGTTTCGTTGTGGTGGTCGGCTTCTGGCTGGCCAACCACCAGGTGTTGGCGTCCTTCCAGGCACTCGACGGCGCCACTGTCCGGGTCTGCATCTATCTGGTCGGCCTGGTCATCTTCATCCCGTTCGCCACCAAGGCGATCAGCGATCCGGACCCGGCGAACCACCCGTTGCCCACGGCGCTGTATGCCGGCAACGTCGCGGCGATCACGCTGGTCACAGTGGCGCTCATCCTGGTCGGCCGGGCACGCGGTCTGGCCGACCGGAAGCCGCCGGTGCCGGGACTGATCGCCCATTCGCTGGTGGTCGCCGCGGTGTTCCTGATCTCGGTTCCGATCGCCTACCGGTTCGGCCCGGACACCGCGAAGTGGTCCTGGCTGTCGCTGGTGGTGCTCAATCCGCTGCTGGACTTCGCGGTCAAGCGGTTCGCGCGGTAACTAGCGCGCCAACGCGTCGACGATCTCAGCCAGCGTCTGGGTCGGGATAGGTCCCGGCTGGTACAGGCACACAGTGTCGGCGATCCCGTCGCAGCGCCGCCGGATGTGGGCGGCGATCTCGGCCGGTCTCCCGCAGGCGGCGATGGTGTGCAGCACCTCGTCGGTGATCAGCCCACCCATCTCGGCCCATCGGCCCTGCTTGGACAGCGCGTTGAGTTCGGGCTGCAGATCTCCCCAGCCGTGCACGTCGAGCACCGGCCGGTAGGCCGGCGTCGACCCGTAGAACGCCAGCAGGCGCCGAGTCGCCGTGTGGTCCTCCCCCGCCGACACGATCACCTCCGGCAACACCGCGAAATCCGTGCGGCCCGCCAGGCCGTCGCGCACCGCCGGCATGGTCGCCTCGTGCAGGAACTTCGTCGACGAGAACGGCATCACCAGCAGCCCGTCGGCACATTCGGCGACCGCCCGGGTCAGCCGCGGACCCAGCGCCCCGACATAGATCGGCGGCGGCCCAAAAGGATTGGGGCCCGGATTGAACGTCGGGGTCATCAGGGTGTGCTGATAGAACTCCCCGCGGAAGTCCAGCCGCTCGCCGCTCTCCCAGACCGCGAAGATCGCCCGCAGCGCCCCGATCAGCTCACGCATCCGGGCCACCGGCCGGTCGAATGACGCGCCGTAGCGCTTCTCGATCTGGGTGCGGATCTGGGTGCCCAGGCCGAGGGTGAACCGGCCGCCGGACAGCAGCTGATGGTCATAGGCCTGGTGCGCCAGTTGGATCGGATTGCGCGGGAAGGCGATCGCCACGTTGGTCATCAGGTCCAGCCCCCCGACGGTCGACGCCAGGGTCAGCGGGGCGAACACGTCGTGCGGCCCCTCGAAGGTGAACACCCCCGCGGCCCCGGCCTCACGCAGCGCGCGGGCCCGTTCGATCGCCTCGGTGGGCCCGAACAACGCCGTCAGCACCTTCACCACCCGAACCCTAGTGCGATTTCGGCGCGCTAATCGTCGCTGAGCGACCAAAATCGCGCCGAAGTTCGGGGAGACTGGAGGTATGGCGCACGACGTGGTGGTGATCGGTGCGGGCCTGGCCGGGCTGACGGCCGCCCGCGAACTGTCCGGCATGGGTTTCGACGTGGTGGTGCTCGAGGGTCGCGACCGGGTCGGCGGGCGGACCGCCCCGGCCACCTGCGCCGGTGTGCCGGTGGATCGCGGCGCATCATTCGTCGGCCCCACCCAGGACGCCGTGCTCAAACTGGCCGCCGACCTCGGCTGCCCGACCAGCCCGACCTACTCTCAGGGCGCCAACCTCATCCGCTGGCGCGGCCGGGTGCACCGCTATCACGGCACCATCCCCAAACTCGGGCTGATCGGCCTGCTCGACATCGGCCGCATCCAGTGGCAGTTCGAACGTATCGCCCGCTCTATCAGCATCAGCGAGCCGTGGACCTCGCCCAAGGCCGCCAAGTGGGACGCGATCAGCCTGGGCGGCTGGCTGCGCTCGGTCGGGGCCACCAAGGGCTCGCGGGATCTGATGGCGATCATGGCCAAGGTCACCTGGGGCGCCGAACCCGACGAGGTCTCGATGCTGCACGCGCTGCGCTACGTCAAGACCTCCGGCGGCCTGGACCGGATGCTCGACACCGCCGGCGGCGCCCAGCAGGACCACTTCCCCGGCGGCAGTCATCAGATCTCGGCCCGGATCGCCGAGGAACTCGGCGCGCGGATCAGGCTGGGCGCCATCGTCTCCCGCATCGAATGGTCCGCCGGGGAATCGTCGGAAAGTGCCGTCGCGGTGCACTCCTCGGCGGGCGTCGTCGAGGCCCGCCGCGCCATCCTGGCCATCTCGCCGGCGCAGCGTCAGGACATCGACATCGCCCCGGCTCCGCCGATCGAATACCAGCAGTTGTCGCAACGCTGGCCGCTGGGCGCGCTGACCAAGGCCTACGCCGCCTACCGCACGCCGTTCTGGCGCGCGAAAGGGCTTTCCGGTCAAGCACTCTCAGACCAGGGACCGGTGTTCATCACCTTCGACGTCAGCCCCGAGGACGGGCCGGGCATCCTGCTCGGCTTCACCGACCCGCACGGGTTCGACGCCCTGCCCGAGGACCAGCGCCGGGCCACGGCACTGGGCTGCTTCACCGCGCTGTTCGGGGAGGAGGCCGCCAACCCCATCGACTATCTCGATCAGCGTTGGGGCGCTGAGCCTTTCGCTCCGGGCGGCCCGACCGCCGCGGTGCCGCCGGGTTCCTGGACGCAGTTCGGGCAGCTGTTGCGTCGGCCGGTCGGTCCGCTGCACTGGGCCGGCACCGAGACCGCCGACGAATGGACCGGGTTCATGGACGGCGCGGTGCGCTCCGGTCAGCGCGCGGCCGCCGAGGTCGCAGCCGCTCTGGGGAAGCTTAGGAGCTGATCCGCTCCGCCGACACGGCCGTCATGACCAGGTCGCGCAGGTGCCCGTTGACGTCGGCCGCATGCTCGAGGATCGCGCTGTGCCCGCCCGGCAATTCCACCAGCTCCACGAGATTCGGTGCGGCTTCGGCGATCTTGCGGGCCTGGGACATCGGCAGCAGCCGATCCTTGGTGCTGCCGATCACCAGGGTCGGCACCGTCAATCCACTGATGTCGATGTGGTCGTTGTGGCCCACCTCGTCGACCAGGACCCGCGCCCAGCCGCCGCGGCCGGCGGCCGGAGTGGCGGCGAACAGGTCGTGCAGGAAACGGGTGATCGCCGGATCCGCGCCGGCGCCGACGGCCATCATCTGCAGGAAGCGCATGCTGCCCGGCTGGGTTCCGTACATCAGCGGCGCCCCGCCCAGGGAACGGATCATGCTGCGGGCGGCGGCGATCCGGGCCGTCCTCAGCATGCCCGGAACCCGCATCAGCTTGATCTTGTCCAGCAGGTCGCCGGTCGTGGTGTTGATCAGTGCCACCGCATCCGCGCGCTCGGCCACGCGGTCGCGGAAGCGGTCCGCCCACGCGCTGATGGCGATACCGCCCATCGAATGTCCGGCGATGACCGCCCGCTCACCGGGGCGCAGTGCGGCCGCCAGTACCGAATCCAGGTCGGCGGCAAGGTGATCGAGGCTGTAGGCCGAGGACTGCGGGACACCGCTGCGGCCGTGGCCGCGGTGGTCGTAGGCGATGACGCGGAAGTCGCGGGAGAGGTCGGTGATCTGCTCGCGCCAGACCTGCAGCGAGCAGGTGATCCCGTGCGCCAGCACGATCGGGTATCCGTCGTTGCGGCCGAAGACCTCGGTGTGCAGCCGGGTGCCGTCGTGGCCGTGCACGATCAGCGTCTTGCTCGGCGGCAAGGCAGGCGCCATGGTCGTCATGTCACTCCTCGTCAGGCAGCCACGCTGCTGCCCGAAACGGAAGCGTAACCCTTCTTACGCCCCCTGAGCGGAATACTGAGAATTCCCGCGAGTCACAACAGCCACATGCGGCCCATCGTTTTCTCCAGCGTCGCGAAATCACGGTAAATGCACTACATCGACTCAGGTTGGCCGCAGGTTTTGTTTGCTAACTTGGGGCTGACGCGTGCGTCACCTCAGGCAATCGACAAGGAGAACCCCCAAGAATGAACAGCTCTATGACTCGTGCCGCGGCTGCGGCCGGCGGTCTGGCCATCGCGGCAGCCTTCGCAGTCAGCTGCTCGGCCACCAAGGAGGCCGCCAAGGACGCCGCCTCGAGCGCCTCGAGCATCGGCTCGTCGGCGGCCAGCGCGGCCGGAAGCGCGGCCAGCAGCGCCGGAAGCGCGGCCGGAAGCGCGATCAGCAGCGGTGCCAGCGCGGCCGGAAGCGCCGCCAGCAGCGGCGCCAGCGCCGCCTCGAGCGTCGTCTCCTCGGTCCTCAATGGCGTCCCCACGACGCTGAATGTGCCTGGTATCGGGGATGTTTCACTCGATGGTCCGGCCGCGGCGGCCTACGCGAAGGCCGGCGGCGCCACCAGCCTCGGCGCTCCGACCGCCGCCGCCAAGAAGGTCGGCGAGGGCACCGAGTACGCGTTCGCCAACGGCACGCTGTTCGAGACCCCGTCCAAGAGCGTCTACCTGGTTCAGGGCGAGATCCTCAAGCGCTACCTGGACGAGCAGGGCGGTCCGGCCGGTGCGCTGGGCTGGCCCACCGCCGACGAGACCTCGACCGGCGGCGGCGACAAGGTTGCCGGCGGCGGCTGGATCAGCGAGTTCGAGCACGGCACCATCACCTGGCTCAACGACGGCAACGGCAGCTTCAAGGAGACCGTTACCAAGAAGTAGTAACCGCAGGAAAACGGCCCCCGGGGACCCCCTCGGGGGCCGTTTTTTTCGCTGTCAGCGGAGCGTCGCGGGCTAACGGTCCACCAAGATGCCGCGATAATGGGTGTATGACCAAGAAGATGGCAGCGACCCTGTTGGGCGCCCTGGCAGCGACCGCACTCCCCTTCATCATCACCCCTGCCGCGCATGCGGAGATCTGCGGCGAGGCCGGGCGTTACGTCCGGGTCGGCGGCTGCATCAACCCCATCGGCGACGTCGCCGATGCGGCGGTGGCCGGTGCCGCCGTGGCCGGCGCGGCAGGCCTGGACCGGTGGGGATTCGCCCAGCCCTACGCGATCAACGAATTCCCCGCGTTCCCCGGCGAAGCCCCATGCTTCTCGCCCAACGGCCTTCCGTACTACACCCCGGGTGACGCACCCTGCTACCCCGTCTAAACCAAACACCTCAGTAACAACCCCCAAGACCGGACCGCGGCGTGCCGCGGTCCGGTCTATTCTTTCTGCAATTCGGCAGGCGGTCGGACGGGAAGGGCGGGGACCATGGCTGCTCGGCTGCGCGCGATCGGCATCGTCGTCCTCATGCTGGCGATCATCGGCGGTATGCCTGGCCTGACCCCGCGGGCCGCCGCGGAATCGCGGGTGGTCACCATCGCCACCCACGACATCGAACCGTTCGTGATGACGCACGACAACATCAAGACCGGGTTCACCGTCGAGGTACTCGAGGAGATCGCCAAGCACGAGGGCTGGACCCTCAACTGGATCGACGTCGACAACGTCAGCGGTCAGCTGAAGGCCGTCGCCGACAACAAGGCCGACGCCGCCGCCGGCGCGGTGTCCATCACCGCCGACCGGTCGCTGTCCTTCGACTTCTCCCAGCCCACCCTCAACGCCGGACTGCAGATCATGGTCCCCGCCGGCACCACCCAACGCACCTCAGCCGGTCTCGTCGACTTCCTCAAACTGCTGTTCTCCAAGGCCGTCCTGGTGTGGTTGTCGGCGGCGGTCATCCTGGCGGTGATTCCCGCGCACATCGTCTGGCTGACCGAACGCAAGCACAGCGACTCGATGGTCTCCAAGAACTACTTTCCGGGCATCTTCCAAGCCTTCGCCTACGGGTTGGGCATGCTGGCGGCCCAACCCGATGAGATGCCGAAGCACTGGATCAATCGCATCGTGGGTCTGCTGCTCGCATTCGTCAGCGTGGTTTTCGTCGCCTACTACACCGCGACGCTGACCGCCAACCTGACCGTGGAGAAGTTCAACTCCCAGATCTCCTCCCCCTCAGACCTTTTCGGCAAGAAGGTCTGCACCGTCGACAAGACCACCTCCGCGGCATTCCTGGGCGGAGAGGACATCGCCTTCACCGGGGTGCCGGCCATCAAGGAGTGCTACACGGGCCTCAAGGACGGCAGGTTCGACGCGGTGGTCTTCGACGCACCGGTGCTCGCGTTCTACGTTGCCCACGACGGCGCCGGCGACGCCACACTGGTGGGGACGGTCTTCCAGAACACCGACTACGGCATCGCATTCCGCAACGGCAGCGACCTTCGCAAGCAGGCTGATGAAGCCCTGCTGAAGATGCGCGAGGACGGCGACTTCGACATGATCAAAGAGAAGTGGTTCGGCTCTGAGGCCTAATAAGAAGCTGACTCCCGAAACGGGGATGTTCGCCCGACTGCGGGCCGTACTTGCGGTGGTGTTCCTGGTGGCGACGCTGGGCGCACTTCCGGGCCTGACGCCGCGCGCCCACGCCGAAGCGCGCACCGTCACCGTCGCCACCTACGACCTCGAGCCCTTCGTCTTCAACCGGGGCGGCTTCAAGTCCGGGTTCACCATCGATCTGCTCGACGAGATCGCCAAGCGCACCGGCTGGACGTTGAAGTACGTCGAGGTCGACGATCCGTCGTCGCCGGCGCTGTTGAAGGCCGTGGTCGGCGGCCGGGCCGACGCCGCGGCGTGCGCGATCTCGGTGACCTCCGACCGCGCCGACATCGTCGACTTCTCCCAGCCGATGATGAGCGCCGGCCTGCAGATCATGGTCCCGGCCGGCACCACCCAACGAACCCAGCCGGGGTTGGTCGACTTCCTGAAGCTGCTGTTCTCCAAGTCGATGCTGGTCTGGTTCTGGGCTGCCCTTGTCCTGACAGTCGTTCCGGCACATATCATCTGGGTCTTGGAGCGCCGAGCGCCGAGCGCCTCGATATCGAAGTCCTACTTCCCCGGCATCTTCCAGGCGTTCGAGTGGGGGCTGGGGATGCTCTCCGCGGCTCCCGTCGACGAGCCCCGGCGATGGCTGACCCGCACGGTGAGCGTCGTGTGGACGTTCGTCAGCCTGATCTTCGTGGCGTACTACACCGCCATCCTGACCGCCAACCTCACCGTGGAGAAGATCGACGCCCAGATCCGCACGCCGGAAGACCTCGCCGGCAAGACCGTGTGCACGGTGGCCAAGAGCACCACGTCGTCGTACCTGACCGAGTTGGGGCTCCGATTCGACGCCAAGCGCACCATCCAGGAGTGCTTCGCCGGGATGCAGGAGCGCAGATTCGACGCGATCGTCTTCGATGCCCCGGTCCTGGAGTACTACCTGTCCAAGCACGGCGCCGGAAACGCCGAGCTGGTCGGACCGACCTTCAAGCCCCGGGACTACGGGATCGCCTTCCGCATCGGCAGCAGCCTTCGCAGGGAGGTCGACGACGTTCTGTTGTCGATTCGCGAGGACGGCACCTTCGACCAGATCACGCAGAAGTGGTTCGGCAGTGACGGTTGAACGCAATGGCGGTTAAACACCGCCTGAGCCACCTCCTTGCCGTCATCCTGATGGTGGCTGCAATCGGCACCCTCCCCGGCCTCGGCGCCACCGCCCACGCCGAAGTGCGCACCCTCACCGTCGCCACCTACAATCTCGAGCCCTTCGTCATCACCGAGGACGGCGGCGCCAGCGGGGTCAAGTACGGCTTCACGATCGACCTGCTCAACGAGATCGCCAAGCGGACCGGCTGGACCTACCGCTACCTCGACGCCGGAAGCGTGAAGGGCATCCTGCAGTCGGTCGCCGACGGCGAGGCCGATCTCGGCGCGTGCAACATCTCGATCACCGCGGAGCGGGAGAAGCGGTTCAACTTCACCCAGCCGATCATCGCCGCCGGCCTGCAGATCATCGTTCCCGCCGACACCACCCAGCGGGCCCAGCCCGGACTGGTCGAATTCCTCAAACTGTTGTTCTCCCACACCATGCTGGTCTGGCTGCTGGCGGCGCTGGCACTGACCGTCCTGCCCGCCCACATCATCTGGTTGATGGAACGCGGTGATGCCGAATCCATGGTGTCCCGCAAGTACTTTCCGGGCATCTTCCAGGCCTTCGGCTGGGGACTGGGCATGCTCGCCGCCACCCCGTTCGACCCGCCGAGGCGCTGGCCGATCCGGATGGTGACGGTGCTGTGGACCTTCGTCAGCATCATCTTCGTCGCGTACTACACCGCCATCCTGACCAGCAACCTCACCGTGGCCAGGATCCAGTCCCAGATCGGCTCACCCGGAGATCTGATCGGCAAGCGGGTCTGCACGGTGGCCAACACCACCTCACCGCCGTCGCTGGACCGTCTCGGGGTCGCTTACACCGATCTGCCGAAGATCCAGGACTGCTACGCGGGCCTGAAGGACAGGAAGTTCGATGCGGTGGTCTATGACGCACCGGTGCTGGAGTACTTCGTCAACCACGCCGGCGCCGGAATCGCAGCCATGGCCGGGCCCATCTTCAAGGACGAGGACTACGGCATCGTCTTCCCCCTCGGCAGCACGCTGAAGGAGGAGGCCGACCAGGCGCTGCTGTCGATGGAGGAGGACGGTAGTTACGACCTGCTCAAGCAGAAGTGGTTCGGCAGGCCCCGATGACGCTGATCCGGCTTCGCTCCCTGACCGTCGTCCTGTTGATGATCGCGGCGATCGTCGCACTTCCCGCACTGCTTCCGCGTGCGACCGCGGCGCCCCGTTCAGTGACGGTGGCGACCCGGGAGCTGACCCCGTTCGTGATGAGCGAGGGAAACCTCAAGACCGGCTTCACCATTGACCTGCTCGACGAGATCGCCAAGCACACCGGCTGGACCTACACCTACGTCACCGAGCCCAATGTCCAGGAACTGCTCAAGGCCGTCGCCGAGCGCCGCGTCGACATCGGGGCCAGCGCGATCTCGATCACCGGTGAACGCGCCCGCAACTTCGACTTCTCCCAGCCGATCCTCAACGGGGGCCTGCAGATCATCGCGCCGGTCGCCAACACCCAACACGCAGACCCCGGCCTGGTGGATTTCGTCAGACTGCTGTTCTCCAAGACCATGGCGGTGTGGTTGTGGGCCGCGCTGGTCCTGACCATCCTTCCGGCGCACCTCATCTGGTTCATGGAGCGCGGCGATGCCGAATCCATGGTGTCCCGCAAGTACTTCCCGGGCATCTTCCAGGCCTTCGGCTGGGGACTGGGCATGCTGTCCGCGGCGCCGTTCGACCCGCCCCGGCAGTGGCCCATCCGCATCGTGACGGTGCTGTGGACCTTCGTCAGCATCATCTTCGTCGCCTACTACACCGCCATCCTGACCACGAATTTCACAGTGGCCCGGATCAATTCGCAGATCAAGTCCCCGTCGGATCTGATCGGCAAGACCGTGTGCACGGTGGCCAACACCACCTCCGCTCCTGCTCTGACCAAGCTGGGTGTGGACTTCACCGCGGTGCCCAAGATCGACGACTGTTTCGCCGGTTTCGAGAAGAAGGACTTCGAGACGGTGGTCTACGACGCCCCGGTGCTGCAGTACTACGTCGCCCACCGCGGTGCCGGGATCGCCGCCGTGGCCGGCCCGGTCTTCAAGGACGAGGACTACGGCGTCGCCTTCCCCATCGGCAGCGACCTGCGCAGACAGTTCGACGACGCCCTTCTCGCCGTGCAGGAGGACGGCGAGTTCGACCGGCTCAAGCAGAAGTGGTTCGGCTCAGCCTGATCAAAAGCCGATAAGTCAACGCACGCAGTCAACTACCCGAATCCCCGCACAAACACGGTTCGCACCGGTCACCGGGCTCCCATACCCGTGCCACAGCAACTGCGATCACCGACGGCTGCCGTGGCCACCTGGGCCCGGCTCGCGGTGGCCGTCGGTGACTTCGTGGTGCTGGCCGGCGAGACGTTCGCCGCGATGTTCCGGCGCCCGTTCGCCTGGCGTGAGCTACTCGATCAGATCTGGTTCGTGGCCAGGGTATCGATCGTCCCGACGATCATGCTGTCGATTCCCTACACGGTGCTGATCGTCTTCACCCTCAACGTGGTGCTGCTCGACGTCGGGGCCGGTGACCTCTCCGGAGCCGGGGCCGCCCTCGCCTCGGTCGCCCAGGTCGGCCCGGTGGTGACCGCCATCGTCGTCTCCGGGGCCGGCGCCACCGCGATGTGCGCGGACCTCGGGGCACGGACCATCCGCGAGGAGATCGACGCGATGACGGTCATCCTCAATGTCCGCGGCGTGCGCAACATCCCGTGCGAGACCAACCCCGTCAAACGGGCGCCGACGGTGGAGATGTCTCCTACGACCCGGCCACCGGCAACTACGTCGGCCCGGACGGCAAGCCCGCCACCAAGGCGGACCTGGCTCCGCAGAACCGGCCGGGTTGGCAGGACATGCTGAGTCCGGCGGGTCCCTGAAGGCAGAGGGGTTTTCAAAGGGCACAAGCGTTTTCAAAGGGCGGGGGGATTTCAGACCTGGATGACACTGAACCCGGCTGCGCCCTCTAGCGCGGTGAAGTCGCCGTCCTGGGTCACAACCGGCAATCCATTCGATATCGCGATCGCGGCGATCCACAGATCATTGGCCCGGATCCGGCGGCCCGCCTCCGCCAGGTGGACCCGTAGCCTTGCCCACACCTGTGCCGCTCCCTCATCCACCGGCAGTGCCTCCAGATCAGCAACGGCGTTCAAGGTCACGAGTCGGCGAGCACGTATCTCGGTCGAGTGTGCAGCCAGGACACCGGCATTCAATTCAGCCAGGGTGATCACGCTCGTCACCACCTGGTCTGGAATCAGCGACTCGTTGAGCTGCCGTCCGCCCTCAGCGGCGATGAAAACACTGGTGTCAAGCAGTCCTGCCGATATCAACGGATCGGCCCGAGGTCGTCGGTGGTGTCACCGGCCAATGCCGCCAGGTCATGACGTAAGCCTGGGTCGGCCTGGATATGACGCAGGCGGTGCATGAACTCGGCCCGGGACAGCCACCGTCGGCGCCCCGGTCGGGCAGCGGCGAGTTGAGCCACCGGTTTGCCCTTCACCGTGATCGTCACAACCTCCCCGGCCTCGACGCGACGCAGCACGCCTGCGGTGTCATTTCGCAGGTCACGGGAGGCGACATCAGACATGCTACAACTGTAGCACTTGCGTAGCATGACGGGACTTCAGTCCTGCACCGCCTTGGCCACCGCGATGCACCTGGTCAGCCAGGCCGGATCCGCCTGCTCCTGAACCGCCCACATGGCGTTGTGCACCATCCGGACGATCACCCAGTCCCGGGCGCGGTCCTCGTCGAAACCGGCCGCGTCGACCAGCGTCCAGAACCGTCGTCGCACCCCGTCGCGGACATCGGCGGCGATCTCGTCCCATCGGTTCCACAGCATCGGCGCGATCTCGTAGTGCGGGTCTCCGTTGACCGGCTTGGGGTCGATCACCGCCCACGGCTGTCGTTGACCCGCAAGCACATTGGCGTAGTGCAGGTCGGTGTGCAGCACGCGGTCGGCCGCCCGGTCCAGGGACAGGTCCCGCCCGAGAGCGATGGCCTGTTCCACGAGCCGATGCGGGATGGAAGCGCTGCGCGGCAGTGCGGTGAGGCCGGCATTCCAGCGCGAGATGTAGGACGACAGCGACCGCAGTTGCGGCAGCGGCGGCACATGGATGCGCCGGTAGAGATCAGCCACCACCTGGCAGGCTTCGTCATCGGGAATCGAACCGAGATCGGCGGCACCCAGTCGCTCGAGCAGCAGCGCGCGCCGGTGCGGGTCCGCGCTCAGCAGCGAGACCGCGCCGTCACCGGCCCAGCGCCGCAGCGCCAGATGTTCATGCTCGGACTCCTCATCGGGGAAGCCGACTTTCAGCACCGCTGAAATGGCCTCGGATGTCCGGACCGGCAGCACCAGCGAGCAGTTCCCGTGCATGGCCGCCCCGTCGGGACGAAGATCCCACTGCGACAGCAGATCCCGCACCAAGGTCGGCAGCCGGTCCACCCAGTTCCGCCATTCCGGTCCGCGGGCCGCCATGGCCTGCACCCCGGCGGGAAGTTCGACGCTCACCCCCGGACGAGCCGCTCCAGTTCGGCGGCGTCGTTGCCGGCCAGCATCGCGGTCAGCATCACCATGAGTCCCTGATCGGCGAGCAGCGCGTCGAATGTGTATGTCTCGTCGGGATATCCGCTGGACTCGCGGTTCCAGGCATTGCGGAAGAACCGCACTTCCCGCCGCTCGGGATCCACCTCGATCTGGTGGTCGGTGTAGGGCACCGTGTAGGAGGGCATGATCAGACCGCCGCCGGCGTCCGGATGGCCCGCGCCACCCCGATCGTCGTGATCAACATCAGCACCGCGGAGATCAGCGCGGTTCCGGTCATCGCGATGGTGAACCCGTGGTCGTCGACGCCCGACGACAGGTTGCCCGGTGACCCGGTGGCGAACAGGTAGATCACCGACACCAGGCTGCCGATCAGGGCGATGCCCAGCGCGGCGCCCAGTTCGAAGGCCGTCTCGGCGATGCCGGTGGCCGCGCCGACCCGGTCCTCACTGGCGCTGGCGAGCACCAGGTCGTTGGCGCCAGTGTTGACCAGCGCGAAGGAGAAGCCGATCATCGCGAGCGGAATGACGATGGCCCAGTAGGACACTCCGATCGTCAACCCGAGCAGGGCCAGCCCCGCGGTGCCCACCCCCAGGCCGGTCAGCAGCACCCGGCGATGCCCCCACTTGCGGATCATCCGGCCGACGTTGGGTGCGGTCACCATGCTCACCACCGAGTCCGGCAGCAATGCCATACCGGCCTCCAGCGAGGAGAAGTCACTGGACTGACGCAGGTAGATCGGGATGAAGAACAACGCACCGACGTTGGCGAACACCGTCATCAGCTGCGCGATCACGGCGGCGCTGAAACGCACCTCGCGGAACAGGTCGATGTCGAGCAACGGGACCTTCATCCGGCCCTGCCGGCGCAGGAACACCGCCAGCAGCACCGCCCCGACCACCAATGCGGGGTAGGCCGGCCAGAAGTCCAGGCCGGAGTGGGCCAGTTCGGTGACGCCGTAGACCATGCCGAGGATGCCCGCGGTGGAATACAGCACCGAGAGCGGGTCGAGCGGGTGTTCGGCCTTGGCGCGCGCCTCGGGCAGCACCCAGGCGCCTAGTCCGACGATCAGCGCCACTACCGGCAGGTTCACCAGAAGCACTGAGCCCCAATAGAAATGCTCCAGCAGCACACCGGCGACCGTCGGTCCCAGGGCCGCACCCCCGGCGCCGCTGGCACTCCAGATCCCGACCGCGCGACTGCGCTGGCGGTCGTCGGTGAACACGGTGCGCAGCAGCGCCAGTGTGGGCGGCATCAGGCCGGCGCCGGCGATGCCCTGCAGCACCCGGGCGCCGATCAGCAGGCCCGCGGTGGGGGCCATCGCCGCGGCCGCCGAGGTCACCCCGAACGCGAACGCCGCGACCAGCAGCAGGCGCTTGCGGCCCCAGCGGTCGCCGATGTTGCCCATCGTCACCAGCAGGCCGGCCAGCACGAAGGAGTAGATGTCGCTGATCCAGAGGATCTCGTTGTAGCTCGGGTTCAACTGTTCGCTGATCGCCGGGACGGCGACGCTGATGACGGTGCCGTCGACGGCGACCATGAAGACCGCCAGGCACAGGACGAACAGTGCCGCGATCTGCCGCCGGGTCACAGGTCTGCCCTAGACAGCGGGGGTCCGCTCCTGGATCTTCCACTCCTGGCCGTAGCCGTCGCGCAGAAGGTCCAGGAAGGGCACGGCGTCGAAGGCCTCCGGGCCCAGCACACCGGCGCCCGACCAGGCGCCGGTGGCCAGAAGCTCAAGGGCGACAACGGGATTCATCGCGGTCTGCCACACCACGGCCTGTGCCTTGTACTCGGCCATGGTCCAGGCGTTGTCGGCGACGTGGTACAGGTAGACGTCGCGCGGCTTGCCGTCCTTGCCGGTGCCGGTCACCCACAGCCCGGCGCAGGTCTTGCCGGTCATGTTCGGCCCCAGGGCCAGCGGGTCGGGCAGGCAGGCGGCCACCACGTCGCGCGGGCTCACCGACGCCTCCCCGGCCTTCGAGCGCACCTTCACCGGCTCGGTCTTGTCCAGGCCGAGCTTGTTGAGCACCTGCAGCACCTCGATGAACTCGTCACCCAGGCCGAACTTGAAGGTGACCCGCTTGCAGTCCACCCAGCGCGGCATCAACAGCACTTCCTCGTGCTCGACGTTGACGCACTCGACCGGGCCGATGCCCTCCGGGAAGTCGAACACCTCGGGCTCGCTGAACGGCGCGGTGGTGAACCAGCCGCGCTCCTTCTCCCAGATGACCGGCGGGTTGAGGCACTCCTCGATGACCGTCCAGATGGAGAACGACGGCGCGAAGTCATAACCCTCGACGACGAGGTTGGAGGCGTCCCGCACACCCATCTCGTCGATCGAGGAGAACAGGTGGTCGGCGGCGTAACGGGCGAACACGTCGGCCAGGCCCGGCTCGACGCCGATGCCCACCAGCGCCAGTTGTCCGGCGGCCTCCCACTTCTCGGCCTGGGCGAACTGGTCGTCGCCGAGCTTGATGTGGGCCAGCTCGAACGGCTTCTCCGGGTGCCGGTGCGACAGGCTCATCGCGGTGTCCAGGTAGCCGGCGCCGGCGGCGAACGCGCCGTTGAAGATCGGCAGGACGAACCGCGGGTCCACCACGTTGAGGACATGGGTGATGCCGTGGGTGCGGCAGGCCTCGGTGACGGCGTCGGCGTCCGAGGCGTCCAGGGCGATGCCGGTGAAACGGTGGTCGCCGACGCGGGCCACCAGGTCGGATGCCCGGGCGCCGTCGTAATCGGCGATCAGGTAGCTGTCGAAGAAGTCACGGCGGGCGGCGATCAGGGCGGCTGAGGAACCGACGCCGCCGGCGCCGATCTGCAGGATGCGCATCGCCAGATCCTAGCCGCCACTAGCATCGCGGCCATGTGCACCCGAGTCCTGTGGAACTCCAACGACCTGGCCGTCTTCAGCGGCCGCAGCATGGACTGGCCGGAGTCCACCGAGCCGTTGCTGGTGGCCTTCCCCCGCGGCCGGGACCGCGACGGACTCAACCCGCCCGGACTCGCCACCGACCCCAACCCACTGAAGTGGACCAGTAAGTACGCCAGCCTGGTCACCACGCTCTATGGACTGGGCACCGTTGACGGCCTCAACGAGAAGGGCCTGACGGTCCACGCGTTGTACCTGCAGGCCGCCGACTTCGGCGCCCGCCGTCCGGGCACTCCCTCCGTCGCGGCCACCCAGTGGTTGCAGTACCTCCTCGACCAGGCCGCCACCGTCACCGAAGCGCTCGCCCTTCTCGAGAAGGTCGACATCCTCAAGGTCAGCGCGCACGGACACGACTCGAACCTGCACCTGGCCGTGGAGGACGCCGGCGGCGACTCCGCGATCGTCGAGTATGTCGGCGGGCACCAGGTGGTCCACCACGGCCGCCAGTTCACGCTGATGACCAACGACCCGACCTACGACGAGCAGCTGGCACTGCTGGCCAAGCAGGACTTCTCCCACCCCGCCAGCGATATGCCGCTGCCCGGCAACGTCAACCCCGTCGACCGGTTCCAGCGCGCCGCCTACTACTCCGCGCTGCTGCCCGAGCCGAAGTCCGATCGGGAGGCGGTGGCCGCGGTGATGGCGATCATGCGCAACGTCTCGGTGCCGTTCGGGGCGCCGTACCACGATTTCGGCATCTACAACACCGAGTACCGCACGGTCACCGACCTGACCAACCGGCGCTACTACTTCGAGTTGACGACGAGTCCCAACGTGATCTGGGTCGAGATGGACCGGCTCAATCTCGCCGCAGGTGCGCCCACGGTGGCGGTCGACCCCTATGACTACTCGCTGTCGGGCGACGTGACCGACCGGTTCACCACCCGGGAGATGCCGTTCTGATCTCGCGCACCCATCTGCGGTGACACAATCCGGCCATGGCGGAGGAGGAGATCGCCGCCCCAGCTTCAGCACCCCCCACCGACCCGCCCATGCACGGGCTGCAGTCGAAGGGCCTGAAGAAGGGGTCGGTGTCACTGGTCGGGGCAGTGGCGATCGGGCTGGCGGGCACCGCGCCGGCCTATTCGCTGACCGGGGCGTTGGGGCACGGGGCGGCCGAGGCGGGTTATCAGCTGCCGGTGGTGTTCATCATCGCGGTGGTGCCGATGTTCTTCGTGGCGCTGGCCTACAAGCACCTCACCGACGCCGCACCGGACGCCGGCACGGTGTTCACCTGGGGTTCCAAGGCGATCCGGCCGCATGTCGGCTGGATCGGCGGCTACGCGATGCTGCTGGCCTGCGTGCTGGCCGGGGTCGGGGCGGCCGGGATCACCGTCAACGCCGTCACGAACGCACTCGGGGTGAAGAACGCATCGAACTGGCTGCAGATGGCCATCGCCGCCGCGTTCATCCTCACGACCACCTGGCTGGTGGCCCGCGGCGCTGAGGAATCGTCACGAACCACACTGCTGTTGACCGTCATTCAATACGGCGGCCTGATCCTGTTCGCCGCGATCCTGGCGATCAACGTCCTGCGCAGCCATCGCAACCCCACCGCAGAGGCGTTCTCCTGGAATTGGTTCAACCCGTTCGCCATCGACAGCTTCGCCGCCCTGTTGGGCGGATTCCTGGTGGCGGTCTTCATCTTCTGGGGGTTCGACGCGGCGCTGTCGTTGTCGGAGGAAACCGCCGGCACCCCCGGGCAGTCCGGGCGCAGCGGTGTGGTGGCGATCCTGCTCACCGTGATGATCTACGTGATGATCGGCGTGGCCGCGCTGGCATTCGCCGGCATCGACCCGACCAGTTCACTCAGCCTCACCCACGAAGCCAATGTCAACGACGTCTTCGCCGGTCTGGCACGTAACGCCGTGGGACCCGTCGGCGCGGTGGCAGCGTCGGTGGTCATCGGATTGTCGGCGTTCTCCTCGACGGTCTCCACGTTGATGTCCAACGTGCGCTCGACGCTGTCGATGGCCACCTACAAGGCGCTGCCGGACAGGTTCGCCTCGGTCGATGACGTGGTGCAGACCCCGAAGTTCGCCACCTGGTTCATCGGCATGACGACGCTGGCCGTCTACAGCGGACTGACCTGGTTCTCCGACAGCATCATCGAGGACTGCGTGTACAGCGCGGCCATCGCGATCATCACCTACTACAGCGTGGTGGCGATCGCCTGCGTGCTGTACTTCTGGGACACCGCGTTCGAATCCTGGCGCACCGCATGGGGGCAGGTGATCCTGCCCGGTCTGGCCGCGCTGATCCTGATCCCGGCCGGCGTCTTCGAGGCGTATCAGATGGCCCAGCCGAATACCTCCGGCGCCTCCCTGGCGGGTGTCGGAGTGGTATTCATCATCGGGGTGGCCAGCCTGCTGTTCGGCGTGCTGCTGATGATCCTGTGGA
>NZ_JAFMJZ010000166.1 GCF_017853185.1 Mycolicibacterium sp.
AGGCGCCGGATGCCCACCGGACTGTTGGCCGGACTGCTGACCGGCCTGCTCACGCTGGCCACGGCCTGCGCGGGCGTGCCGGATTCCTCTGCGCCGCAAGCGATCGGGACCGTAGACATGCCCGCTCCCAAGCGGTTGCCGACCCCGAACCCCGGCATGGACCCCGACCAGTTGCTGCGGGAGTTCCTCAAGGCGACGGCGGATCCGGCCAACCGTCACCTGGCTGCGCGGCAGTTCCTCACCGAGTCGGCCTCCAACAACTGGGACGACCAGGGCAGCGCCCTGCTGATCGACAAGGTGGTCTTCACCGAGACCCGGGCCACCGACAAGGTCGCGGTGACCATGCAGGCCGAGATCCTCGGATCGCTGTCCGACATCGGCGTGTTCGAAACCGGCGAGGGCCAACTGCCCGACCCGGGTCCCATCGAACTGGTGCAGACCGCAGGCGGCTGGCGGATCGACCGGTTGCCCAACGGGGTGTTCCTGGACTGGCAGCAGTTCCAGGCGGCCTACAAACGCAACACCCTGTACTTCGTCGACCCGACCGGCGCGACCGTGGTGCCCGACCCGCGCTATGTCGCGGTGTCCGAACCCGACCTGCTCGCAACCGAACTCGTCAACAAATTGATTGCCGGCCCGCGTCCGGAGATGGCCAAGACGGTGCGCAACCTGCTCGGCCCGCCGCTGAAACTGCGCGGTCCGGTGACCCGGGCCGACGGCGGCAAGACCGGCATCGGTCGCGGCTACGGCGGTGCCCGCATCGACCTCGAAGGTCTGGCCACCACCGACCCGCAGAGCCGGCAACTGCTTGCCGCCCAAGTGATCTGGACGCTCGCCCGGTCCGACATCAAGGGTCCGTACCTGATCAACGTCGACGGTGCCCCGCTCGACGACCGGTTCGTCGAAGGCTGGAAGGCAACCGACGTCGCGGCGACCGACCCCGGAGCCACCGATGGGTCGACCGCGGGCGTGCACGCTCTGATGGGCGGCATGATGGTCGCCCTCGACGGGCAGGGCTCCACCAAGGTTCCCGGCTCGTTCGGCGCGCAGCCCGATCAGGTGGCCGCCGCCTTCTCCCGCAAGGGCACCGATGTGGCGTCCATCGTCAAGGCGCCCGACCCGGACGCCGGCGCGTCGCTGTGGATCGGGCCCAACGGCGGTCAGGCGGTGCGGGCCACCGACGGCCGAATCCTGTCCCGACCGTCCTGGGCGCTCGACAACGCGGTGTGGGTGGTGGCCGACGGCACCAGCGTCGTGCGGGTGATCCGCGAGGAGGCCTCCGGCCAGCCAGCCCGCATCCCGGTCGACTCCGCCGCGGTCACCTCGCGGTTCCCCGGCGCGATCACCGAACTGCAGCTGTCCCGGGACAGCACCCGGGCGGCGATGGTGATCGACGGCCTGGTGGTGCTGGCCGGGGTGGAGCAGACCCCGGGCGGGGAGTTCGCGCTGACCTACCCGCGCCGGATCGGGTTCGGCCTGGGCAACTCGGTGGTCTCGCTGGCCTGGCGCACCGGTGACGACATGGTCGTCACCCGCAACGACGGCGCCCATCCGGTGTCGTATGTCAACCTCGACGGGGTCAACTCCGACGGTCCGGCCGACAATCTGGTGATGCCGGTCGCCGCGGTGGCGGCCAACCCGTCGGCGGTCTACGTCGCCGATGCGCGCGGGGTGCTGCAGTTGCTGGCCACCAGCGGGGACAACCCGCAGGTGTGGTCGGAGGTCCGGCCGTTCATGGTGCCGGGGACGATTCCGGTCCTGCCCGGCTAGTTATTCGACCAGCCGTCGGCGCATCGCCTCGGCCACCGCGGCCGCGCGGTCGGACACCCCGAGCTTGCCGTACAGGTTCTGCACGTGGGTGCGCACCGTCGTCGGCGAAAGATGCAGTCGCGCAGCGATATCCGGCACCGACAGCCCGTCGGCGATCAGCTTGATGATCTCGCCCTCACGCGGGGACAGCAGGGTCGCCTCACCGCGGGCGCGGTGCCGGACCTCGTTGGCCAGACCGCTGGCGATGTTGGTGGGCACATACCCCTCGCCCTTGGCGCATTTGATCACCGCGGCCACGATCTCGTCGCGATCGGACTCCTTGGTCAGATACCCGGCGGCGCCGGCGGCCAGCGCCTCGTACACCGTGGCGGGGTCCTCGGTGGCGCTGAGCAGCAGCACCTGGGTGGGCAGGCCGTCCCGGACCACGGCCGTCACCACCGCCAGGCCGTCGAGTTCGGGCATCCGGTAGTCCAGCAGTGCGACGGCCGGCTTGTGCTCCCGGATCGCGGCCAGTGCGGCGCGGCCGTCGCCGGCCTCGCCGACGACCGAGATCCGGCCGCTCTCCTTCATGGCCCGCACCACGCCCTCGCGGTACATCGGGTGGTCGTCACCGACCACGACGGTGACCGGTTCGGACTTCGCTGGCACGGGCGCCATCGTCGCACAGGTCGTTGCCGTGGCGTGGCGTATAAACGACCCCGTGCCCAACGAGCTTGATCAGATCCGTCGCTCCCGCGAGCTGTCCGCGTTGCGGATCGTGGCCGTCGCTCGGCTGGGTGTGGCGGCGGTGATGATCGCGGCCACCTATATCGGGCAGAAGCCCAAATGGCCCCAATTCAACTGGGTGCCCTGGTTCTACGCGCTCGCCGGCGTGTGCGCCGCGGCTCTGCTGTTCTCGCCGGTGTACCAGCGGCTTGCCGTGGGTCGGCTTCAGCTGGTCCTGCTGATTCTCGACGTCACGGCGATCTTCACCTACAAGATCGCGGCCGCGGACGGTTCGTACACCCCACTGCTGATTCTGACCCTGCTGCCGATCATGGTGCTGCTGGACGTCTCGTGGCGGCGCGCCGCCGCGGCGCTGGCCGTCATCGCGGGAACCTTCGCCGTCGAGGTCTTCACCGACCATGTGCTGCTCGCGCAGGTCGGCGAGGGACGGGCGGCGCTGCTGACCGTGGTCTTCGGATTCCTTTGTTGCACAGCATTTCTGGCCGTACGTGCCCAGGCGCGTCAGCTCGACGAGATCACCAGCCTGAGCGCGTCCCGCCAGGCTCTGCTGGTCGATCTGATGACCGCCTCCGATGCCGAGCAGCGCCGGATATCGGAGTACATCCACGACGGTCCGCTGCAGTCGGTGCTGATGGCCCGCCAGGACATCACCTCGGTGCTCAAGAAGCAGCCCAACGAGGCGCTGGAGCGTGCCATGGCGGGGCTGCGCGAGGCCACCGACCAGATGCGCGAGGCGACGTTCGAACTGCATCCCTCGGTGCTGGGCGGCGCGGGCCTGGCCCGGGCGGTTCAGCAGTTGGCGACGGCGAACTCGGCGCGCTCCGGAATCGACATCACCGCTGACATCGACTATCCGGGTTCGGATGCCAGTGACCCGATGGTGTTCGCGGTGACCAGGGAACTGGTGTCCAACGTGGTGCGGCACTCCCGCGCCACCAGGGCCTCGATCACGCTGCGTGCAGTGGACGGCGTCTGTCACCTCGACGTCGTCGACGACGGGGTCGGGATGTCCGACGACACGGCGCGCGGCCGTCTCGAGCAGGGCCATATCGGAATCGCCTCGCAGCGCACCCGGATCGAGGCCGCCGGTGGTGCGATGCGCATCGTCCCGACGGCCACCGGGACTCATGTCCAGGTCAGCGTTCCCATGAAACCGCCCGCGACGGGATTCGTCGCGGGCGGTCAGGAACCGGTCTAGCCGTTATTGCCGCACGGGCCTCCGCCCTGCGGACCGAAGCCGCACGGCACAGCGGGATTGCCACCGCCGCCGCCGCGCGGAGCGACGGAGATCGGGGCGCGGGTGACGTTGGACTGCATCCCCTTCTCGGTCGGGACGGCCGTGTTGGTGTTCGTGTTCGTCGTCTCAGCGGGCTTCTCGCCGCGCGGGCTACAGGCAACGGTGACGCTGCCCATGCCGACGATGGCCAGGGCGCTGAGTCCGAGGGCGATCCTGCGCTTGATCGACTTGTTCGTGTTCATCGGATACCTCTCATTAGTGTCGGTGGTCGGACTTGATTCTCAGAACCAGATCACGGGACTGTTCCTTTCGGTGTTGCGCTTTCGATAACTCGACTATCGGCGCTTTTCACCTGCCCGGACATCCGGCAAACCAACGGAACGGTTGATGATTCGGCCTCCTACGATCGAATGAGGCCAGGCCTCTTGTCAGAGCCCGGGCGCAGACTTGCGGCCATGCTCGGCTCGGCCATCCTCGATTCGGCTTTGCTGGACCTCGTCCTGCCGCTGGAATGCGGTGGATGCGGGGCCCCGTCCACCCGGTGGTGTTCGATGTGCGCGACGTTCTGGCAGGTCGGAACCGATGAGCCGCACGTCGTCATCCCGCGGATCGACCCGGGGGTGCCGGTATTCGCGCTGGGCCGCTACGCCGGTCCGCGACGGCAGGCCATCGTGGCGGTCAAGGAACGCGGCCGCCGGGATCTCACCGGCCCGCTGTCGCGCGCACTGGGACTGGGAATCGGCCGGCTGCTGGACTGGGGCGTGCTGCAGACCCCGTTGACGGCGGTGCCGGCTCCGACCAGGCGGTCGGCCGCGCGACGCCGGGGCGGTGACCCGGTGGCCCGGATCGCCGCAGCGGCGGCCGCCGGCTGCCCGGAGATCACCGTGGCACCGGTGCTGCGCACCGCCGCACTGGTCCGCGACTCGGTGGGCCTGAGCGGAGCCGACCGGGAGCGCAATATCGCCGGGCGGGTCCGGCTGACCGCGACGGTGCCCACCATCGGGGGCCGCGACGGGGAGGTGCTGCTCGTCGACGACATCGTCACCACCGGGGCCACCGCCCGGGAGGCGGTCCGCACCCTGGCCTGCGCCGGAATTCCGGTGGCCGCCGTGCTGGCGTTGGCCCATGCCTGACGGACGGGGGCTGCACGCTTGATTGCAACTTGACACACGCCTGAGCGAAAAGGTGGCCGGTCGCTCCGGCTGGTACTACCGTCGGCGGTAACAAGCGCACGGCGAGGAGGTGATTTCGAAAGACCTTGAGCGCCGGAGCCCGGCGCAATCATCGACGACAGGCCTGCACGCGGCCTTCAACGAAGCCTTCGTGCAGCCCCGCAGAGAAACGAGTTGCCAAGTATGTCAACCAATTCCGTGAACTCCGCCCCGGTTACTGACGCCGACCAGAACTCCGAAGCTGCCCCCGAAGCCGACATCCGGGTGACGGGCCGCAACGTCGAGATCCCCGATCACTACCGGGTCTACGTCGCTCAGAAACTCGCCCGCGCGGAGCGGATCGACCAGTCCATCCATCGATTCGACGTGGAACTCGCCCACGAGAACAACCGCCGCCAGCGCAAGAACGCGCAGCACGTCGAAATCACCGCCCACGCCGGCAAGGGGCCGGTGGTCCGCGGCGAGGGCCGCGCCGACAGTTTCTACGGCGCCTTCGAGGCCGCCGTGCACAAGTTGGAGAGCCGGCTGCGGCGCACCAAGGACCGGCAGAAGGTCCACTACGGCGACAAGACCCCGGTTTCGCTGCACCAGGCGACCGCCGCGCCGCTGGACCTGGCCGAGGCGTTCAAGCCGGTGGCCGCGTCAGCGGACGGTGAGGCCCCGGCCGCTGCGGTCGAGGAGCAGGAACCCGGCCAGATCGTGCGGATCAAGGAGCATCCGGCCAAGCCGATGACCATTGACGACGCCCTCTACGAGATGGAACTGGTCGGCCACGACTTCTTCCTGTTCCACGACAAGGAGAGCGACCGGCCTTCGGTGGTCTACCGGCGGCACGCCTACAACTATGGGCTGATCCGGCTGGCCTGATCCGGCTCGCCTGACCCGTTTGGCCTGATCAGCCCGGCCTGACCGGGCCGGATCCGCGCGTCACCTAGGATAGAGGCCAATTCACGCCTGACGATCCAAGGACGAAAACTGTGCTGTCTAAGTTGCTGCGATTCGGTGAAGGTCGCATGGTCAAGCGGCTCAAAGGGGTGGCGAACTACGTCAACACCCTGTCCGATGACATGGAGAAGCTGACTGACGCTGAACTGCGGGCCAAGACCGACGAGTTCCGCGAGCGCATCGCCGACGGCGCCAAGCTGGACGACCTGTTGCCGGAGGCCTTCGCGGTGGCCCGCGAGGCCGCCTGGCGGGTGCTCGGTCAGAAGCACTTCGACGTCCAGGTGATGGGCGGGGCCGCCCTGCATTTCGGCAACGTCGCCGAGATGAAGACCGGTGAGGGCAAGACCCTGACCTGTGTGCTGCCCGCCTACCTCAACGCGTTGAGCGGCAAGGGCGTGCACGTCGTCACCGTCAACGACTACCTGGCCAAGCGCGACAGCGAGTGGATGGGTCGCGTGCACCGCTTCCTCGGCCTCGAGGTCGGGGTGATCCTGTCCGGGCTCAGCCCCGAGCAGCGCCGCGCCGCCTACGGCGCCGACATCACCTACGGCACCAACAACGAGTTCGGCTTCGACTACCTGCGCGACAACATGGCGCACTCGCTCGAGGAACTGGTGCAGCGTGAGTACAACTACGCCATCGTCGACGAGGTCGACTCCATCCTGATCGACGAGGCCCGTACCCCGCTGATCATCTCCGGACCGTCCGACGAGGCCTCGAACTGGTACGGCGAGTTCGCCCGCCTGGCGCCGATGATGGAGAAGGACGTCCACTACGAGGTCGACCTGCGCAAGCGGACCATCGGCGTGCACGAGGTCGGCGTCGCGTATGTCGAGGATCAGCTC
>NZ_JAFMJZ010000167.1 GCF_017853185.1 Mycolicibacterium sp.
CGCCGGGATGATCCTGCTCTCCAGCGAGATCCTCGACGCCGGCGCACCCGGGCGTCAGGCCGTTCCACTAGGGGCGATCGACATGGCGGTGCGCCGCAACGCCTTCGGCCGCCAGGTGGACTCGTTCGAAGACGACATCGACTTCGCGGGCCTCGACGCACCCGTCCACGCGGTCTTCATCCGCGCCCCGTGGGTCGAGCGGGTCGGCCCGGACGTGGAGGTGCTGGCCCGTTCCGGTGGGCACGCCGTCGCCGTCCGGCAGGGCCGGAGCCTGGCCACCGCCTTCCACCCCGAGGTCACCGGCGACCGGCGGGTGCACAAGCTGTTCGTCGACATCGTCACCGGCGCCCTCTAGCCCTCTGGGCCTAGTTGCCGGCGCGGCCACAGTAGACTCGACCCGCACAATCCGGCACGGACGAGGACGTATACATGAGCGGCCATTCCAAGTGGGCTACGACCAAGCACAAGAAGGCCGTCGTCGACGCCAAGCGCGGCAAGATGTTCGCCAAGCTCATCAAGAACATCGAGGTCGCGGCGCGCACCGGCGGCGGTGACCCGAATGGCAATCCCACCCTGTGGGACGCCATCGCGAAGGCCAAGAAGACCTCGGTGCCCAACGACAACATCGAACGGGCCCGCAAGCGCGGCGCGGGCGAGGAAGCCGGCGGCGCGGACTGGCAGAACATCACCTACGAGGGCTACGGCCCCAACGGTGTCGCCGTCCTGATCGAGTGCCTCACCGACAACCGCAACCGGGCCGCCGGCGAGGTCCGCGTCGCGATGACCCGCAACGGCGGCAACATGGCCGACCCGGGCTCGGTGGCCTACCTGTTCTCCCGCAAGGGGATGATCACCCTCGAGAAGAACGGCCTGAGCGAGGACGACCTGCTGCTGGCCGTCCTGGAGGCCGGCGCCGAGGAGGTCAACGACCTCGACGACAGCTGGGAGATCATCTGCGAGCCGACCGACCTGCCCGCGGTGCGCACCGCGCTGAAGGACGCCGGCATCGAGTACGACTCGGCGGAGTCCAGCTTCCAGCCGTCGATGACGGTCGCCGTCGACCTGGAGACCGCCCGCAAGGTCCTCAAGCTCGTCGACGCCCTCGAGGACAGTGACGACGTCCAGGACGTCTACACCAACATCGACATCCCCGACGACGTCGCCGCCCAGCTCGACGAGGACTGACCGGGGACGACGGATGCCCTCCGGACGGGACCCCGACGGCGCATGGTGGACCGTCCGCCGGGTCTGGTGGCCGTACGGAAGCTGGCTTTCGGAGATGGACGGCGCTGAGCTGCTGTTCGCGCTCGGTCTGATCGCGACGGCTCCGCTGGTGGTGATCTGGCCGTTCTGGCTGCTGACCAGGCTGGCGGGCCAGCCCTGGACGCTGATCGTGCGACGGATGGGCCAGGAGGTGCACCGGGAGAAGGTGTCCGGCTGGACGGAATCAGGGCAGCGGATGGCCGCCCTGATCGAGGAGGCCCGCTCCGGGGGTGGCCCGGACCTGCCGAAAGGCGCCATCGTTTACTGAACACGCTGATGTCGCTACATCGCGTGGTCGGACCCAGCCGCTAAGCTATCGAACAATTGTTCGCAGGCGAAAGGCGGGCCCGTGCGGGTGATGGGAGTCGATCCCGGTCTGACGCGCTGCGGTCTCTCGGTGATCGAGAGCCGCGGCGGTCGCCAGGTCATCGCGCTGGACGTCGACGTGGTGCGCACCCCGTCGGACCGCCCGTTGGCCGAGCGGCTGCTGGCCATCAGCGACGAGGTCGAGCGGTGGATGGGCACCCACCTGCCGGACGTGATCGCCATCGAGCGGGTGTTCGCCAACGCCAACGCCAACACCGCCATGGGCACCGCGCAGGCCGCCGGCGTCATCGCACTGTCGGCCGCTCGTCGCGGCATCGACGTGCACTTCCACACTCCCAGTGAGGTCAAGGCCGCCGTGACCGGGAACGGCCGGGCGGACAAGGCCCAGGTCACCGAGATGGTCACCCGGATCCTGAAACTCCAGTCCAAGCCCACCCCGGCCGACGCCGCCGACGCCCTCGCGCTGGCCATCTGCCACTGCTGGCGGGCGCCGATGATCGAGCGGATGGCCAAGGCCGAGGCGATGGCGGCCGCGCAACGCAAGGCCTACCAGGCCCGGCTCAAGGCCGCCCCGGTCCGCGCGGCGCGGAGTGCACAGTGATCGCCTCGGTGCGGGGAGAAGTCCTCGACATCGCCCTGGATCACACCGTGATCGAGGCTGCGGGCGTCGGCTACAAGGTGATGTGCACGCCGTCGACGCTGGCCACCCTGCGCCGCGGCGACGAGGCACGGCTGATCACCGCGATGATCGTGCGGGAGGACTCGCAGACCCTCTACGGCTTCGCCGACGGGGAGGCCCGCGACCTGTTCCAGATGCTGCTCGGCGTCTCCGGGGTCGGGCCGAAGATCGGCCTGGCCACCCTGGCCGTCTACGATCCGACGGCGTTGCGGCAGGCACTGGCCGACGGCGACGTGGCCGCGCTGACCCGGGTGCCAGGCATCGGTAAGCGCGGCGCCGAGCGGTTGGTCCTGGAGCTGCGCGACAAGATCGGCGCGCTGCCCGGCGGCTCCGGCCCCGGTGTGGCCGGCGGCCACGGTGTGCGCGGCCCGGTGGTGGAAGCCCTTGTCGGACTTGGCTTTGCGGCCAAGCAGGCCGAGGACGCCTGCGACAAGGTGCTCGCCGACGACCCCGACGCCACCACCGCCAGTGCGCTGCGTGCGGCGCTGTCGATGCTGGGTAAGAAGTGATGGGCCGGTTCGAGGAGGATTTCGAAGAAGACGCTCCCGACCGGGAGGTCTCGCCCGCGCTGACGGTGGGCGAGGGCGATATCGACGCCAGCCTGCGGCCGCGCTCGCTCGGCGAGTTCATCGGCCAACCCCGGGTGCGCGAGCAGTTGCAACTGGTCCTCGAAGGCGCCAAGAACCGCGGCGGCACACCGGATCACATCCTGCTGTCCGGGCCGCCCGGCCTGGGCAAGACATCGCTGGCCATGATCATCGCCAGCGAGCTGGGCACCTCGCTGCGGGTCACCTCCGGCCCGGCGCTGGAGCGGGCCGGTGATCTGGCGGCCATGCTGTCCAACCTGGTCGAGGGCGACGTGCTGTTCATCGACGAGATCCACCGCATCGCCCGCCCGGCCGAGGAGATGCTGTACCTGGCGATGGAGGACTTCCGGGTCGACGTCGTCGTCGGCAAGGGTCCGGGCGCCACCTCGATACCGCTGGAGGTCGCGCCGTTCACCCTGGTGGGCGCCACCACCCGGTCCGGTGCGCTGACCGGCCCGCTGCGTGACCGGTTCGGCTTCACCGCCCACATGGACTTCTACGAGCCGGCCGAACTGGAACGGGTGCTGACCCGCTCGGCCGGCATCCTCGGCATCGAACTCGGCGGCGAGGCGGCCTCGGAGATCGCCCGCCGCTCCCGTGGCACGCCTCGGATCGCCAACCGGTTGCTACGCCGGGTGCGTGACTACGCCGAGGTGCGTGCCGACGGGGTGATCACCCGGGACATCGCCAAGGCCGCGCTGGCGGTCTACGACGTCGACGAACTGGGACTGGACCGGCTCGACCGCGCGGTGCTCTCCGCCCTGACCCGCAGCTTCGGCGGCGGGCCGGTCGGAGTCTCCACCCTGGCGGTGGCGGTGGGCGAGGAGGCCACCACCGTCGAGGAGGTGTGCGAACCTTTCCTGGTGCGCGCCGGAATGATCGCCCGAACCCCGCGGGGCCGGGTCGCCACCCCGCAGGCGTGGACCCACCTCGGGATGACGCCGCCGCCCTCGGCCGGCGGGCTGGGACAGACAGGATTGTTCGAATGATGATCACCACGGCACTGGTCTTCGCGGGACTCGCCGCGCTGTTGCACGTCTACATCTTCGTGCTGGAGTCGCTGCGCTGGACCGCGCCGCGAACCCGGGCAGCCTTCGGCACCACGGTCGAACAGGCCGAGGCCACCAGGGAGCTGGCCTTCAATCAGGGGTTCTACAACCTGTTCCTGGCCATCGTCACCGCGGCCGGGATCGCGATGACGTTCATCGGAAACCGAAGTGCGGGAACGGCTTTGGTGGTCGCCGGCGCGGGTTCGATGCTGGCCGCCGCACTGGTTCTGCTGCTGTCCTCGCCGGACAAGGCGCGGGCCGCGGTCACCCAGGGCGTGCTGCCGTTCATCGCCGTCACCCTGCTCGGCGTGGCGCTGTTCTGAAGTGCATGACAGCCGCCTCCTGAGCGGATATGTTGCGCAGCAATGAGCGCTGACGACCCCACTGCGACGCTGTTCACCGGTGGCCGGATCTGGACCGGTGCCGGCGACACCGACGCCGTGCTGGTGTCCGGCGGCGCCGTTCGCGCGGTGGGGGAGCAGGCCCGCAGCGCCGCGGCCGCGACGGTGGTCGATCTGGACGGCGACTTCCTGATGCCGTCGTTCGGCGACGGCCACGCCCACCCGCTCTACGGCGGACTGGAGACGGCCGGCCCCGCGGTGCGGTCCTGCACCTCGGTCGACGAGATCGTCGCAGCGGTGCGCAGATACGCCGACGAGCACCCCGAGAAGGAATGGATCACCGGCGCCTCCTACGACGGCAGCCTGGCCCCCGGCGGTCTGTTCGACGCACGCTGGCTCGACGCTGCCGTGGCCGATCGTCCGGTGGTGCTGCGGGCCTGGGACTACCACACGGTGTGGTGCAACTCCGAGGCGCTGAAACGGGCCGGCATCACCGCGGACACCCCCGACCCTGTGCTCGGCGAGATCCCGCACCGCGAGGACGGTTCGGTGCTCGGCACCCTGCGCGAGTGGGGTGCCGTCGACCTCGTGATGAACGTGATGCCGCCGCCGGACGAGACCGTCCGGATCGCCGCACTGGGCACCGCCGCCGACTACCTGCTCTCCCGCGGCGTCACCTGGGTGCAGGACGCCTGGGTGGAACCCGGTGATGTCGCGACGTATGTGGCCGCCGCCGACGGCCTGCGGATGCGGTTCAACCTCGCCCTCTATGCCGACCCCCGGTTCTTCGACGCCCAGGTGCAGCAGTTCGCCGAATCGCGCCGGCAGGTCGATCAGGCGGGCAGCCCGCTGCTGACCGCGCAGACGGTGAAATTCTTCGCCGACGGCGTGGTGGAGAACGAGACCGGGGCGCTGCTGGAGTCCTACTGCTCCGGTCTGCACAGCCACGGGTTGCGCAACTGGGAAGGCGACTCGCTGGCCGAGGCCGCCCGCCGGGTCGACGACCTGGGGCTGCAGATCCACATTCACGCCATCGGCGACGCCGCGGTGCGCCAGGCCCTCGACGCGATCGAACATGTGTTGCGGCACAACGGCGAACGCGACCGCCGGCCGGTGATCGCGCACGTCCAACTCGCCGACGACACCGACATCGGGCGGTTCGCCCGGCTCGGGGTCATCCCGAACATGCAGCCGCTGTGGGCCCAGATGGACTCGCTGATGACGGTGCTGACGATTCCCCGGCTCGGTCCCGAGCGCGCCGACCGCCAGTACCGGATGTCCACCCTGGTCGATTCCGGGGCGCCACTGGCGCTCGGCTCGGACTGGCCGGTGTCCTCCGGGCATCCGCTGGAGGGCATCGCGGTCGGGGTGTCCCGGCAGACCGTCGAGGGCGACCCGCCGGGCGGCTGGACGCCGCACGAGAGACTTCCGATCGAGCGCGCGCTGTCGGCCTACACCGCGGGGGTGGCCTATCAGGGGTTCGCCGAGAACGTCTGGGGCCGCATCGCTGTCGGCGCCAGCGCCGATTTCGTCCGGCTCGACCGTGACCCCCGTGCGATCCCGCCGTTGGAGCTCCCCGCCGTCGGCGTCCGCGCCACTTATCTGAGAGGCCGGCCGGCCTACTCGGTGATCGATTGAAAGGCAGCCGAATGACTGTGCCTACCAATGCCTCTGCACCCGGGCCGTTGTTCCTCGAGCAGGAGGGCCACCTGCGTCGCGCACTGGGCCTGCCGTCGCTGGTGCTGTTCGGGATGGTCTACATCGTCCCGCTCACGGTCTTCACCACCTACGGGATCGTCACGCAGATGAGCGGTGGCCGCCTGCCGGTTGCCTATGTGGTGACGTTGATCGCGATGTTCTTCACCGCACTGTCCTACGCGCGGATGGCGGTGGCTTTCCCGGTCGCCGGCTCGGCCTACACCTACAGCCAGAAAACCTTCGGCGCGCCGATCGGGTTCCTCGCCGGCTGGTCGCTGCTGCTGGACTACCTGTTCCTGCCGATGCTCAACTACCTGGTCATCGGGATCTATCTGGAGGCCGCCTTCCCGTCGGTTCCGGCCTGGGTGTTCATCGTCGCCTCGATCGCGATCGTGACGGTGCTCAACATCGTCGGCATCGTCTCGGTGGCCAGGGCCAATTTCCTGATCATCGCGGTGCAGACGATCTTCATCGTGACCTTCCTGGCGATGGCGGTGGCCAAGCTGTCCGGGACCGGGAAAGTCAGCCTGCTGGCGCCACTGCAGGGTGACGGCACGGCCGCCGGCGCCGCCCCGATCCTGGCGGGCGCGGCGGTGCTGTGCCTGTCCTTCCTGGGCTTCGATGCGGTCTCCACACTCTCGGAGGAGGCCAAGGACCCGACCCGCAACGTGCCGCGGGCGATCATCATC
>NZ_JAFMJZ010000032.1 GCF_017853185.1 Mycolicibacterium sp.
GTAGTTGCCCATGGTCTCGGCCACCGAGCGCGCCGACTTGGCGTGGCTGCGGTCGGGGCGGAACCCGGAGTCGTACATCGCGTAGAGCACGCGGCGGTGCACCGGCTTGAGACCGTCGCGGACCTCGGGCAACGCGCGGCCGACGATCACGCTCATCGCGTAGTCGATGTAGCTGTTCTGCATCTCCTGCTGGATGTCGACCGGTTCGATCCGGTCGCCGGCAGTGTCCTCGGGCGGCAAGGTGGTGTCAGTCATGGGGAGTGGATTTCCTAATCGCTAAACGTCAAGGAAGCGAACGTCTTTGGCATTACGGGTGATGAAACTGCGACGAGCTTCGACGTCATCGCCCATCAGGACCGAGAACAGTTCGTCGGCGGCGGCGGCGTCATCGAGGGTGATCTGGCGCAGCACCCGGACGCTGGGATCCATGGTGGTCTCCCACAGTTCCTTGGCGTCCATCTCGCCGAGGCCCTTGTAGCGCTGGATGCCGTCGTCCTTGTTGATCTTCTTTCCGTTGGCCATCCCGTGCTCGAGCAGCGCGTCGCGTTCCCGGTCTGAGTAGGCGAACTCGTGCTCGGTGCGCTGCCACTTCAGTTTGTACAGCGGCGGCTGGGCCAGGTAGACGTGACCGCTCTCGATGAGCGGCTTCATGAACCGGAACAACAGCGTCAACAACAGCGTCGAGATGTGCTGGCCGTCGATATCGGCGTCGGCCATCAGGACGATCTTGTGGTACCGGAGCTTTCCGAGATCGAACTCGTCGTGGATACCGGTGCCCAGCGCGGTGATGATGGACTGGACTTCGGTGTTCTTCAGCACCCGGTCGATGCGGGCCTTCTCGACGTTGATGATCTTGCCGCGCAGCGGCAGGATCGCCTGGAACATCGAGTCCCGGCCGCTCTTGGCCGAGCCGCCGGCGGAGTCACCCTCCACCACGTACAGCTCGCACTGCTTGGGGTCGGTGGAGCGGCAGTCTGCCAGCTTGCCGGGCAGCCCGCCGATGTCGGTGGCGCTCTTGCGGCGAACCAGCTCACGCGCCTTGCGGGCGGCGAGCCGGGCCTGGGCGGACGAAACCGCTTTGTTGACAATGGTTTTCGCGTCCGACGGGTTGGACTCGAACCAGTGCGTCAGCTGCTCGTTGCAGATCTTCTGCACGAACGACTTGACCTCGGTGTTGCCCAGCTTGGTCTTGGTCTGGCCCTCGAACTGCGGTTGGGCCACCTTCACCGAGATCACCGCGGCCAGGCCTTCGCGGATATCGTCGCCGGTGAGGTTCGCTTCCTTCTCCTTGAGGAGTTTCTTGTCCTTGGCGTACTTGTTCACCACGGTGGTCAGCGCGGCGCGGAAGCCCTCCTCGTGGGTGCCGCCCTCATGGGTGTTGATGGTGTTGGCGAAGGTGTGCACCGACTCGGAGTAACCCGAGTTCCACTGCATCGCGACCTCGACCTCATGGCCCTCGCCCCGGCCACCGCCACCGAAGTCGATGATGCTGCCGGTGATCGGCTGCTTGGTGCGGTTGATGTGCTTGACGAAGTCGACCAGCCCACCCGGGTAGTGGAAGGTGCGGTGCTTGACCTTGGGTGTCGCGGCCGCCTTCTCGGCGGCCTGCTCCTCAGCGGTCTTCGGCGCCGCGGCGGTGTCGCTGACAACCTCGTCGACGATCTCCTCCGGGGCGACGCGCTCATCGGTGAGGGTGATGGTCAGGCCCTTGTTGAGGAAGGCCATCTCCTGCAGCCGGCGCGCGACGGTCTCGAAGTCGTAGTCGAGGGTCTCGAAGATGTTGCCGTCGGCCCAGAACCGGATCGTGGTGCCGGTCTTGGTGGTGGCCTCACCCTGCTTGAGGTTGCCGGGAACGGAATTGTCGTAGGTCTGGAACCATTCGTGGCCGTCGCGGCGGATGTCGGCCTCGACCCGGGTGGACAGCGCATTGACCACCGAGACGCCCACGCCGTGCAGACCGCCGGACACCTGGTAGGCGCCCTCCTCGAACTTGCCGCCGGCGTGCAGCACGGTCATCACGACGTCAACGGTCGGAACGCCGGTGGAATGCATCTCCACCGGAATGCCGCGGCCGTTGTCGGTGACCTCCACGCCGCCGTTCTCCAGAAGGCGGACATCGACGCGGTCGGCGAAGCCGGCCATCGCCTCGTCAACGGCGTTGTCGACGACCTCCCAGATCAGGTGGTGCAGGCCGCGCTCACCGGTGGAACCGATGTACATACCCGGCCGCTTGCGGACCGCCTCCAGTCCTTCGAGGACTTTGATGGATTCTGCGCCGTATCCGTCTTGTTTCTTCTTCGGGGCAGCCACGATCGAACAGGTCTCCTCAGAATTAGCAGCGCGCGGCAAAGGGCCCCGCGAATGTTTCACCAGTCTACCGGGAGGGAAGGACAGGACCGATTCTGCGGCGGCGTTTCTGCACAGCTATTTGGGCCGTGCGCGGAATATCTCGGATCGAGAGGCGTCCGGACGCTTGACACGCCGGTTTTCGGCGTTCTGGTGGCCCTCAGACCACTGTGATAATCGGGCTTCACCCGTAGGTGTCACGCGGACCGCGGCCGGGGATGTGCCGCGGTCCCTTACGCCACGACGGCGCCACCGGGCCGGTGATCTTCAAGGTGGTCACCACCCCGTCGCCGACCGCGGCGGCGATCTTTGCCAGCAGCTGGGCCTGCACCATCCGCAACTGGGTGGCCCAGGCGGTCGATTCCGCGGCGACGTGCAGCACACCGTCGCGCAGCGACGTCGGCGTGGCATGTCCGGCGATCTGCTCGCCGACGACGGTCGGCCATTCGGCGAAAACGGTGCCCTCGGCCACCCGGCCGGACCACCCCCGGGAGTTGGCGATCTCGCGGGACAACCGACCCAACGGCTGCGGGTCCCGGCCGTCGGGACCGGGCCCCGACCAGCGGCGACGGTTGCCACGGGGGTTGTTCGACGGTTCCCCCTTGGGGGAGCGGCGGCCGTGGCCGACGTCTTTGCCCTGCCCACGGGCCGCCGACCGGGCCTCCTCCAGGGCCCGGCGCACCAAGTCCATCCCGGGAACATCCTTGAGGTGCTCGGGCGGGCCTCCTGCCGCAGCGGGAAGATCGGCGGATCGGTCTTCAGGTTCGGTCATGACATCACCTCCGAGCGCCGGCCGGCTTCATCCTCACGCATGGTGATGGCGATCCGGGTGGCATCCCAGTCCTCCGGGATGTCTTCGCCGACCGCCGCCGTGACCAGCACCTGTTCCGCCGAAGCGGCGACGCCGGCCAGCGCCCGGCGGCGCGCGGTGTCCAGTTCGGCGAAGACGTCGTCGAGTATCAGCACCGGCTCGCTGCCCTGTGCGCGCAACAGTTCGTAGGCGGCCAGCCGCAGCGCCAGCGCCATCGACCACGACTCGCCGTGACTGGCGAAGCCCTTGGCCGGCTGTTCGCCGAGCCGCAGTTCCAGATCGTCGCGGTGCGGGCCGACCAGGCACAGCCCGCGTTCGAGTTCGGCGGAGCGGCGCCGCGCCAGGCCTTCCAGCAGGGCCGTCTCGAGGTACCCGACGTCGACGGCCGGATCCTCGACGTCCACGCTTGCCCGGTAGCTGATCGCGGCCGGACGGGAGGCCGGCGCGAGAAGTTGGTAGGCCTTCTCCACCTCCGGCCCGAGCTGGTTGACCAAGTCCAGCCGGGCCGCCATCAGCCGGGCGCCGTGTGCGGCCAGGTGACCGTCCCAGACGTCGAGGGTCTCCAGCACCGAGTGATCGCCGCGGTAGCGCGCGCCGGACGCGGACTTCAGCAATGCGGTGCGTTGCTTGAGCACCTTGTCGTAGTCGGCGCGCACGCCGGCGATGGTCGGCCGGCGGGTGGTGGCCAGTTCATCGAGGTACCGGCGCCGCTCGGTCGGATCTCCGCGGACCAATGCCAGGTCCTCGGGGGCGAACAACACGGCCCGCACTGCTCCGAGTACCTCACGGGTGCTGCGCACCGGAGATCTGTTAAGGCGGGCCTTGTTGGCGCGGCCGGCCGCGATCTCGATGTCGACGGCGAGTTCGCGTCCCTCGTTGACGACGATCGTGGAGACCACGGCGCGCTCGGCTCCGGCCCGCACCAACGGTGCGTCGGTGCCCACCCGGTGAGATCCCAATGTTGTGCAATACCACAGTGCCTCAACGAGATTCGTCTTCCCGAAGCCGTTCGCTCCGACGAACACGGTCCGGCCCGGAGTGAGCTCCAGATCTACCGCGGACCACGACCGGAAGTCGTGGAGGGCGAGGTGACGGACGTACATGGCAGCGCCCCGACCCCTATCCGGATCAGCCCGGCAGCCGCACCGGCATCAGCAGGTAGACGTAATCGGTGTCGATGGCGGGGAAAGGACCACTGGAGCCCTCACCCGGGGATTCATCGGACGCGGGACGCAGTACCGCCGGCTTGCTGGCAGTGGTGAATCCGAAGGTCACCCGGTCACTGTGCAGCGACCCGAGGCCGTCGGTCAGGTAGGTCGGGTTGAAGGCGATGGTCAGCGGCTCACCGACGAAGTCGACCTCGAGATCTTCTTCGGCCAGGCCCACGCCGTCGGCACCACCGGCGGCAAGGTGAAGGACACCCGGTGCGAATTCCATCCGGACCTGTGCGCCCCGGTCGGCGACCAGGGCCACACGCTTGATCGCTTCGGCGAGTTCAGCGACGCCGACGGTGGCCAGTGCGGTGTGCTCAGCCGGGAGCAGTTGGCGGAATTTCGGGAATTCGGTGTCGAGCAGTCGGGTGGTGCTGCGCTTCCCGGCGCTGCGGATGCCGAGCAGACGCTCCTCACCGACGGCGGCGCCGGAACCGAGGGCCAGATGGACATCGGTACCTGCGGTCACGGCTTTCGCGACTTCGGCCAAGGTCTTGGCCGGCACCAGAACTGCAGCGTCGACTCCGGGAGACGTCGTCGACCAGGTCAGTTCACGGACCGCCAGCCGGAACCGGTCGGTGGCGGCGAGCACCACTTTGTCCCCGGTGATCTCGACCCGGATGCCGGTGAGCATCGGCAGGGTGTCGTCGCGACCTGCGGCGACCGCCACCTGGCCGACGGCCTCGGTGAACAGGTCCGCGGCGACGACACCGGTCTCGGCAGGCAAGCTCGGGAGGGTCGGATAGTCCTCGACCGGCATCGCCGGGAGAGAAAATTTTGCACTTCCGCAGGTCAATAACACGCGGTTGCCGTCGACGCTGACCTCGACAGGCTTGGGCGGCAGGGCCCGGGTGATATCCGACAACAGCCGCCCGGAGACGAGAACCGTTCCCGGAGAAGCGATTTCAGCGGGAATGACAACTTCGCTGGAGACGTCGTAGTCGAAGCCGGCGATGGTCAAACCTTCATCGGATCCGGTGATCAGCACACCGGCCAGGACGGGGACCGTGGGCCGGCTGGGCAGACTGCGGGCGACCCAGGCCACCGCGTCGGCGAAATCTTCTCGGACCAGGCGAAACTTCAAATCGGACCCCACCGTTGTGGTCGCCACGTTCAATCGTGTCCCTTCATCAGCCAGCAACGCCGCCAATACCGTGCGGTCCGATGACCAACCGTAAAGCGTCGGCGCCCATCTTGAACGCTAAACGCCTGGCCTGACAACCCGGGTGAGAGCAGCCCGGAAAGGAGGCCGGCGAGGTTTTCCCCAACAGTCTTCTTCTAGAAGAAAACCTTTGAATGACTTACAGCAACAGTAATAGGTGCTGTGCAAGTTGTGGATGAAGGGGTATCGGGCCTGATCACAGTGCACGCAGGTATGTGGATGAATTGTGGATGGTTGGGTCATCCCGGGTCGCCCGTTGTGGAAGGACCGCGGGTGTGTGTTGGTATCCCAGGCCGGCCGGTGATCATTCGACGGTTCTCCACAATGTGTACACAGCCTGGGGATGTGATCACTGGGATGTGTGTGACGAAAGTTTTTTCGGCTGCGTGGCGTGTATCGGTGCGACACGCGGGCGCGGCTCGGGCAAATCTCAGCGCTTGGAGCGCTGGCGGATGCGGGTGGTGAGCTCTTTGACGTGATCGAAGACCTCACGGCGGTACGCCATCTCGTTGAGGATTTTCTTCTGGGCGTACATGACCGTGGTGTGATCACGGCCGAACGCCTGGCCGATCTTGGGCAGCGACAGGTCGGTGAGTTCCCGGCACAGATACATCGCAATCTGGCGGGACTGCGCGAGTGCGCGGGTTTTCCCAGGTCCGCGGAGTTCCTCGACGGTGGTGTCGAAGTATTCGGCAGTGGCAGCCATGATCATCGCCGAGCTGATCTGGGTGGTGCCGGCGTCGGCGATGAGATCGCGCAGCACGATTTCGGCCAGTGCGGTGTCGATCGGCGTCCGATTCAGCGATGCGAAGGCGGTCACCCGGATCAGGGCGCCCTCGAGTTCACGGATGTTGCGTTCGATGCTGCTGGCGATCAGTTCCAGGACATCGTCGGGGACGTCGAGGCGCTCCATCTGCGCTTTCTTGCGCAGAATTGCGATGCGGGTCTCCAATTCCGGGGGCTGGACGTCGGTGATCAGACCCCATTCGAATCGGGTCCGGAGCCGGTCTTCCAGGGTGGCCAGCTGTTTCGGCGGCCGGTCCGAGGAGATGACGATCTGCTTGTTTGCATTGTGCAGGGTGTTGAAGGTGTGGAAGAACTCCTCCTGGATGCCTTCCTTGCCCTCGATGAACTGAATGTCGTCGACGAGCAGCACGTCGATGTCGCGGTAGCTGCGTTTGAACGCGACCCGGCGGTCGTCGCGGAGTGAGTTGATGAAGTCGTTGGTGAATTCCTCGGTCGAGACGTACTTCACCCGCATACCGGGAAACAGTCGCTGGGCGTAGTTGCCGGCAGCGTGCAGCAGGTGGGTTTTGCCCAGACCGGATTCACCCCAGATGAACAGCGGGTTGTAGGCGCGGGCAGGAGCTTCGGCGATCGCGAGGGCGGCGGCGTGGGCGAACCGGTTGGACGCGCCGATGATGAAGGTCTCGAAGGTGTACCGGCGATTGAGGCTGGTCCCGGAGGTGTCGCCGGATCCGTCGTCGCGGGGTCGCTCGATGAAATGACGGGGCCAGGTCGCGTGGGCACTGGCCAGGGCTTCACTGTCCTCATCGACCTCGTCGAGATCGGATTCGAAGGGGGAGCCGTCCTGGCCGGGGACGTCGTCGTCACTCGGTTCGATGCGAACGCCGAGTTCGATGCGCTGGCCCAGGCGCCGGCTGAGTGCATCCACGATCGGAGTTCGTAGGTGGCGCTCGATCTCGTTCTGGACGAAAGGGCTGGGAACGGACAGCAGTGCGAAGCCCTCGGCGATGGTGAGTGGGCGGACCAGCTTCAGCCAGGCGCGTTGTTGCGGAGTGAGCGGACTGTCGATGATGGTGTCGCCCAGCGACGCATCGGGGTCACCGTTGAGTTCGGCGACCACGGAACCCCAGACGGAGGCGAAATCGGAAACGGGGTCATCACCCATCCGACAGGTCCCCCCAGTTCAGATCTTGGCGACGAAAAAGCTGACTCTCCCAAAACTGTCCACATGGTTATCCACAGTTGTGTACAGGCTCGGGTAATCCTTATTCGCAGCGTATTGGCACTAATCGACTAGTGGCAACGATTCCGGCAATGGGTTTCGGAGGCGTTGCTCTGCCAGAAGCTAACAGGTTTCTCCCCGGGTGCCAACCGGTCGATCACGCCGATTCCCGGGGTTCCCGTTGGTACCCGGACCGGGACGGTTTGACCTGCGCAAGCAGGGTAAGTACCCTCGACAAGTCGCCCGGATGTGGCGATACGGCAGCGACCGGGGTCCCCGGGACCGCGCCGGTTAATGCGGAACTGAGCAACAGTTATCCGAGGATTTCCCCGGATGCGGTGTGCGAACAGCGAGGAGAGACAGCCGTGGCCAAGGGCAAGCGGACCTTCCAGCCGAACAACCGTCGGCGGGCACGCGTTCACGGTTTTCGGCTGCGCATGCGCACCCGTGCCGGCCGGGCGATCGTCACCGGTCGTCGCCGCAAGGGCCGTCGCTCGCTGACTGCCTGACCCACCGGTCACTTAAGCGTGCTCCCGGCTCGATACCGGATGACACGGTCTGCGGACTTCGGAACCACCGTCAAACAGGGTGTGCGAGCTGCGCAGCCGGACCTCGTCGTCCACGCTCGCCGTGATACCGGACATCCGGACGGCCCCCGGGTCGGACTCGTGGTCACCAAAGCCATCGGCGGTGCGGTTGAGCGCCATCGGGTGGCCCGGCAGCTGCGCCATCTGGTGTACGCGACCATCGCCGAGTTGGAGCCCACCGACCGGATCGTGATCCGGGCGCTGCCCGGAATCCGGCAGGCGAAACACGCACGGCTGCAAGAAGAATTCGGAGCAGCCCTGACGCGGGCACGGCAGCTGATGGAGCGGGACCGGTGACCACGAGTGTGCGTGGCGTCGGCGCCCGGAGCCTGATCGGGCGAGGTCTCGTCGGCGCGATCCAGGTCTACCGGCACATGATCTCGCCGCTGCGACCGGCCACCTGCCGGTTCACGCCGACCTGCAGTCAGTACGCGGTCGACGCGGTGACCGAGTACGGCGCGCTCCGTGGCGTGTGGCTCGCAGTGATCCGGCTCGCGAAATGCGGTCCGTGGCACAGCGGGGGCTGGGACCCGATACCCGAACGTTCGGACGCCGGTGACGGCTCAAGACCGGAACTCAGGAGCGCCGATGTTTAACTGGTTCAGCCTCGACTACATCTATTACCCGGTGTCCGGGATCATGTGGCTCTGGTACAAGCTCTTCGCGCTGTTCCTCGGACCCAGCAGCTTCTTCGCCTGGGCGCTGTCGGTGATGTTCCTGGTGTTCAGCCTGCGCGCGCTGCTGTACAAGCCGTTCGTCCGGCAGATCCGCACCACCCGGCAGATGCAGGAACTGCAGCCGCAGATCAAGGCCCTGCAGAAGAAGTACGGCAAGGATCGTCAGCGGATGGCGCTGGAGATGCAGAAGCTCCAGCGCGAACACGGCTTCAATCCGATCCTCGGCTGCCTGCCGATGCTGGCGCAGATCCCGGTGTTCCTCGGGCTGTACCACGTGCTGTCGTCGTTCAACCGGACGCAGAGCGGCTTCGGCCGGCTCGGGCTGTCGGTGCAGGAGAACCGCTCCCTGGGCAACTACGTGTTCAGCGCCAACGACGTCGCCAACTTCCTCGACGCCCATCTGATGGGCGCCCCGATCGGCGCGTCGATGACGCAGAAGGTCGGGTTGGAGGCCTTCACGGTGTTCAGCCGGCCGGCGGTGGCGGCCGTGGCTGTGCCGCTGATGATCCTGGCCGGCGTCGCGACCTACTTCAACAGCCGGGCCTCGATCGCCCGGCAGAGTCCGGAAGCGGCAGCCAATCCGCAGACCGCGATGATGAACAAGCTTGCGCTGTATGTGTTCCCGCTCGGCGTGGTCGTCGGCGGCCCGTTCCTGCCGATCGCCATCATCATCTACTGGGTGTCCAACAACATCTGGACCTTCGCTCAGCAGCACCTCGTTTTCGGCAAGATCGAGAAGGAGGAGGAGGCGAAGAAGGAGGAGGCGCTCGCGCGCCGATCCGCCAACGCCCCGGCCCCCGGAGCCAAGCCCACCAAGGGCCGCAAGAACCCCGCCGCGGCACTCGACGCCGAGGATGCGCTCGAGACCGGGGCGGAGACCGACATCGAGGCGGACGAGCCGATTGAGCCGGCGGCCGACACGGCCAACCGCACGCCGCGCCCGGGCGCGCGGCCCAAGAAACGTAAGCGTTGACCGGACCAGATCCGGTTGGAGAAGGGAAAGACTGAGATGACTGAGAACGCGGTGGAACAGGTGACGGAGAGCGAAGCACCCGCGACCAAGGCGGTGGACCGGGAAGAGCGGTTGGTCGCCGAGGGTGAGATTGCCGGCGACTACCTTGAGGAACTGCTCGATCTGCTGGACTTCGACGGCGATATCGACCTCGACGTTGAGGGCGATCGGGCCATCGTGAGTATCGATGGCGGGGAAGACCTGACCAAGTTGGTCGGCCGCCGCGGCGAGGTGCTCGACGCGTTGCAGGAGCTGACCCGGCTGGCGGTGCACCAGAAGACCGGCGAGCGCAGCCGGCTGATGCTCGACGTCGCCGGCTGGCGTCGCCGCCGCCGGGATGAGCTCAGCGCGCTGGGGGACAAGGTGGCCCGGCGGGTTGCCGAGAGTGGTGAGCGTGAGGAGCTGGCCCCGATGACGCCCTTCGAGCGCAAGATCGTCCATGACGCGGTGGCCGCGGTGCAGGGTGTGCACAGCGAGAGCGAGGGCGTCGAGCCCTCCCGTCGGGTCGTGGTCCTGAAGGACTGAAGTTACACAGATGTAGTTCAGTGGCGTGTTCGACGGCGGAGGGATGTTTCACGTGAAACAAGCGCCGCCGTCGACCGCCGCCGAAGTCTTCGGTGCGCGGCTGGACCTGGCTCGCCGATACGAGGAGTTGCTGGCCGGCCCCGGCGTTGTCCGGGGGCTGATCGGTCCACGCGAAGCCGACCGGCTGTGGGACCGGCACATCCTCAACAGCGCGGCGGTGGCGGAAGCGATCGGCCCAGACGCCCGGGTGATCGACATCGGGAGCGGCGCCGGCCTGCCCGGCATTCCGGTGGCGATCGCCCGCCCGGATCTCCGGGTCACTCTGGTCGAGCCGATGCTGCGCCGGACCGAGTTTCTGGCCGAGGTCGTCGCCGAGCTCGGTATCGACGTCGAGGTGGTTCGGGGCCGGGCCGAGGACGCAGCCGTCCGTACCGGTCTCGCCGGAGCCGACGTCGTACTGTCGCGGGCGGTCGCGGGTCTGGACAAGCTGACCCGGTGGAGCCTGCCGCTGCTACGGCCGGGCGGCCGGATGTTGGCGCTGAAGGGTGAGCGCGCCGACGACGAGGTGGCGGAGTTCCGGGCCGCGATGACCAAACTGGGCGCCACGGACATCCGGGTGCGCAGATGTGGAGAGGGCTACCTGAGCCCACCGACCACGGTGGTGGAGGCGGTCCGTTCGGAACGGCGGTCCGCATCCCGGGAGGCGAAGGGCGCCAGGCGTGAGCCGGAGAGGAGAGGGTCATGACTGTCCCACCCGTAGACGGCGGTGATGTTTCACGTGAAACATGGGTGCCCAGCGTGGACACCGACACCCCGATCGGGGCCGCTGCCGAGCGGGCCATGAAGGTGTTGCACACCGCGGCGGGCCAGCTTCCCCGCCCGGCCCGCCGCCGGACCTTCACCGTCGCCAACCAGAAGGGCGGCGTCGGCAAGACCACGACGGCGGTCAATATGGCCGCGGCACTGGCGGTGCAGGGGTTGAAGACGTTGGTCATCGACCTCGACCCGCAGGGCAACGCCAGCACCGCGCTCGGCATCTCCGACCGCCGGTCCGGGACCCCGTCCTCGTATGAGGTGCTGCTGGGGGAGTTGCCCTTGCGCGACGCGATCCAGCAGAGTCCGCACAGCGAGAACCTGTTCTGCGTCCCGGCGACCATCGATCTGGCCGGCGCCGAGATCGAGTTGGTCAGCATGGTGGCCCGGGAGAACCGGCTGCGCAACGCACTGGCTGAACTCGATCAGACCGACTTCGACTACGTCTTCATCGACTGCCCGCCGTCGCTGGGGCTGCTGACCATCAATGCGCTGGTCGCCGCGCCCGAGGTGCTGATCCCGATCCAGTGCGAGTACTACGCGCTGGAGGGCGTCTCGCAGCTGATGAGGAACATCGAGATGGTCCGGGCGCATCTGAACCCGGAGTTGTCCGTCAGCACGGTGGTGCTCACCATGTACGACGCCCGGACCAAGCTGGCCGATCAGGTCGCATCCGAGGTGCGCCGGTTCTTCGGCGACAAGGTTCTGCGCACGGCCATCCCGCGCAGCGTTAAGGTGTCCGAGGCACCCGGTTACAGCATGACGATCATCGACTATGACCCCGGCTCGCGGGGTGCCATGAGTTATCTGGACGCCAGCCGGGAGCTGGCGCACCGCAACCCGGAGGCGTAGCCATGAGCCAGTCATCGAAGCGCAAGGGCGGCCTGGGCCGCGGTCTGGCGTCACTGATTCCGACCGGACCGTCCGATGGCGGGCCACGGCTGGGCCAGGCGGCGGCCGATGTGGTGATCGGGGGCGGGACACCGGCACCGGCGGCTCCGGCCGAGATGGAGATGGGCGCGGTCTACCGGGAGCTCGACCCGACCGCCATTGAGCCGAATCCCCGCCAGCCGCGCCAGGTCTTCGACGAGGATGCACTGGCCGAGCTGGTGCACTCGATCCGCGAGTTCGGGCTGATGCAGCCGATCGTGGTTCGCGAGGTGGGTGGTGGCCGTTATCAGCTGATCATGGGGGAGCGGCGCTGGCGTGCGGCGCAGCGCGCCGGCCTGACCGCGATCCCGGCCATCGTCCGCGAAACGGCCGACAACGACCTGCTGCGCGACGCACTGCTGGAGAACATCCACCGGGCGCAGTTGAATCCGCTGGAAGAGGCAGCCGCCTACCAGCAGTTGCTCGATGAGTTCGAGGTCACCCACGAGGAACTGGCCAGCCGGATCGGCCGGTCGCGTCCGGTGATCTCCAACATGATCCGGCTGCTGAAATTGCCGATTGCGGTCCAGCGACGGGTCGCGGCGGGTGTGCTGTCCGCCGGCCACGCACGGGCCCTGCTCGCCTTGGAAGCCGGACCGGAGGCCCAGGAGGAGTTGGCCGCCCGGGTGGTGGCCGAGGGACTCTCGGTCCGGGCCACCGAAGAGGCGGTGACGCTGGCCAATCGGGGGGAGGGTAGAAACCCGGCCAAGCCGAGGCGCAAGCCGATCCAGATGCCGGGCCTCCAGGACGTCGCGGAGCGGCTGTCCGGGACCTACGACACCCGGGTGACGGTCAGTCTGGGCAAGCGCAAGGGCAAGATCGTGGTGGAGTTCGGCTCGGTTGAGGATCTGCACCGGATCGTGGGTCTGATGGACCCTTCGGTCAGCAAATAGCCAAGCCCCTGACACCAGACAGTTACGTCACTGTGACAGAACCGTGCCGACCGGCCGCCCTGAATCAGGGCTGTCCATCGAATTCCCAAGCGGCACAAAGGAATTCACGTAGTCAGGGCGTTTCAAGGGCCGGGGGACTGCTCGACACCCATCCGGCCGACGCCCGGCATTCCGGTGCCGGCTCTCCTATCCTTGAGGTACGGGTGCGTGCGTCCGCGCCGCGCGAAAGCCAGGGAGATTAGTGTCCGTCCACATCAGGCCGCTGCGGCTCGAGGGATTCGAGCAGCTGCCCAAGCATGCGCGCCGATGTGTCTTCTGGGAGGTCGATCCGCAGACCCTGGGTGACGACAGTTATCTGCCCGATCCGGAATTCGAGAAGGAGGCATGGCTCTCCATGGTCATGCTCGAATGGGGTTCGTGCGGACAGGTGGCAGCGCCGGTCGCCGACGAGGACGGCCCACCCGTCGAGGATGACGATCCGTGTCCGGGTTACGTGCTGTATGCCCCACCCCGGGTTGTGCCGCGCGCGCAAAGATTCCCCACCGGTCCGGTCAGCGCGGATGCCGTGCTGCTGACCACGATGGGCGTCGAGCCGGGCAAGTCCGGGGGACTGGAGAATCAGCTCATCGCAGCGGTCGTCGGCGAACTTCGCCGACGAGGTGTGCGGGCGTTGGAGGCCTTCGGGCGCACCGGCGCGGCCGCCGAACTGCTTGCCCCGGAAGCTGATCCGGAGTTGAAGCAGGCAGTGGCCGCGTTGGACGACTGTTCGTTCGAGACATGCATGATCGACGCGGGCTTTCTCATCGAAGCGGGCTTCAGCGTGGTTGCTCCACACCGCTATTTCCCACGGTTGCGCCTCGAACTCGACAAGGGCCTCGGTTGGAAGGCCGAAGTGGAGTCCGCATTGGAGCGCCTACTGGAGAGTTCGCAGCTGCAGGCCAGCGGCGTCGAGATTCGTTAGACGGCAGGGCGGCCGTGCTCCACCGACTGCTCATGGGCGAGCAGTTCGGCGAAGGTGAAAGTGCCTGTGGGACGGTCGTTTTTGCCCAGCAGATACAACCGCTTCACCGCCGCGAGGATGCCCTCAGCGATGGCGTCGCGGCACTCCCGGGTGGCCAGCAGGCTGCTGTCGCGTGGGCTGGTGATGTATCCGACGTCCACCTGGACGGACGGCATCCGGGTCAGCCGCAGCAGATCCCAGGTGCGGCCATGGGTCCGGCAGTCCAGTAATCCGGTGCGCGCCACCACTTCCCGCTGGATGAAGTCCGCGAGGTTGTGGCCCAGCGTGGAAACCGAGCCGTGCGAGCTGCCGAAGTAGAAGCAGGACAGGCCATTTGCGCCGGGGTTGGCATGCCGCTCGAAGCGCAGGCTGATCATCAGGTCGGCGCCCACGGTGTTGGCCGTCGCAGCGCGCTCCGCGTCAGCCGGGCCACGGTTCACCGGCCGCGACAGGAAAGTCTCCATGCCGATCGCGGTCATCCGTCCCTCGAGCCGGCTGGCGAGGTCCCACAGGATGTCGGCTTCGCTCATCGGACCCTGCGGGCCGTTGACGATCAGGCCGATGTCCTCGCCTCCGAGGCCCGGGTCGATGATGATCCGCTTGCCGGAGAGGCGGGGCCCGGAACGGCGTACCCGCTCCTCCTCGCGGATGGCGTGCAGCGATCCGCCGGTGACCCGTGAACCCAGAAAGTACAAGGACCGCAACGTTTCCGGGCCGCAGATGCCGTCCGGCGCCAGGCCGTACTCGCGCTGATAGGACATCAGCGAGTTGTGCGTCTGCAACCCGAAGTAGCCGTCCACCAGTGCGGTGTAGAAGCCGAGGTCCTGCAACCGGGACTGCAGCGTCGCGACATCGTCGCCGTACATCGGGGCGCCGAACTGGTGGGCGAGGGTGCGTGCGCCCAACCGGTAGGAGGCTTCCTTGAGGGCACGGTAGGTGGCTTCACCGACGACGCCGTCCACCCTGAGGCCGCGGCCCTGTTGGAAGGCCCGAACGGCGTGATCGAGTTCGTCGTCGAACACGTCGGGCGCGACGTGCCGGCCGGTGCTCAGATCGTCGTCGTCGCTTTCCAGCAACCCGAGGGCGGCCAGCGCCGCACGAATCTCGACTACCGCGGAGCCTCGGTCCCCGTGCCGCAGGCGATCGCCCGCGTCGTGACCTGGAGTCGACATGACAAGCATTGTCGCAGAAGAAGCGGCCGATCCGGAAACGTGGCGGACGCCCCGCCGGTCACGAATCCGTCGCGCTACACGACGTCGGCGAGCTCTCGCAGCAACGCCGCTTTGCTCTTGGCGCCCACGATCCGTTTAACCGGGCGTCCGCCCTGGAACAGGATCAGCGTGGGGATGGAGGAGACCTGGTAATCGCGGGCGGTACCGGGATTGGCGTCCACGTCGATCTTGGCGACGGTCAGCACGCCGGCCTTCTCCGCGGCGATCTCCTCGAGGACCGGCGCGACCATCCGGCAAGGCCCGCACCAGGCGGCCCAGAAGTCGACCAGCACCGGGACGCTGCTGGTCAGCACCGCGTCCGGGAAGGTGGCGTCGGAAACATTCACCGTGGCACCGCTCATTTCTTGGCTCCGATCATTGCGTTGGTGTCGGCGGCGCGGGCATCGGCCAGCCAGCGTTCGGCGTCGATGGCGGCAGCGCAGCCACTCCCGGCGGCGGTGATGGCCTGCCGGTAGGTGTGGTCGACGAGATCGCCGGCGGCGAAGACCCCGGGCAGCGAGGTCGCGGTGCTGCGGCCTTGAACCTGCACGTAGCCCTCGGCATCGACGTCGACGACTCCGCGGACCAGTTCGGAACGGGGGTCGTGCCCGATCGCGACGAACACGCCGGTCACCGGCAGCGTCGACTCCGCCCCGGTCCTGACGTCGCGGACCCGAAGTCCGGTGACGGCGGTCTCACCCTCCACCGCGACGACGCCGGTGTTGGTCAGGAACCGGATCTTCTCGTTCGCCCGGGCCCGCTCCAGCATGATCTTGGACGCGCGGAACTCGTCGCGCCGGTGCACCAGTGTCACACTGCGGGCGAACTTGGTGAGGAAGGTGGCCTCCTCCATCGCCGAGTCGCCGCCGCCGATCACGGCGATGTCCTGCTCTTTGAAGAAGAACCCGTCGCAGGTGGCGCAGGCGCTGACGCCGCGGCCGAGAAGTTCCTGCTCACCGGGTACGCCGAGGTAGCGGGCGGCGGCGCCCATCGCCAGGATCACCGCGCGGGCCCGGTGGGTCTCGCCACCGGCGGTGACGACCTCCTTGACGGGTCCCTCCAGCGACACCGATTCGACGTCGTCCATCTGCAGGTCCGCGCCGAACCGCAGGGCCTGCTCGCGCATCTCGTCCATCAACTCCGGACCTTGGATCCCGTTGCGGAATCCGGGGAAGTTCTCCACCTCGGTGGTCGTCATCAGCGCCCCGCCGAACGAGGTTCCCTCGAACACCACGGGCTTGAGCTCGGCGCGGGCGGTGTAGATCGCCGCGGTGTAGCCGGCGGGGCCGGAGCCGATGATGATGACGTCGTGGACTGTCTCGCTCAAGGGGCCAGCCTTTCTCACAGGGGTGCCGAAGGACCGGCACTCTGACCTGAACAACAGGGTAGACCGGGCTGTTCCCGACCGGGCTTACGGGCGCGCGGCACCCGGCTCGGATGGGGTCACGGTGATCAGGCTGGCACTGACCGGGGTGGTGGTGGTCGGGCCCACCGACTTCAGCAGGGCGGTGGCACCCAGCCACCCCGCTGTGCCGAGAGCGGCCAGCCCGGCGATAGCGACGACGGCCTTGGTCGCCGGCACCCCGGGGCGGGCGGCGTGTGCGGGACGCCGGGACGGCGAGCCGGTCACGGTGTGACGGGAGGACACCCGCCCAGTCTGCCGGTCAGCCGGACGCCGGCGACAGGTGGCCGAGCAGAATCGCCAGCCGCGCCCGAGCCCGGGAGCAGCGACTCTTCACCGTGCCCTCGGCGACGTCGAGCATCGTCGCGGCATCGGCGACCGAGTAGCCGTGCATATCGACGGCGATCACCGCGGCGCGCTGTTCGGCCGGCAGTCTGAGCAGCGCCTGGCGGACCATGAGGGCGGTCTCGACGCACGCGGTGTGGTCGGGCACCGGGAAGCCATCCTCGGGAAGCGGTGTGGCGGGCCGGGAAGCATTGCGGCGCAGCCGGTCCCGGCAGGCGTTGACCACGATCCGGTGCAGCCAGCTCCCGACGGCCGCGTCCCGGCGAAATGTCGCGGCGCCACGGTGGGCGGACAGCATCGCCTCCTGCAGTACGTCGTCGGCGTCCTCGGCGGTCGGTGTCGCGCCGCGGGCCAGCCGGTAAAGCCGGGAGCGGTGCCGCCCGAACAACTCCGCGAAGGCATAGCGATCGCCGGCGGCGTGTGCTGCCAGCAGCTCGGCGTCGCTGCACCCGGGGTCCATGAACCGGGACGTTAACCACCGGAACCCGTTGCGGCACTTCACCCCGAGCCGGGGCTGTGCAAACCTACTTCGACGCGGCGCGGACGGTGATGTCCGAGAGAGCGGTCTTGCTCTTGCCGTCGGTCTGACCCATGGTCGAGATCCACACCAGCAGATGCGAGGTGGGCGAGGAACTCGACACCGCGATGGTGTTGGACCCGGGCTTCAGCGTGGTCGGCTGGGTCAGCGCGACGGTGTCATCCAGGCTCGACGGGCTCGAACTGGTCGCCGACCGGATCTGCACCTGGGTGCCGGTGCTGGGGAGTGTCACCGTGACGCTGCCGACGACCGTCGGCTGGGGCAGGTCCAACATCAGGCCGACACCGTTCTTGAATCCCGGGAACGGGGTGGTGTCGGTGTAGGTGTCGGTGGGCCACGAGGTGCTCGAATCCCCGTCGATGGCCAGGCCGGCCAGGTTCGGATTGTCGGCGCCGCCGCCCGGCGAAAACACCGTCACCGCAGCGGGTTTCACGAGTTCACCCGAACCGCTATCGCTGGAGCCGCCCCCGTTCTGCGAGGTCGTGGTGTTCAACCCGAGCTTGTCGCCCTTGAGCCCGCCTTCGTCGTCACCGAAGATCCGGCCCAGAACCGAGGCCAGCAGGACCAGCGCGACCACGAGCACCGCGGCGCCGGCGGCGATGCCGATGAGCAGGGTCTTGCGGCGCCGGGCCTGTTCGGCGACATCGCTGTGCGGCGTAGACGCCGGCGGCTTCGGGGGCTCGGTCGGCGCGGTCCACGTCGCGGCGGGCTGAGACTTCTGCGGCTGCACGGCGTGCGGCGCGGCGATCGGTTCCTGCACCGGCTCGACCAGATCGGTGCGATCGGCGGCGGCGATGGCCTGCTGGAGCAGATGCACCAGCGTGGGTGCGGTGCTGATCCCGCCACCGGGCTGGATGGCCCGGACGGCGGCAGTCGAGATCTGGAAGGGGATCTCGGGATCGACATCGCGCGGTTCGACCAACTCCCCGCTGGGCGAGAATTGCGCATGCCGCATCCCGCTCGGCGTGCCGTGCTCGGGCAGCGGCCAGCGGTCGATCAGCAGCGCGTAGAGCGCGGCGCCGATGCCGCGGACGTCGTCCTCGGGGGTCGCGTCGGGCAGGGTGGCCGGGAAGGCCAGCGCCACATCGCCGTCGATGCTGACCCGGATCCGGCTCGGATGGTCGATGGACAGCGCGACCCCGGCGCGGTGCGCCTCATCGGCCGCCGCGGCCAGCGACTGAACGGCCCGGACGCCGCCCAGGGCCGACGGTGAGGTGTCGGCGACTTCCTTGAGCGAACCGCCGCGGATCCACTCCGCCACCACCAGACCGCCGCCGTCGATCCGGGTGACGTCGAGGACCCGGGCCACGCCGGGCTTCTCGATCTGACCGAGCTTGAGCGTCGCGGACAGGATCGCCTCGAGTTCTGCATCGGGCATCCGGCGGGCCGGGTCGATGAACGTCAACGCCACCTGACGGTCCAGCGCGGTGTCGAGGGCCTGCCAGAACTGCAGCCCGCCGGGACCGCCGTGGAACACCAGCAGCCGGTAGCGGCCGTCGGCGATGTTGGCGCCCGGCACCAGATGGGTGCCGCTGGGCGCTTCGTGGCGACCGCCGCTTCGCGCGACGTCGGGAGAGGCCGCAACGTCGGGCTGGAAGTCGTCGGCCAGCTGGCGCGGAATCCACGACGTCGGATCGCTCGCGGGCGGGTCATTCGGGATACCGGGCGGCGGGACGCTCTGATCGCTCAGGGCCGGTCCTTTCCACAGAGGGCCTGCGCCGGCGCGCGCCGGCGGCCCGTATTGGGGCGAACTGCCTGATTCAGGGTACGTGACAGACGTATGCCCTTGTGGCTCAAGTGAGTGGTGTTGCGCGGTTCCCCGGTCCGGAAGGCTGCGCCCCGGCAGGCGGCGTCGCACCGCGGCCCAGCCGGCCACCGCGTCGGGCACCCCGGCGACCACCATCAGGCCGATGATGATCGGCATCATCACCGCGCCGAGGATCAGCAGGCGCAGCATCGACCCGGCCCCGCCGGCCCGTTCGGTGAACGCGTCGAGGCCGAGCAATTGATCGACTCCTGCGGCGACGCACGCGGCCAGCACCGACACGGCGGTGGTCACCAGGATCGCCCGCCGCACCGCCGGGTCGATCAACCGTCCGCCCGGCGGCCGCAGCGAGCGGCGCAGTAGCACGTGGCCGAGGATCGCCCCGGCCACGAAGCCCAACCCGTTGGCCGCGCCGAGATACCCGGCGACCATTTCCCGGTCGTCGGTCAGGTGCGGTGCGAGCACCGATGCCACGATCTTCACCGCGGTGATCGCGAGGATGATCAGGATCGGAGTCCACGGCTCGTCGCGCGCGTAGAACACCCGCAGCTGCAACAGCACCAGGGCGTAGGGGATCAGGGTGAACGACGACAGCGCGATGGCCAGGCCGAGATAGTTGGCGTCGACCTCACCGAACTTCCCGTAGGCGAACAGCGCGCTGCCGATGGCCGGGCCGCCGACGGTCATGAAGGCCACCACCGGGATCAGCGTCACCATGGTGAGCCGGGTGGCCAGTGACAGGTCGGCCAGCACCGCGGGTTTGTCGTCGGCGGCCGCGTTCCGACTGAGCCGGGGCATCACCACCGTCAGGATCGTCACGCCGATCATCCCGAACGGCAGTTGCAACACCAGCCAGGCGTAGGCGTAGATCGCCGGCCCGGAAGCCGCTGCGGTGCTTGCGATCTGGTTTCCGACGACCAGACCGATCTGACTGATCAGCACATAGAGCACCATCGCCGCGGCCATGGTGCCGAACCGCTTCATCCGGTCGTCGATTCCCCACAGCGGGCGCAGGCTGATCGCCCTGCGCCGGATGGCCACCAGTAGAACGGCCATCTGGGAGGCCACGCCGAGGGTGGTTCCGATCCCCAGCACGAGCAGCTTGGCGTTGCCCATCCGGACCGGGTCCACCGAGAGCTCGCCCGGCACAAGCAGATACAGCCCCAACGTCGCGATGGCCACGACGTTGTTGAGCACCGGCGCCCAGGCCGGCGGCCCGAACACGTTGCGGGTGTTGAGGATTGCCATGAACACCGAGGACAACCCGTAGAAGATCACCTGCGGTAGCAGCAGGAAGGCGAACGCCGTCGTCAGCGGCTGGTTCACCTTCGGATCGGCGCCGAGCATCAGCCGCACCAGCGCCGGCGCGGCGGCCACCGAGGCCACCGTCGCCAGCAGTAGCAGCGAGGTGGCCAGTGTCACCAGGCGACGCACGAATGCCGCCCCGCCGTCGCTGTCGTCGCGTTCGGCGCGGGCCAGGACCGGGACGAAGATCGCGGTGAAGGTGGCCTCGAGCACCAGGGCGGCGATCATGTTCGGGAGCTGGTTGGCGACGGTGAACGAACTGGACAGTGCCGCACCGAGGATCGCCGCCAGCAGCACGATCCGGATGAAGCCGGTGATCCGGCTGACCAGGGTGGCCAGCGCCATTCCCCAGGACCGGGACACCACCGCCGCATCGGACAGTTGCTCGGAACCCTCCTGCTGCTCAGGACTCTCCGGACGCGTCATTCGTCTTCTCCGCGAGGCGGTTCCACCGGCACCCAGGGCCGGTCGATGTCCGCACGGTCGGGTTGTCCGCGGAAGCGGTGGTAGAGCCGACGGCCGACCAACAGGGCCAGCACCACACCACCGCCGAGGGTGATGGCGAACAGCACCTTGCCGTAGGCGTTGGCGTGCACCGACAATCGCACCGGCTCACCCAACGGGATCCCGCCGGGAGTGCGCAGCGTGACGTCGACGGCCACCCGTTGGGTGACGCGGACCTGGACCGGAACCCGCAGCGGCAGATAGCCCGGCGGCACCTCCTGCTCGCCGATGTCGGTGACCGCCATTCCCGGTGGTGCGTCGACCTGCAGGCGCACCCGGATCGGCACGCCGAGATCGTTGCGCAATGCCAGTGGCAGCGCACTGCTCTCACTGGCCAGCGTGTACGAGTCACCGGGGCTGACGATGCGCACCGCACCGAAGAGGTCCTCGATGGTCTTGCCCACCACGGCCAGACGCTCGCGGGCCACGACGTTGCGCCGGTCGGCCGGCTCGGTCTGGCTCAGCGCGCGCAACATGTCCTCGCGCAGCGGCGCGGTGTACTGCCCTCCGGTGATGCCGGTCCGCGGGTCGGTGGTCAGTGCCGGGGTCAACTCGCCCAGCCGGTTCAGTTCCGCGCCGACGGCCTCCACCACGTCGTCGTCGAAACGGCCGCGGACCTCGGTGGGCAGCGTCGGTTCATCGCCGGCCGGAGTCGCCACTGAGTCGGTGATCACCGCGACCAGCGGGCGCGGGGTGGCCAGACCGGAGCGCACCGCGTTGCCCAGGGCGGTCAGGATGGCCCGGGCGTCGTCGGGCTGCGGGCTCCACTTCAGCGGCGGCAGCAGGATCTGCGTGCGCGGCTCGACGCCGGGCTGAAGCGTCCGCCACAGCAGCGCGGCGATCGCGTCCTGCCGGCGCGCCACCGGGGAGTCGTGGTCGCCGGCCACCGACAGTGCGGAGTCCAGATACGCCGGCAGGCTGGGATCGGTGCCCAACCCGGCCAGCGCGGCGCCCACCGCGGGGTCGAACGGCGCCAGCACCACCTGCGCGGAGAGCCGCCGCACCCCTGTGTCGGCGGTGAAGGGTCCGTCTTCCCCGGCGGAGTCGGCTGCGGCGACGGCGACCGTCGGGCCCTGGCCGTCGAGCAGGTCGAGTGCGCCGTCGGTCAATGGACCGTCGGCCAGCACGGTGACCCCCCGGGTCGAGGTGATGCCGAGGATCCGGTCGACGATGTCGGCGCCGTTGCCGGTGGCCGCCGTGCTGAGTCCGCTGTCCCCGATACGCTGCAGTGCCTCGAGGTCGGCCTGCGCGTACGGGGTGGCCGTCACGCACAGCCGCTTCGCCACGTTGCGCAGCCGGTCCAGCCAGCCCGTCGCCGCCCCCTGGCCGCCGCCCGGATGTGCTGCGGCACCGAGTCCGTCGGGGGAGTCGGCCACCACGTAGCCGGCCGTCATGGCGTTGACCGTGACAAGAAGATCGGGGTCGACCGCCAGGCACAGCGTGCGATCGACGCCGGCGCTCGGGTCGATCGCGTCCGGGCTGGTGGCGAATTCGGCCGCGCCGAGCAGGGTGTCCAGCCGGCCGCCGGGCGCCAGCGACACCGCGAGGTCGTCGTTCATCAGCCGCACCGGGTTGGTGCCCCCGGGCTGGCCCGGCGCGAGTCGCGGCTTGTCGGCGATCGGCCACAGCATGGTCAGCGGTACGGGTTTGGTGGTGTCCGGAGCGGTGGGCAGCGGGTCGTCCGAGAGCCCTGCCGGGTCGACGGGCACCCCGGTGACCGGAAGCAGGAACCGCGCCTCGTCGAGCCGGCTGGGCGATTCGTCGTCGGGCGTCCCGTTGATGTTGATCAGCAGCGGGTAGACCCCCGGCCGGTCGATTGCCAGCGATCGGATCGGGACCGAGAACGTCACACCGGTGGCCTGGCCGCGCTCGAGTTGTCCTGTCACACTGGCGAATTCGGCAACGGGCGCGAACTCCACCCCTGAGCTCAGCGCGGTCCGCAGCACCGAGGACGACAGCACCGGACCGGCGTGCTCGAGGCGCGCAACCACGTCGCGCACCGGACGGTCACCGACGTTGGTCACCGTCGCGGCGACGGTCACGACCGGTTCGCTGGAGGTCGTCACGACGTCCGGGGTGACGCTGTCCAGCCGCACCTGAAGGAAAGTCGCGGCGCTCGGTTCCCCGAGGGCCGGCGGCAGCGCACCCGGAAGTTGCAGACCCGGAAGCATCAGCACAGCCACCCACGCGAGAACGAGGACGATCCGGGCCCCGGCGCCGAGGGGCCTCACGTGTCCGGACCGCTGCCGTTCGTCCGCTGATGGCTGCGGGCGTGCGAATGGGTCTGTGGTTTGCGTCGGGGGGCCGTCCGGGGCAGCGGGGGCAACGCTGCCGGACCGTCGGCCTGCAGCAGTTCGATCAGTTCATGAGCCACTTTGGCCAGCCGCCGTTCGTCGGCGTAGGCCAGCCGGTGCGGCAGTTCGGCGACCGGCACCCAGGCCACCTCGGTGACTTCGATGTCCTCGTCGCACAACTCCCCGCCGGAGAACCGCATCAGGTAGTGGTGGACGGTCTTGTGAACCCGGCGGCCGTCGGTGACGAACCAGTAGTCGATGCTGCCCAGGGCCGCCAGCACATCGCCCTGGATGCCGGTCTCCTCGGCGACCTCGCGGGCGGCGGTCTGCTCCGGGGTCTCGCCCTGCTCGACGTGTCCCTTGGGCAGCGACCACAGCATCCGGCCACGGCGGTCCATCCGTCCGATCAGCGCGGCCAACTGCTCGTCGCGCGGGCCGTCGAGCCCGTCGATGACCAGACCGCCGGCCGAGGTCTCGTGCACGGTGCGCAGCCGGGGGCCGGGACGGCGACGCGGATTGCCGCCGTTCCTGGCAGTGCCGCCGGTGGGTTCAGCGGGGGCGGGTGGCGCGAGGGAGGGTTGGGTGTCCTGGCCGGACGGGGATTGCGGCGGGCCGGCCGACCGGTTGCCGCGGCGACGTCCACGACGCCGTCGAGGCTTCCCCTGCTCGCCCTCCGACACCCAAGCGATAGTAGTTGGCATCCAGCCGGGTGCCCGTTATCCCCCGCGTCGCATTAGGCTCACCGGACGTGCCTGACGTCACCGATGCCGAGCTGCTGACGCGCGCCGCTGTCGAGCTCAACCGGCACGGCCACGTTTTGCGTGAGATCGGTGGCCGCTTCGCGCTGGCGGGAAAGCACCTTTACCTCGTCGGCGGCAGCGTCCGGGACGCGATGCTGGGCCGGCTGACCACCGATCTGGACTTCACCACCGACGCCCGGCCCGAGGAGATTCAGCACATCGTCCGGCCGTGGGCCGATGCGCTGTGGGACACCGGCATCGAATACGGCACCGTCGGGGTGGGTAAGGGCAGCGACCGGCTGGAGATCACCACCTTCCGCGCCGACAGCTACGACCAGGTGTCGCGCAACCCCCAGGTCCGGTTCGGCGACAGCCTCGACGACGATCTGGTGCGCCGCGACTTCACCGCCAACGCGATGGCGGTCCAGATCACCGCCGACGGTCCGGGGGAGTTCCTCGACCCGCTCGGCGGGATCGACGCGATCCGCCGGCGGGTGCTCGACACCCCGGCCGCACCGGAGCTGTCCTTCGGGGACGATCCGCTGCGCATGCTGCGCGCGGCCCGATTCGTGTCCCAGCTGGAATTCGGGGTGGCAGACCGGGTGCGGGAGGCCATCGTCGAGATGGCGCCGCAACTGGAGCGCATCACCGTCGAGCGGGTCGCGGTCGAACTGGACAAGATGCTGCTCGGCGCCGACCCGGTGGCCGGCCTCGAGCTGATGGTGCGCACCGGGATGGGCGAGGTGGTGCTGCCCGAGATCGGCGGCATGCAGATGGCCATCGACGAACACCATCAGCACAAGGACGTCTACCACCATTCGCTGACCGTGCTGCGGCAGGCGATGGCGCTGGAGGAACCCGGCGAGCGCGACCTGGTGCTGCGCTGGGCGGCCATCCTGCACGACATCGGCAAGCCGGCCACCCGCCGCCACGAGACCGACGGCGGGGTGAGCTTCCACCACCACGAGGTGGTCGGCGCGAAGATGGTGCGCAAGCGGCTGCGGGCGCTGAAGTACTCCAAGCAGATGATCGACGACGTCTCGCAACTGGTCTATCTGCATCTGCGGTTCCACGGCTACGGCGACGGAAAGTGGACCGACTCCGCGGTGCGCCGCTACGTGGCCGATGCCGGACCGCTGTTGCCGCGGTTGCACAAGCTGGTCCGCGCCGACTGCACCACCCGCAACAAGCGCCGGGCGGCGATGCTGCAGTCCAACTACGACGGGCTCGAGACCCGGATCGCCGAATTGGCGGCCAAGGAGGATCTGGCCCGGGTCCGGCCGGATCTCGACGGCAACGCGATCATGGAACTGCTCGGCATCCCGGCCGGCCCGCAGGTCGGCCAGGCCTGGAACTACCTCAAGGAACTGCGTCTGGATCGCGGCCCGATGAGCACCGAGGAAGCCACGGCCGAGTTGCTGGCGTGGTGGAACGCTCGCCCCTGACGGCGTGGAACGCCAAGGGCGGCAACGTCGTCTAACGGGCATGGACTATTGCCTGGACTCCGGGGACGGCAGCGCGTCGATGTGGACTGCGAACCCCGATATCGACCTCAGCGGTGACGGTGTGCTCGACGGGGTGCGGCTGGACTTCGACGGTGACGGCGTCTTCGATGACGCGCTGGCCGATTTCGACGGCGACGGGATCGCCGACCACGCCGCGCTGGATCTCGACGACGACGGTGTGGCCGAGGCCCGCTATTCCGACGACGGC
>NZ_JAFMJZ010000168.1 GCF_017853185.1 Mycolicibacterium sp.
TAGTTAGGGGTGGCCGGCCGCACGGCCGCGGTGACCAACTGATCGCGGATGATCGCGTACTGCGGGTACTTCTTCTGGAAAGCCGGATCGTCGTACAGCGAGGCGCGCACCGCCGGCAGTCCGCCCTCGATCGAGGTGTAGCGCTGGTTGCCCTCGTTGCGGATGCAGCGCAGCGCCTCGAACGCCTCGGCCGGGTGCCGGGTGGTCGAGGCCACCGCGAGATTGAGTCCGCCCAGGGTGACCCGGGTCGGCAGGCCCTCGGTCACGCCCGGGTACGGGGCGAAGGCGAACACCGCACGACTGGCGTCGAACGCGGTGTTGAACTGCTCCTCGGTGGGCGAGAAGGTGCCGGCCTCGTTGATCGCGCCGGACATCGCCGGGTTCTCGTTGAGCGGCAGGAAGGAGACACCGCCCTTGGTGGCGTTCTCCAGCATCGAGGCGAACACGAAGGGCCAGTTGACTTCCAGCGCGGCATTGCCCTGCTCCAGCGCCAGCCGGGCGGTGCCCTCATCGGTCTGGGTGATGGACGGATCCGCGCCCGGAGCGGTGGCCACCGACTTGATGATCTGCAACGCCTTGACGGTGGCCGCCCGGTGCTCGGGGGTGTCGACAAGCGTGACGGTCTTGCCGTCCTCGGAGAGCACGTGGCCGCCGGCGCTCTCCAGCAGCGTGTTGAACCAGACCACCAGACCCTCGTACTGCTTGGCCTGGACCGCGATCCAACTCGGCTTGCCCTCGGCGTGCAGCCGGGTGGCTTCCGAGATCATCTGGTCCCAGGTGGGCGGCGGCGGAGCGACCAGATCCGGCCGGTACCAGAGCATCTGGGTGTTGGTGGTGACCGGCGCGGCGTACAACTCGCCTCGCCACTTCGCCGTCGCCAGCGGGCCGGGCAGGGTGTCGGTCTCGGCGTCGGCGACGGCCTTGCCCGCCGGATCGGCCGACAGCGGCAGCGCCCAACCGGCTTCGGCGAACTCGGCGGTCCACACCACGTCCATCGCCATGATGTCGAGGGTGTGGTCGTTGCCGGTGACGCGGCGGGCCAACTGCAGCCGCTGATCGTCGGCGCCCTTGGGAAGGCTGAACTGCTGGATGCGGAACCTGCCGCCCAGTTCCTCGTTGCAGCGCTTGGCCACGGCGGTGAACGTCGCGGTCTCACTGGCCGGTGTGTAGAGGCTGACCACCCGGCTGTCGTTGCTCGACCCGCACGCCGATGCGGAGAACGCGGTCAGCGCGGCCAGGGAGGCGGCGCCGGCCCGCCGGGCCCGTGCGATCGTCACGAGCCGTACCTTAACCCGGCCGGTAGGCCCCTACAGGGTCAAGCGGGACAGCATGTCCCGCGCCTGCTCCGCGTTCTGCGGATCGCACAGCACGTCGTAGCGGCCGGCCACCAGTTGCATGGTCGAACTGAAGTCCCGCGTTCCCTTGCTCATCGCGTAGGGAATCGAGGAGGTGATGAGGCCGAAGACGATGCCCGCCGGGATGGCGAACAGCAGCGGGTTGCCGCCGTCGCCCTTGGTGAACAGGCTGAGCACCAGGCCGATGAACACGCCGAGCCAGGCGCCGGACAGCACGCCACCGCCGAGTACCTTGCCCCAGCTCAGCCTGCCGGTCACCCGCTCGACCTGCATCAGGTCCACGCCGACGATCGTCACGTGCTGAACCGGGAACTGATTGTCGGACAGGTAGTCGACCGCCTTCTGCGCCGCCTCGTAGGTCGGGTAGGAACCGATCGGCCAGCCCTTGGGCGGCGTCGGCAGGCCCACCGGACCGCGGCGCGCCGGTCCGGCGGCCGGGTTCTGGCCGGGCTGGAAGGGACTGGTCATATCTGGAGTTCTCCTTATCCGGTGGGCCACGTTCGGCGAAGGGCCCACTGTCAGCTCCTAGGCTAGGTTGAAAAGCATGACAACTGCCAGCGGAGACCCCGGCAACGAGCCCGCCAGCGAGGGCGCCCAGCCGTCGTCAGGGGCTTATGAAGCTCCCCCGATCGAGCAGGCTCCGGCCTTCCCGCCGCCGGCCTACGGCGGATACGCACCGCCGAACGCACCGGGCTACGGCTACCCGCCGCAGGGGGGCTATCCACCGCAGGGGGGCTACCAGCCGCAGGGGGCCTACCAGCCGGAGGGCGCCTATCCGCCTCCGCTGCCGGGTTACCCCGGCTCCTACCCGCCACCGCCGGAATACGGCGTCCCGTACCCGGGCGGTTACGGCCCGCCGATGACGCCGCCGGCCGGCACCAACTCCCTGGCCGTCTTCTCCATGGTGGCCTCGGTCATCGGCCTGTTGTGCGGCATCGGCTCGATCATCGGCATCGTGCTGGGCGTGATCGCGCTCAAGCAGATCAAGAGCACCGGCCAGCAGGGGCACGGCCTCGCCGTCGGCGGCATCGTGGTCGGCGGGATCTCCCTGGCGATCAGCCTGGTCTGGATGGCCTTCGCTTTCACCAACGGATAGGGCCCTCACGAACGGTCAGGGCACCGGCGAGTCAGGCAGGCGGCACGAACGGTTCGGACTGCCGGGTCATCCCGGCGGCCCGGCCCCTGGCCGCGACAACCAGCGCCATCTTGCGACTGGCCTCGTCGATCATCTCCTCGCCCAGCATCACCGCGCCGCGGGCTCCGCCGGACTTCGAGGTGTGCCAGTCATAGGCCTCGAGGATCAACTCGGCATGGTCGTACTCCGCCTGCCGGGGGCTGAAGATCTCATTGCCGGCGTCGATCTGGTCCGGATGCAGCACCCACTTGCCGTCGTAACCCAGCGCCGCGGAGCGGCCGGCCACCTTCCGGAAGGCCTCGACGTCACGCACCTTGAGATAGGGGCCGTCGACGGCGGCGACGCCGTGCGCCCGTGCCGCGACGAGAATCGTCATCAGGATGTGGTGGTAGGCGTCGCCGACGTCGTACCCCTCGGGTTGCTCCCCCACCACCAGGGTCCGCATGTTCAGGCTCGCCATCAGATCGGCCGGGCCGAGCACCAGGGCCTGCACCCGCGGCGCCGCGGCGATCGCGTCGATATTGCGCAGTCCCTGGGCGTTCTCGATCTGCGCGTCGATGCCGATCCGGCCCACCGGCAGCCCGTGGGTCAACTCGAGTTGGGTCAGTAACAGGTCCAGGGCCTGCACGTGACTGGCATCGGTGACCTTGGGCAGCACGATGAGATCGAGGTGGGCACCGGCCGCCGACACCACGTCGATGACGTCGGTGTGGGTCCACGGTGTGGTCCAGTCGTTGACCCGCACACCGCGCAGTGCAGTGCCCCACCCCGGCTCGGCCAGCGCCGCCGCCACCTGCATGCGCGCGGTCGTCTTGGCATCGGCTGCCACCGCGTCCTCGAGGTCCAGGAAAACCTGATCGGCGGGCAGGGCTTTGGCCTTCTCGATCATCCGCGGATTGCTGCCGGGAACCGACAGGCAGGTTCTACGGGGTCGATACGCGGGCCGATCGGACAAGTCCACCCGAAGACTCCTACCCTTGCAATATGGCGTCGGTGAACAGGGTATACGCGGCGCGGCTGGCGGGGATGGTCGTGCTGGGTCCCGACGGTGAATCATTCGGCCGGGTGCGCGATGTGGTGGCCAGCATCAGCATCGTGCGCCAGCAACCGCGCGTCCTGGGCCTGGTCGTCGAACTGCTCACCCGCAGAAGGATTTTCGTCCCGATGCTGCGGATCACCGGAATCGAACCCAATGCGGTCACCCTGAACACCGCCAACGTCTCGTTGCGCCGCTTCGTGCAACGTCCGGGTGAGGTGCTGGTGCTCGGCCAGGTGCTCGAGACCCGGGTCAGGGTCAACGATCCCGAGCAGGAACAGCTGGCCGGCGTCGACGTCGTCGTCGTCGACCTGGCCATCGAGCAGACCCGCACCCGCGACTGGATGGTCACCCGGGTGGCGGTGCGCAGCCAGCGCCGGCTGGGGCGGCGCTCGGCGGTGGTCGTCGTCGACTGGCAGAACGTCGTGGGCCTGACCCCGTCCGGGCTGGCGATGCCCGGCCAGGGTGTGGCCCAGCTGCTGCACCAGTTCGAGGGTCAGCGCCCCATCGAGGTGGCCGACGCGATCCGCGATCTGCCGGCCAAGCGCCGCACCGAGGTGGTCAACGCCCTCGACGACGAACGGCTGGCCGACATCCTGCAGGAGCTGCCCGAGGACGACCAGAGCGATCTGCTGCTGCAGATGGACACCGAACGCGCCGCCGACGTCCTGGAGGCGATGGATCCCGACGACGCCGCCGACCTGCTCGGCGTGCTCCAGCCGGGGGAGGCCGAGACGCTGCTGCGGGAGATGGATCCCGAGGACTCCGAATCGGTGCGACGGCTGCTGAGCCACTCGCCGGACACCGCGGGCGGCCTGATGACCTCCAACCCGGTGGTGCTGGCCCCGGACACCACCGTGGCCGAGGCGCTGGCCCGGGTCCGCGACCCGGACCTGACCCCGGCGCTGGCCTCGCTGGTGTTCGTGGTCCGCCCGCCGACGGCCACCCCCACCGGGCGCTACCTGGGATGCGTGCACACCCAGGCACTGCTGCGCGAGCCGCCGGCCAACCTGGTCAGCGGGATCATCGACAAGGACCTGCCGCGACTGTCCCCGGACACCCCGCTGCCCGCGGTCACCCGCTATCTGGCGGCCTACAACCTGGTCTGCGGCCCGGTGGTCGACGAGGAGAGTCACCTGCTCGGCGCCGTCACCGTCGACGACGTGCTCGACCACCTGCTGCCCGACGACTGGCGGGACACCTACGAGGAACCGTTCGCCGGCCAGGGGACTTCACAATGAGCGAGTCAGCCCGGCTGGACACCCCGCGCACCTCGCGCCGGCCCACGTTCAACCTCGACCCGGAAGCCATCGGCAAGTTCAGCGAGTCGATCGCCCGCTTCCTGGGCACCGGCCGCTACCTGCTGTGGCAAACCATCGTGGTGATCGTCTGGATCGCCCTGAACCTGTTCGCGGTGACGCTGCGCTGGGATCCGTACCCCTTCATCCTGCTCAACCTGGCGTTCTCCACCCAGGCGGCCTACGCGGCTCCGCTGATCCTGCTGGCCCAGAACCGGCAGGAGAACCGGGACAAGGTTGCCCTCGACGACGATCGGCGCCGGGCCCAGCAGACCAAGGCCGACACCGAGTTCCTGGCCCGGGAGCTGGCCGCGCTGCGGTTGGCCATCGGCGAAGTCGCCACCCGCGACTACCTGCGCCGCGAACTGGACGAACTCCAGCGCGAGATGGTGGCGGCGCTGCAGCCCGCCAAACCCAAGAAGGCCAAGGGCGGCAAGAATGCATCGGCCCAGAAGGAAGCCGGTAACGACGAGCCGGAAATCAGCGATCAGGTCAGTTAGTACGGTTGCGGTCCGCGCCGGTCGACAGAGTGGGTATGGTGGCGGTGGTTCAGAGCATTTCGAGCAAACTGGTGAGGACGGACGAGTGGCGATGAAGCACCGTTTCCGGGCGCCCGCGCTCGGGATCGCCGTCATCACTCCCGTCGTGCTCGCCGGGGCGGTCGCTGCCGCTCCCGGCCACATCGGCGCCAAGCCCGCCGCTGACGCGGTCACGCCGCTGGCCGCCGTACAGCCGGCACCCGCCGCCCCGCAGAACGGCACCACCGTCGTCGCCGCGGCCCGTCCGCCGGCCGACTTCAAGGTCGCCGCCGCCGGGACGACCTCTGGACCACCGCCCGCTGCGGTGGTCAACGCCGTCGGGGGGATGCGCATCCCGGCCATGGCGCTGGCCGCCTACCGCAAGGCCGAGCAGACCATGGCCGCCACCCAGCCGGGCTGCGGTGTGAGCTGGAACCTGCTGGCCGGCATCGGCCGCATCGAGTCCTCGCACGCCAACGGCGGAGCCACCGACGCCCAGGGCACCGCGATCCGGCCGATCTACGGCCCGACGCTGGACGGCAGCCTGCCCGGCAACGAGATCATCGTGCAGAGCAACGCCGGCGGCCGTCCGGTCTACGCCCGGGCGATGGGTCCCATGCAGTTCCTGCCGGGCACCTGGTCGCGGTACGCCTCCGACGGCGACGCCGACGGCAAGGCCGACCCGCAGAACCTCTTCGACGCCGCCTTGGCGGCCGCCCGCTACCTGTGCAGCGGCGGACTGAACCTGCGTAATCAGAGCCAGGTGCTGACCTCGATCCTGCGCTACAACAACTCGATGGCCTACGCCCAGAACGTGATGGGCTGGGCGGCCGCGTACGCCACCGGTGTCGCGCCGGTGGACCTGCCGCTGATCACCGGCCCGATCCCGGCCCTGGGCGATGCGCACCTCGAGCACCCCGAGGGCCTCGGCCCCGGAATGCTGGGCCTGCCGGACAGCGACCCGCTGTTCCAGCTGACCCAGCTCGGTCAGATCGGCATCGGCAACAGCGAGGTCGCCGGCCAGCTTGCGATGCCCGGCCCGCTGATGGGCCCGGGCGTGCTGCCCGGACAGGGCTGCGAAGTGATCTGCATGTCCTCGCAGCTGGCGCCGGTCGAGGTTCCGGCCAACCTGCCGCCGTGGATGATGCCGCAGGCTCCTCCCCCGTGGATGCCCCAGCCCCAGCAGTTCGAGCCCCAGCAGTTCGAGCCGATGGTCCCGGCGACCGGCATGCTGCCCGGCCCTGCTCCCGAGCTCGCTCCGGCGCCCGC